>DASSNM010000077.1:0-68831 GCA_035688025.1 Gaiellaceae bacterium | reverse complement strand
TCCCGTACTCGGCCATCGTCTGGCCCTCGTCCTTCTTGATGTTGTCCTTGATCCACTGGAACAGGAAGCCGTACATTGCTTTCCCCTTGTGTCGTGATTGACGTGCAGAGACAGGTGCTGCAGAGCGGCTCAGGCCGCGATGGCCGCAGGAGCGGCAGACCGAGTTGCCGTGCCGGTCACCCCCCTTCGCGTGGAGCTGCTCTGAAAGACCCCGTGGTTCATGCGATGCAGCTAAGAGCGCCTTTCGCGGGTATTCCTTTCGGAGCCTTTACAAAGATCCCCCGAAAGGGGTAGAGGACGGAGGTTTAAGCGATGCGCGACGTCACCCTTCGCAAAGCCGACGGGGCGGTCGTCTGCGCGCGGTGCGCGCTCGCGACGAACCCGTGGACGCGGATGCGCGGCCTGCTCGGCCGCGCGTCGCTCGCGCCGGACGAGGGCATGCTCTTCCGCCCCGCCGGCTCGATCCACATGTTCTTCATGCGCTTCCCGATCGACGCCGTCTTCTGCGACCGCGAGCTGACCGTGCTCGGCGTCGAGCGGAACCTGCAGCCGTGGCGGACGGCCGCGAGGAAGGGCGCGAAGGTCGTGATCGAGCTCGCCGCCGGCGCCGCGTCAGAGATCCGCGAGGGCGACCGGCTGGTGCTGGACGAGTAGATCGGGGCGCCGAGATTCGAACTCGGGACCTCCAGTCCCCCAGACTGGCGCGCTAACCAGGCTGCGCTACGCCCCGTACCGGGCGCACGGTATCACTGCTCGTCGTGCCGGCCGACCGGCAGCACGAGCTGGAAGCGGGCGCCTTTCGGCTGCGCGTCCTCGTAGAGCAGCCGCCCGCCCTGCGCCTGCGCGAACGACTGCGCGATCGCGAGGCCGAGGCCTGAGCCGCCGTCCCTGCCGTCCTGGCGGCCGCGCGCGAACCGCTCGAACAGGCGCGGCGCGAACGACGGCGGCACGCCGTCGCCGGCGTCCTCGACCCAGAGCCGGAAGTGCGTGTCGAGCTGCTGCGCCGCCACCCGCACGGGCGGCGCGCCGTAGCGGAACGCGTTCGTGACCAGGTTCGCGAGGATGCGGTCGAACGCGTCCGGGTCGGCGGTCGTCTCGAGGCCGGGCTCGACCGCGAGCTGGACGAGCTCGAGCTTGTCCGGCGCGACCTGCCGCAGCACCGACTCGACCCGGTCGAGCACCGCGAACCGCGCCGGCCGGATCTCGACCGCCTCCGCCTCCAGCTTGCTCAGGTCGAGCAACTGGTCGACGAGCCGCCGCATCCGGTCGGACTGCTCGTAGAGCGTCCGCTGCAGGATCTCGACCTGCTCGGGCTTGAGGTCGTCGCCGCGCTCGCGCAGCGTCGTCGTGACGCCGTGGATCCCCGCGACCGGCGCCCGCAGCTCGTGGGAGGCGAGCGCGATGAACTGCGACTTCAGCTCGCTCGCGCGGCGCTCCCGGTCCTGCGCCCGGGCGCCGTGGAGCGCGGCGGCGACGAAGCGGCCGGCGGTCGTCAGCGCCTCGAGCTCGTCCTCGGAGAGCTCGAACGCCGTGCCGCCGCGGTCGGCGAGACCGAAGCCGAGGCACGCGCCGCCGGCGAGGAACGGGATCCCGACGACCGAGCGCAGGCGCAGCGAGCCGGCCACCTCGAGCGGCACGTCGCCGTCCAGCTGCGCGTCCGCCGCCCACACCGCGCTCTCCGTCTCGAGCGCACGCCGGAAGAGCGACCACCCTTCCACGGACGGCAGCTGGCCGTGGAGCACCTCGAGGTCGTCGAACCCGCGCTGCGCGGCCGGAACCGGGTCGAAGCGGCCGGTGCCGTCCCTGAAGATCGCGACGCGGTCGAAGCCGAAGCCGGCCCCGTTCAGGCCCGCGACGACGCACGCAAGGAGGTCGTCGAAACGTGGCTCGCACTCTGCGAGCGCCCGCGCCAGCTCTTGGAGAACCCAGATGCTGGAGCGCGGCCGCGCGCGTCCAGGATCCTCATGTCCCATACTCGACCAACGGTCGATATACCCGTCCGGTTGCGGTTTTCATGCATGGTTCCGGAATGGACACGCCCACCGACTGGAGATTCGAGGACGACGCGCTCGTGCGCGAGCTCGAGTTCCCGTCCTTCGGCGACGCGATCGGCTTCGTGAACCGGCTCGCCGAGCTCGCGGACGCCGAGAACCACCACCCGGACATCGACGTCCGCTACCGGCGCGTCACCGTCCGCTGGTCGACCCACTCCGCCGGCGGCGTCACCGAGCGCGACCGGGAGCTCGCCGAGCGCACCTCCGGCCTGCTCTGAACCCGCCGGACAGCTAGAAGTAAGAACGTGCCGCGGGGCGACACCAACATCGACATGAGCGCGGCGACGGCGCTGCCCGAACTGACAGGCGACTGGCACCTCGACCTGCGCGCCGGCGCGCCCGGCCGCGACGAGGCGGTCGCGCTGCTGCACGGCCTGCTGCTGCGCGCCGCACGCTTCGAGGTTGCCCGGCGGCGCGCCTCGCTCCCCCAGCTCGGCGCCGCCGAGCTCGACGAGCTCGCGCAGGAGGCCGCGACCGACGCGGCCGTGTCCGTCCTGCGCCGGCTGGAGGACTTCCGCGGCGAGAGCCGCTTCACGACCTGGGCGTACAAGTTCGCCCTCCTGGAGGCGTCGGTGAAGGTGCGCCGGCGCGCCTGGCGCGGCCGCGAGGCCGTGCTCGAGCCGGAGACGTGGTCGCAGTTCGCCGACCCGCACCCGGGCCCCGAGGCGTCCAGCCAGCGCGCGGCGCTGCTCGCCGCCGTCCAGGAGGGCATCCGCACCGCGTTGACGCCGCGACAGCGCGAGGTGCTCGTCGCGCTCGCCCTCAACGGCGTCCCGATCGACGTGCTGGCCGAGCGGCTCGGCACGAACCGCAACGCGCTCTACAAGGCGCTGCACGACGCACGCCGGCGGCTCCGGGAGCACCTGGAGGCCGGCGGCCATCTCGGAGGCGAGGAATGACCACCGATCCCGATCTCGACCTGACGATGCTCCGCCTGCTCGGGCCGGGCGAGCCCGAGCTCGACTGCGACGAGTGCTTCGAGGCGCTCGACCGCTACGTGGAGCTCGAGCTGGCCGGCGAGCCCGCCGACACGCTCGTCCCCGGCATGCGCCCGCATCTCGCCGGCTGCCCCGCCTGCGCCGAGGAACACGAAAGTCTCCGCGCCCTGCTCGAGCTGGAAGGAGTCTCCTGAAATGACCCGCTACCTGATCGTGGGCGCCGGCCTCACCGGCGACATGGCCGCGAAGGGCATCCGCGACCGCGACGCCGACGGCGAGATCACGATCGTCGGCGCCGAGCCGGATCCCACCTACCGCCGCCCGCTGCTCTCGAAGGGGCTCTGGAGCGGCGCGCCCGAGGAGAAGCTGTGGAAGCAGCCGGCCGAGGGCGTCGAGCTCGTCACCGGCAGGCGGATCGTCTCGCTCGACCTCGAAGGGCGCAGCGCGCGCGACGACGCGGGCGGCGAGCACGCCTGGGACACGCTGCTGCTCGCGACCGGCGCGCGGCCGCGCGAGATCCCCGGCGCCGACGGCGTCATCTGGTTCCGCACGCTCGCCGACTACCGCGCCCTCCGCGAGCGCGTCCGCGAAGGCTCCCGCGTGGTCGTGATCGGCGGCGGCTTCATCGGCTCCGAGCTCGCCGCCGCGCTCCACGGCAACGGCGTGCAGGTGACGATGGTCTTCCCGGAGCCGGGCATCGGCCATCGCCTCTTCCCCGCCCACCTCTCCGACTTCGTCACCGGCTACTACCGGGAGCGGGGCGTCGAGGTGCTGACCGGCGAGACCGTCGAGTCGGCGTCGGGGACGGGCGTCCGGCTCGGCTCCGGCCGTGAGCTGGAGGCGGACGCGGTCGTCGCCGGGCTCGGCGTCGTCCCGAACGCCGACCTCGCCGAGGCGAGCGGGCTCGCGGTCGACAACGGGATCGTCGTCGACCAGCTCGGGCGCGCCGGCGGACGCGACGACGTCTTCGCCGCCGGCGACGTCGCGAACTTCCCGCTCGTCGCGCTCGGCGTCTCCACCCGGATCGAGCACGAGGACCACGCGAACTCGCACGGCCGCGCCGTCGGCGCGAACATGGCCGGCGCCGAGACGCCGTACGACCACCTGCCGCTCTTCTACTCCGACCTGTTCGACCTCGGCTACGAGGCGGTCGGGCTCGTCGACTCGCGGCTCGACACGGTCGAGCGCTGGGACGAGCCGGGCCGGAAGGGCGTCGTCGCCTACGTCGACGAGGAGCGGCGGCCGCGCGGCTACCTGCTCTGGAACGTCTGGGACACGGTCGACGCGGCCCGCGAGCTGCTGAAGGCGGGCGAGCCGCTCGGCGAGGCGCCGGGTGTCTGACCTCGCGCGCTCGCGCAAGCCGCGCCTCGGGACCGAGCTCGTGTGCGAGCGGGTCTTCCGCCCGCTCGCGCATCTCGTCGTGCTCGCGCTCGCGCCGCTGCGCGTGCCGCCGCCGCTCGTCGTCGCCGCCTCCGGCGCGGCCGGCCTCGCCGGCGCGGTCGAGCTGGCGGGCGGGCACCTCGTCGTCGCGGCGCTGCTCGTCCAGCTGAAGACGGTGCTCGACAACGCGGACGGCCAGCTCGCGCGGCTGACCGGCCGCACGAGCGCGTTCGGCCGCTACCTCGACTCCGAGGTCGACCTGCTCGTGAACGCGGCCCTCTTCGCCGGGCTCGCCTGGCGCTACGGGCAGCCCGCGCTCGCGCTCGCGGGCTTCCTCGCCGTCACGGCCGTCCTCAGCGTCAACTTCAACGTCGAGCGGCTCGCGCGCGGCGCGGCCGCCGAGCCGGACGGCGGCGGCCTCCCGACCGCGGCGCTGCGCCGCGTCTACGCGCTCGTCTACGCGCCGCAGGACCGGCTCGCGGAACGGCTTGCCACCCGGCGGCCCGCGCTGCTCGAGCCGGTCGCGGTCGGCACGCTCGCCAACCTCGGCATGTCGACGCAGCTGCTCGCGTTCGGCGTCTGCCTCGCCCTCGGGCATCCGCTCCTCTTCCCCGCGCTCGCGCTCGCCGAGCTCCCGCTCGTCGCGCTGCTCGCGCTCCCCAACCGCCGTCCCCGCCAGCAGGAGGTCACATGACAGTCTTCGAGCTCGCCGCCCGCGAAGAGCGGGACGGCCCCCGCGAGATCGCGACGGAGGACTGGCGCCGCTACGAGCGCCACCTCGCCGAGATCCTCGCCGCGTTCGGGATGGACCTGGAGACGCCCGGCACGCGCGACACCCCGCGCCGCTTCCTGCGGGCGCTCTTCGACGCGACCGCCGGCTACGACGGCGACCCGAAGCTGCGGACAGTCTTCCCGTCCGAGCGGCCGAGCGACGTCGACGGCCGCCACCGGCAGATCGTCGAGGGGCCGATCGCGTTCTTCTCGCTCTGCGAGCACCACGCGCTCCCCTTCCACGGCCGGGCGCACGTCGCGTACGTCGCGGGCGACGAGATCCTCGGCATCTCGAAGCTGACGCGGCTCGTGCGCCTCTACGCGCGCCGGTTCACCGTGCAGGAGCGGCTCGGCGAGGAGATCGCCGCCGCGCTCGAGCAGCTCGTCGGCGCCCGCGGCGTCGCCGTCCGGCTCGAGGCGGCGCACCTGTGTACCGCGATGCGCGGCGTCGAGGAGGAGGGCTCCCGGACGGTGACGACGTTCTGGCGGGGCCTCTACGACGAGGACGAGTCGCTCCGGCGCGAGTTCCTCGCCGAGATCGTCCGCGCGTGAGTCCGCTCGAGCTCCTGGCCGACGCGGGCGGGCCGCGCTGGGAGCTCCCGGCCGAGCTGGAGCGCCTCTACGGCGGTCCGCTCGGCTTCGCGGAGCCGTGCACGATCGCGAACTTCGTCCAGTCGCTCGACGGCGTCGTCGCCATCCCCGAGCTGCCGCGCTCGAACGCCGTCGTCGCCGACGAGAGCGAGTCGGACCGCTTCGTGATGGCGCTGCTCCGGGCCTGCGCGGACGTCGTCCTGGTCGGCTCCGGGACGCTCCTCGCCTCCCCGCAGGGGACGTGGCGCGCCGACCGCGTCTACCCGCCGGCCGGCGCGGCGTGCGCGGCCCTGCGGGCGAGCCGCGGCCGGCCGGAGCACCCGGCGGTCGCAGTCGTCACCGCGGGCGGCTCGTTCGACCCGACGCATCCGGTGCTCGAGCGCGGCGCGGTCGTGCTGACGACCGAGCAGGCGGCGCCGCAGATCGCCGCCGGCGTGCCTGCCGCGACCGAGGTCGTCGCCGTGAACGCGGGCGACGCGGTCGACCTGCCCGCGGCGCTCGCCGCGCTGCGCGAGCGCGGCCACGCCGTCGTGCTCTCGGAGGGCGGGCCGAACCTGTTCGGGTCGCTCCTCGCGTCACGGCTCGTCGACGAGCTGTTCCTCACCGTGTCGCCCGTCGTCGCCGGCCGGGCGACGGCGCCGCGGCTCGCGCTCGTCGAGGGCGTCGAGCTGCTGCCGAACACGCGCGTCGCGGGCGAGCTCCGGTCGCTCCGCCGCGACGGCTCGCACCTCTTCCTGCGCTACGCGCTCTCCTAGACCGGGGTTTCCGCGGATGGTGCGCGGCCGCGGCAGCGCCACGCTCGCGGCAACGGAAGGAGACGCATGTCCGCAATCGACGTGACCCGTCGCTTCGAGCTCTCCCAGCTCGTGCACGAGCTGCGCCTGGCCGCCCGCACGACCCGCGCGCAGACGCTCGTGGAGCGCCGCACGACCCGCGACGCGCTCGCCGAGTCGGTGCGGGTGCGGCTCGAGCCGCACGCCGACGCCGACGAGCCCGGCCTCGAGGCGCTCGGGGTCTGGACGGACGCCCTCGAGCACGCCGACGTCACCGACGTCGACCTGCTGCAGGAGCTGCTGTACGGGATCGACGCACTCGTCCGCGTCCACCTCTGGCGCGAGACGGGACTCCCGCTCGAGCCGCCCGAGCCGCGCCCGCCCGCCGACGTCTGACGCGATCGCGGGAGGGGCGCGACTCCTCCCGCGATCCGCTCCCACGCCCCGGTACGTCGGCATGCCGAAGCACCGTCACGTCTTCGTGCCGCGTCGGTGACGCGCCGCGCGGGGTCGAAAGCGGCGACGACCGCTCGTAGCCGGCGTGCGCGCCCCCGAGCCCGTCGAAGAGTCGTGACGCTTCCCTGACCGTGCTTCGGCATGCCGAAGCACGGGGTGTCGGGGTTCAGCTTCCGAGCCGCTTGTAGAGGCGGTCGATCAGGTCGGGCATCGCCTCGAGCCGGTCCGTGATCACGCGCAGCCGGTACTCGCGGAAGTGCTCCGGCTCCACGCCGAGCGCGCCGGCGAGCGTCTGCACGACGTCGTTCGACGGCACCGGCCGGTTGCCGTGGACGAGATGGTTCAGATAGCCGGCCGAGAGGCTCGTGCGCGCGGCGAGCTCGCGGTAGGTGACGCCCGTCTCGGCCATCAACCGCTCCACGGTCGGGCCGAACGCCTCCTCGCTGAACCGCCTGCGTCGCGCCATCACGCTCCCTTGCCCAGGTCGGCAACATCTAATCGCTTCTCGGCGCCGCTTGCACGATCTCGCACGTCCACCTTGCCGTCCTCGAGGCTCTTCCTGCCCGCCGTGACCCGGATCGGGCAGCCGATCAGGTCGGCGTCGGCGAACTTCTCCCCCGCCCGCTGCTCGCGGTCGTCGAGCAGGACGTCGATCCCGGCGGCGGAGAGCGCTTCCGCCGCCGCCTCCGCGACCTCGCCGGCGCCGGGCAGGGCGACGACGTGCGCGCCGTACGGCGCGATCGACCGCGGCCAGGCGGCGATCCCCGCCTCGTCGTGGTTCTGCTCGATCACGGCGGCGAGCACGCGGCCCGGACCGATCCCGTAGCTGCCGCCGAGGATCGGCTTCTCGCGCCCGTCCTCGTCGAGGAACGTCGCGCCGAGCCCGGAGCTGTACTTGTCCGCGAAGTAGAAGATGTGACCGACCTCGATCGCGGTCTCGAAGGTGAGCGCGCCGCCGCACTCGGGGCAGCGGTCGTCGGGGATCGGCTCGCGCAGGTCGGCGAACCGCGGCTCGTAGTCGCGGCCCGCCTCGACGCCGCGCAGGTGGAAGCCGTCGCGGTTCGCGCCGGCGACGAACTGGCCCTCGCGCAGCGTCAGGTCGGCGATCACCTCGCCCTCGAAGCGGACGGGGCCGAGCGAGCCGCCGGACGCGCCGAACGCGGCGCGGATCTCGTCGTCGGTCGACGGACGCGAGCCGATGCGGAGCGCCGAGAGCAGCTTCGACTCGGAGAGCCGGTCGTCGCCGCGGATCAGCGCCAGCACGACGCGGCCGTCCTCGGTCGTCACCGGCATCGCCTTCGAGGTGGCGGCGAGGTCGACCCCGAGGAAGTCGGCGAGCGCCTCGCAGGTCGTGACGCCCGGCGTCTCCACCGGCTCCGGCTCGGCGAGCCGCGCCGGGAACTCGGGCGCGCGCGGGATGCCCCGCGCGATCTCGGCGTCGGCGGCGTAGTCGCCGCGCTCGCAGCGGACGAGCGTGTTCTCGCCCGAGCCCGACGGCGCGAGGAAGTCGAAGGTCAGCTCGCCGCCCATGATCCCGCTCTCCGCCCGCACCTCGTGCGCCTCGACCCCGCAGCGCTCGAAGATGCGGTGGTACGCCTCCCGGTTCCGCTCGAACGAGGCGTAGGCGCTCTCCTCGTCGCGGTCGAACGAGTACGCGTCCTTCATGATGAACTCGCGGACGCGCAGGAGGCCGCCGCGCGGACGCGGCTCGTCCCGGTCCTTGACCTGGAAGTGGTACCAGAGCTGCGGCAGCTCCTTGTACGAGCGGATCTCCCGCGCGTGGAACGTGAACGTCTCCTCGTGCGTGATCGGCAGGATGAAGCGCCGGCCGACGCGGTCGGTGAGGTGGAAGAGCTCGGGGATCTTGTCGCGGCCAGTCGCCTCCCAGAGCTCGACCGGCGTCAGCACCGGCGCCAGGAACTCCTGGCCGCCGATCGCGTCCATCTCCTCGCGGACGATCTGGACGACCTTCTGGTGGACGCGCCAGCCGAGCGGCAGATACGTCCAGAGGCCCGCGCCGACCTGGCGGACGAAGCCGCCGCGGACGAGCAGCCGGTGCGACGCGGCCTCCGCGTCGGCGGGCGGCTCGCGCAGGGTCGGCAGGAAGAGCTGTGAGGCTCGGGCGATCATCGGGTCTCTCCGGACCCTATTCGAGCGGGATCGCGGACGCTTCGGCCATCGCCAGCGCGGCCGGCTTGGCCATCTTCAGCCGCTTCGGCCGGTGCATGCCGTCGGCGATCCAGCGGTCGATCTCGTGGAAGAGCTCGTCGACGAGGATGTCCGAGGAGACCTTCTTCAGGACGCGGCCGTGCGCGTAGATGAAGCCGACGTCGCGGCCGCCGGCGATCCCGAAGTCGGCGTCGCCGCTCTCGCCGGGGCCGTTCACCGCGCAGCCGAGCACCGCGACCTCGAAGTGCTGCGGGTACTGCGCGAGCCGCTCCTCGACCTGCTCGGCGAGCGTGTGGACGCCGACGTTGTCGCGGCCGCACGAGGGGCAGGCGATCATCATCGGGCCGCGCTCGCGCAGGCCGAGCGCCTTCAGGATCTCGTAGGCGGCCTTCGGCTCCTCGACCGGGTCGGCGGAAAGCGAGACGCGGATCGTGTCGCCGATGCCGTCGACGAGCAGCGCGCCCATGCCGACGGCGCTCTTGATCGAGCCGGAGTAGACGGTGCCCGCCTCGGTCACGCCGAGGTGCAGCGGGTACGGCACCTTCTCCGAGAGCATCCGGTAGGCGCGGATCATCGTCGGCACGTGGCTCGACTTGACCGAGATCTTGAAGTCGAAGTAGTCGAGCTGCTCGAGCAGTCGCACCTCCTCGAGCGCGGCCTCGACGAGCGCCTCCGCCTGGTCGCGCTGCGCCAGCTCGAACAGGTGCTTCGGCAGCGACCCGGAGTTCGCGCCGATCCGCATCGGGATCCCGGCCTTCTTCGCGGCGCGGACGACCTGCTCGACCTTGTCCGGGCCGCCGATGTTGCCGGGGTTGATGCGGACGGCGGCGACGCCCTGCTCGATCGCCTTCAGCGCGAGCGAGGCGTTGAAGTGGATGTCCGCGATCACCGGGATCGGCGAGAAGCGGACGATCCGGCCGAGCGCCTCGGCGTCCTCCGTCTTCGGCACCGCGACGCGGACGATCTCGCAGCCGGCGGAGGCGAGCTCGGCGATCTGGGCCGTCGTCGCCGGGACGTCGTGCGTCTTCGTCGTCGTCATCGACTGGACGACGACAGGCGCGCCGCCGCCGATCTTGACGCCGCCCACGCTGATCTGCCGCTCGCTGGCCATCCTCGGGTCAGTCTAGCCGGGCGCTTTGCAGGGAAATCTCAGCGCTCGCTGAGGCAGCGCGCTCAGTGCGGCCCGCTGCCGCTGAAGTCGTTGGAGAGGGCGATCACCCAGATCATCAGGATCAGGGCGAAGCCGACGACCGAGACCCGCTCGTAGATCTCGCGGGCGAGGGCGCGCCGGCGCACCGCCTCGATCACCGAGAAGAGGATGTGGCCGCCGTCGAGCGGCAGCAGCGGCAGCAGGTTGAGCAGCGCGAGCGACATGCTGACGAGGCCGAGGATCTGCAGGTACCAGCTGAAGCTCACCTTGAGCGCGGCGACCGAGTAGCGGGTGATCCCGACGACGGACGTCACCTGGCCGCTGCCGTGCCGGCTGCCGAAGACGGAGCGGAGCGCGCCGGCCGTCCCCGAGACGACGCGCCAGCAGTCGCCGGCCGCCCAGCGCGCGCTCGTCCCGAGCGGGTAGGAGACGAGCTTCGCCGCCGGCTGGAAGCCCCAGATCCAGTGGCCTCCCTGGCGGATCGTCGGCCGCGGCCCGAGCGTAACGGTGCGTCCGCCGCGGCGGACGGTGAGCGTGACCGGGCCGCCGCGGCTCGCGCGGATGTCGCGGGAGACGGCGTCGAACGTCGTCGCGGCGACCCCGTTCACGGCGACGACCCGGTCGCCCGGCTGGAGCCCGGCGGCGGCCGCGGGCGTGTTCGCCTCGACGGCGGCGACCTCGGTGCTCGGGTTCGGCGACGGGGCGCCGGTCGCGTAGACGGCGAAGAAGATGACGAACGCGACGAGCACGTTCGCGAGCGGACCGGCGGCGATGATCGCGATCCGCTTCCAGGTGCGCTGGTGCCAGTACGCGTCGGGGCCCGTCCCCTCCTCGACGTCGCGGAGCGCCCGGTTCGCCGCCCGGGCGGCCGAGCGAGAGAGCGTCGCCGAGGCGACCTCCTCGCGCAGCGCCGGCAGCGCGGCGCGCGCCGCCGGGAAGTCGTCGCGCTCGAGCGCCCTGCCGACCAGCCGCACGGCCGGCGTCAGCTCCGGGACCTCGCGGAGCGCCGGCCCCATCGCGAGCTCGAGGTCGCGCGCGGCCGGCCGGTTCATGCCGGGGATCCGCACGTAGCCGCCGAGCGGGATCGCGCCGATCCCGTACTCGACGCCGCGCCACTCGACCTTCGCGACCGCCGGCGGGAAGCCGATGTAGAAGCTCCGCGGCCGGCTGCCGACCGCGCGGGCGACGAGGAAGTGGCCGAGCTCGTGCAGGAAGACGAGCAGGACGAGCCCGAGGATGACGACGAGCCAGGTCACGTCGCCGCCAGGGCCCGTCCGGCGAGCTCGCGCGCCTCGCGGTCCGCCTCGAGCAGGTCGCCGAGGTCGCGGGCCGGGGCGCCGTCGACGGCGGCGAGCGTCTCGCCGACGACCTCGGGGATGCCGAGGAACGGCAGCTCCCCGTCGAGGAACGCGGCGACGGCGACCTCGTTCGCGCCGTTGAACGCGCACGGCGCCGTCCCGCCCCGCTCGCCCGCCTCGCGCGCGAGCCGCAGCATCGGGAACGTCTCGGTGTCGGGCGCGTGGAACTCGAGCGTCAGGCCGGCGAGCTCGAGCGGGGCGAGCGGCGTCGCCGCGCGCTCCGGATACGTGAGCGCGTACGAGATCGGGACGCGCATGTCCGGGTAGCCGAGGTGGGCGAGCGAGGCCCCGTCGCGGAAGCGGACGAGCGAGTGCACGACCGACGTCGGCTGGATCACGACCTCGATCCGGTCGTACGGGATGCCGAACAGGTAGTGCGCCTCGATCACCTCGAGCCCCTTGTTCGCGAGCGTGGCGGAGTCCACGGTGATCTTTCGTCCCATCCGCCAGGTCGGATGTGCGAGCGCCTGCTCCGGCGTCACGTCGGCGAGCTCGTCGCGCGTGCGGCCGCGGAACGGGCCGCCGGAGCCGGTGACGACGAGGGTGTGCACCTGATCGGCGCCGCGGCCCTCGAGGCACTGGAAGAGCGCCGAGTGCTCGCTGTCGACGGGGAGGATCCGGCCGCCCCCGCGCTCGAGCGCGGCGAGCGCGAGGTCGCCGCCGGCGACGAGGCTCTCCTTGTTCGCGAGCGCGAGGTCGACGCCGCGCTCGAGCGCCCAGAGCGTCGCGTGGATGCCGGCGAAGCCGACGACCGCGTTCAGGACGACGTCCGGCTGCGCCCGCTCGAGCAGCTCGACCAGGTCGCCGCCGACCTGCTTGAGCGGGGCGTCGACGTCGTCGAGCGGCGTCGACCCCGACGCCGCGGCGCACAGCTCGAGCCGCGGATGGGCGGCGACGATCTCGAGCGCCTGGCGTCCGATCGAGCCCGTTGCGCCGAGCAGGGCGACGCGCTTCGTCTCGGCGCTCACGCGGCCAGTCTACGGCCCGGCGAATCCCCGAAACGAGGGCTACCCTGCCCTGCGGTCGATTACCGATGTCAACACGATGGCGAGAACTAAGGATGAGACCGTGATCGAGCGCCTCCGCGAGCGCGAGCTCCACCAGCTCGCGAACGATCTCCTCGTCGTCCAGGGCTACGCGGCGCTGGCGCGAACCGCCGAGGCGGCCGACTGCCGCGAGTACCTGGCCGAGATCGACGCGGCCGCGAGCCGCGCGACCGCCGCGCTCCAGCGGCTCCGCTCAGTGGTACCCGAACGCGAGCACGAGGTAGTACGCGGCCGCGCCGGCGAAGAGCAGCGCGTCGACGCGGTCGAGGACGCCGCCGTGGCCGCCGAGGAGCCGGCCCGTGTCCTTCACCTCCATGTCCCGCTTCAGCGCCGACTCGAACAGGTCGCCCACGACCGCCGCGAGCACGACGGCGACGCCGAGGACGACCGCCTGCCAGATCTGCAGGTAGTGGCCGCGCGAGTCGTAGAGGGCGACGAAGGAGACGAACACGCCCGCGAGCGAGCCGATCACGAACCCCTCCCACGTCTTGCCGGGTGAGAGGCGCGGCGCGAGCTTGCGCCGCCCGAGCAGCCGCCCGCCCGCGTAGGCGAGCGTGTCCGCGCCCCAGACGGTGAGGAGGACGGCGAAGGCGAGCAGCCTCGGCTCGGTGTGCATCTGCCGGAGCAGCAGCAGGTGGCCGAGCCCGAGCCCGATCCACGCCGCGCCGAGCACGGTCGAGCCGATCGCCGCCGTCGAGGGCGCGCGCGTCCTCGCGAGCGCGTTCAGCAGGAAGCCGAGGACGAAGGTCGCGAGGAAGCCGCCGAGCATCCAGACGACGCCGCCGGTCCGCGCGCCGACGAGCGCGAGCACCGCGCCCGCGTAGGCGGCGGGCGCGAGCGGGCGCAGCGGCCGCGCCATCTGCACGAACTCGTGCACGCCGACGAGCGCGGCGACGGTGAGGAGCGCGAACAGCCACCAGCCGCCGAGCCAGACGAGGCCGAGCACGACGGGCAGGCCGACGAGCGCGACCAGGATGCGGGACGCCAGGTTGTTCACGCCGGGCCTATCTTCCGCCGAATCGACGGCGCCGGCGCGCGTACTCCTCGATCGCGGCTCGGAACTCGCCCGGCCCGAAGTCCGGCCAGAGCGTCTCCGTGAAGACGTACTCGGCGTAGGCGGACTGCCAGAGGAGGAAGTTCGAGACCCGCAGCTCGCCCGAGGTGCGGACGACGAGGTCCGGGTCGGGCATCTCGGGCGCGTAGAGGTTGCGGGCGAGCGCGTTCTCGTCGATCTCGTCCGGCGCGACGCCGCTCTCGACGAGCCGGCGGGCGGCCTCGACGAGCTCGGCCCGGCCGCCGTAGTCGAACGCGATCCAGAGGCCGAGCCGCGTCTTGTCGGCGGTCGCCTGCTCGAGCGACGCCATCTTCTCGCACAGCCAGTCCGGCGCGCGGTCGCGCCGGCCGAGGAAGCGGGTGCGGACGCCCTGCGCGGCGAGGTCGTCGAGCTCGCGGTCGATCGTCTCGCCGAAGATCTCCATCAGCGCGCCGACCTCGTCCGCCGAGCGCGCCCAGTTCTCGGTCGAGAACGCGTAGACGGCGAGCGACTCGACGCCGAGGTCGATCGCCGTCTCGACGACCGGCCGCAGCGCGCGCGAGCCCGCGCGGTGCCCTTCGGCGACGTCGAGGCCGCGGGCGGCGGCCCAGCGCCCGTTCCCGTCCATGATGATCGCGACCGAGTGCGCGACCTCGGGAAGGCGCTCCTCGATCCCGGGAACGACGCCGGTCGCCGGGGAGGGCATCAGACCTCCATCACCTCGGCTTCCTTGTGCTTGAGGAGCTCGTCGATCTGCTTCGTGTGCTCGTCGGTCAGCTCCTGCACCCTGCCCTCGCCGCGATGCTCCTCGTCGGCGCCGACCTCGCCCGAGTCGACGAGCTCCTTCAGGTGGCGCATCGCGTCGCGGCGGATCTCGCGGACGGCGACGCGATGCTCCTCGGCCATGTTGCGGACGACCTTGACGAGCTCCTTGCGCCGCTCCTCGGTCAGCTGCGGAATCGGCAGCCGGATCAGCTTGCCGTCGTTCGAGGGCGTGAGGCCGAGGTCGGACTCCTGGATCGCCTTCTCGATCGCCTTGATCGAGCCGGGATCGAACGGCTGCACGGTCAGCATGCGCGGCTCGGGGACGTTGATCGTCGAGAGCTGGCGCAGCGGCGTCGGCGTGCCGTAGTAGTCGACCTCGATCCGGTCGAGCAGCGACGCGGAGGCGCGACCCGTGCGGACGGTCGCGAACTCGGAGCGCGCGTGCTCCACCGACTTGCCCATCCGGTCCTTCGCGTCGTTCAGCAGCTCGTCGACGCTGGCCATCTAGCCCTCCCCTCCGGTCGCGATGATCGTGCCCACGTGCTCGCCGCCGACGACGCGCCCGATGTTGCCGTCGGCCAGCTCGAAGACGTGGATCGTGAGGCGGTTGTCCATGCAGAGCGACAGCGCGGTCGTGTCCATCACCCTCAGGCCGCGCTCGATCGCCTGCAGGTGCGTCAGCCGCGGCAGGAAGGCCGCGTCCTCGACCCGGCGCGGGTCGTCGTCGTAGACGCCGTTGACGCCGTGCTTCGCCATCAGGATCGCGTCGGCGCCGATCTCGAGCGCGCGCAGCGCCGCCGCCGTGTCGGTCGTGAAGTACGGGTTGCCGGTGCCGGCCGCGAAGATGACGACCCGCCCCTTCTCGAGGTGGCGCATCGCGCGGCGGCGGATGTACGGCTCGGCCACCTCGGACACGGCGAGCGCGGACATGACGCGCGTGTCGGCGCCCTCCCGCTCGAGCGCGTCCTGGAGCGCGAGCGCGTTCAGGAGCGTCGCCAGCATGCCCGCGTAGTCGGCGGTCGCGCGGTCCATCCCCTCGGCCGAGGCGGCGAGGCCGCGGTAGAAGTTGCCGCCGCCGACGACGATCGCGACGTCGACGCCCTCGCTCCGGACGGCCGCGACCTCGATCGCGAGCGCCCGCGTGACGCCGACGTCGATCCCGTATTCGCGCTCGCCCATGAGCGCCTCGCCGGACAGCTTCAGGAGCACCCGCCGGAACGCCGGCGCTCCGGCGGCCGTCGCGGCAGGGCTCTCGTCCGGGCTGACGCTCATCCGGCGAGCGAGAAGCGCTGGAACTCGAGCACCTCGGCGCCGGCGCCCTGGAGCACCTGGCCGACCGTCTGCGACGAGTCGTGGATCCAGGGCTGGTCGGCGAGGACGCCGCCGCGCTCGGCGAAGAAGCGCTTGTTCAGCATGCCCTCGACGATCTTGTCACGGGCCTGCTCCGGCTTCGACTGCACCTCGTCCGAGTTGAGGTAGATCTCGTGCTCGGCGGCGAGGAGGTCGTCCGGGACGTCCTCCCGGCCGACCCAGCGCGGATCCGACCAGGAGATGTGCATCGCCAGGTTGCGCGCCAGCTCGGCGTCGCCGCCGCGCAGGTGCACGAGCACGCCGAGCTTGTTCGCCGGCGGGTGCGCGTACGCGGAGATCGTGCCGCCGTCGACCGCCTGGAAGCGGGCCGCGCCGGCGACGGCGATGTTCTCGCCGAGCTTGGCGGAGAGCGCCGTCCGCTCCTCCTCGAGCTGCGCGGGCGCCTCGACGCCCTCGGCCTCGACGAGGTCGAGCACCTTCTTCGCGAACGCCTGGAACTCGTCGTTCTTCGAGACCGGCTCGGTCTCGCAGCCGACCGCGACCATCGTCCCGCGGGAGCCGTCGTCGGCGAGCCGGTAGCCGACGAGCCCCTCGGTCGTCGCCCGGTCGGCGCGCTTCGCGGCCTGGGCCATGCCCTTCTCGCGCAGCTGCACGATCGCGGCCTCGACGTCGCCGTTCGTCTCCTCGAGCGCGCGCTTGCAGTCCATCATCCCGGCCCCGGTGCGCTCCCGGAGCTCGCGGACGAGCTGGGCGGAGATCTCGGCCATCAGGACTGCACCTCCCCCTCCGGCGCGACGCCGCTCGCGGCGGACGCGTCGGCGGAGCCGGCGCCCTCCTCGGGGACGGCGTTCCCGCTCGGCACCGGCACGGCCTCGCCCTCGGTGGCGGGCTCGACGGCCGCGCCCTGCTCGACCTGCTCGGTCGAGCCGGCCTCCGGCACGCTCTCCTCGGCGGCGGGCTCGGCCGGGGCGGCCTCCTGCTGCGGCTGGAAGTCGCGCGGCGAGACCTTCTGCTTGCCCTCGGCGATCGCGTCGGCGACGGCGCGCGCGATCAGGTTGCACGAGCGGATCGCGTCGTCGTTGCCGGGGATGACGTAGTCGGCCTCGTCCGGGTCGCAGTTCGTGTCGACGAGCGCGATCACCGGCAGGCCGAGGCGGCGCGCCTCGCGGACGGCGAGCGCCTCCTTCTTCAGGTCGATGATGAAGACCGCGTCCGGCTGGCGGCGCATGTCGGCGACGCCGCCGAGGTTCGCCTCCAGCTTCTCGAGCTCGCCGGCCATCGAGATGCGCTCCTTCGCCGGCAGCAGGTCGAGCTGGCCCTCGTCGCGGTAGCGGCGCATCTCGTGCAGCCGCTCGATCCGGTCGGACATCGTCCGCCAGTTCGTGAGCAGCCCGCCGAGCCAGCGGTGGTTCACGTACGGCATGCCGACGCGCTTCGCCTCGTTCTCGACGGCGTCCTGCGCCTGCTTCTTCGTGCCGACGAAGAGGATGGTGCCGTTGCGCTCGGCGACGTTGCGCGCGAACTGCTCGGCCTCCTCGAGGCGCTCTGCGGTCTGGGTCAGGTCGATGATGTAGATGCCGCCGCGCTCGGAGAAGATGAAGCGGCGCATCTTCGGGTTCCAGCGACGCGTCTGGTGGCCGAAGTGGACTCCGGCCTCCAGCAGCTCGCGCATGGAGACTGCCATTGGAAGCTCCTTCCGGATTCGTTGTGGGTCGTGCGCCGGCGGGGTCGTGGCGCACCGTCCGAGAGAGGACGGCACCCGCGCCGCGGCTGGGCCGCCGGGGAGTCGGGACAGGGACGCCGAAAGTCTAGCCGCGGGCGCGCGCGAGGGCGGCCGCGAGGTCGGCCGGGAGCGGCGAGGAGACGTCCACAGGCTCGCCGGTCAGCGGGTGCGGGAACGCGAGCCGGGTCGCGTGCAGGAACTGGCGCTCCAGCCCGAGCTCGCCGGGACGGCCGTAGAGCGGGTCGCCGGCGACCGGCAGGTCGATCGCGGCCAGGTGGACGCGGATCTGGTGCGTCCGCCCCGTCTCGAGCCGGACGCGGAGCAGCGTGTGCGCCGGGAGCAGCTCCTCGACCTCGAAGTGCGTGACCGCCTCGCGCGGCGTGTCCGTGTCGAGCGAGTGGCGGAGCCGGTCGTGCCGGTCGCGGCCGATCGCCGCGTCGATCGTGCCGCTGCGCGAGCGCGGCCGGCCGACGACGAGGGCCAGGTACTCGCGCGTCAGCGCGCGCCGGCGGACGAGCTCCTGCAGGCGCCGGTGCGCCTCCTCCGAGCGCGCGACGACGAGCAGGCCCGAGGTGTCGCGGTCGAGCCGGTGCACGATTCCCGGCCGGTCCTCGTCTCCCCCCTCCGCGCCGGCCGCGAGCAGGCCGTGGACGAGCGTCCCGGTCGCGTGCCCGGGCGCCGGGTGGACGACGACGCCCGCCGGCTTGTCGACCACGAGCAGGTGCTCGTCCTCGAGCACGACCTCCAGGTCGAGCGGCTCCGGCTCGAGCCCCGGCGGCGCCTCGGGCGGCTCGAACTCGAGCTCCTCCCCGCCGGCGAGCCGGTGGCTCTTCGCGCGGGGCGAGCCGTCGACGAGGACGCCGCCGCCCGCGAGCAGCCGCTCGGCCGCGGCGCGCGAGCCGACCTCGGCGAGGCCGGCGAGGTAGCGGTCGAGCCGCGAGCCGGCCGCGTCGTCGTCGACGCGGACGCGGATCAACTGCGGTCGCTGACCGCGAGCGCGGCGAGGAGGATGCCGACGCCGACGACGATGAAGCTGTCGGCGAGGTTGAACGCGGGCCAGTAGCGGAAGTCGAGGAAGTCGGTCACGTAGCCGAGCCGCACACGGTCGACGAGGTTCGAGACGCTGCCGCCGATCACGAGCCCGAGCGCGATCGGGAGCACCGGGTGCCGGGCGCCGGAGCGGGCGAAGTAGCCGACCATCCACGCGACCGCGATCCCGGTCAGCACGATCACGGCGACGGTCGCGCTCGCGAACAGTCCGAAGGCGATCCCCGAGTTGCGGACGTGGTGGATCCAGAACGGCCCGACCACGTGCACGCCCTCGTCGAGCCGCAGGTTCGCGGTCACGAGGTGCTTGGTCAGCTGGTCGGCGGCGATCGCGCCGAGGGCGATCGCGCCGAGCGCGAGCCACTGGGCCGGCGTCGCGGCGAGCGAGCGCTCCGCGAACGAGAACGGCGTCAAGCCGTCCGCGTTCGAGCCGACCCGGACGTCCAGCGGCCTCGCAGGCTCGTTCACCCGCTCAGCGCTCCGCCGCGCGCTTGCAGTCGATGCAGAGCGACGCCCACGGAGTCGCCTCGAGCCGCTCCGGCGCGATCTCGCGGCCGCAGTTCGTGCACGTCCCGTACGTGCCCTCGTCGATCCGCTTCAGCGCGGCGTCGATCTGGCTCAGGACCTCCTCGGAGTTCTCGCCGAGCGTGTAGTCGATCTCGCGTCCGAGGGTGGCCGTCGCCGTCTCGGCGAGGTGGTTGTCGGTCGTCCCGGAGATCTCCTCGACCTCGTCGCCGAGTGCGCCGGGATGCTCGTCGCGCAGGTTCGCGAGCGCCTTCTCGACGCGCTCGCGCTCCTCGCGAAGCGCCGTCCGAAACCGTTCAGTGTCGATGCTCATGAGCGCCTGTCCTTTCTGCCGCGGTCGAGGGCTGCCGCGGATTCGAGGCGGCGCGCAACGAGCGCCGGCCCCACCCCGGTCAGTTCCACGATCTTCTCCCGCGCACCATGGCCCGAAACGAGCGTGACGTCGCTGCGCGGAACCGCGAGCGCGTCGGCGAGCAGCCTGACGACGGCGTCGTTCGCGCGGCCGCGCTCGGGCGCCTCCATGACCCGGACCTTCCACGCGTCGCCGTGCCGCCCGACCACCGCGGCCCGGCCCGCGCCGGGGCTGACGCGCAGCTTCACGCGTGTCGTCTCGGCCGCCATGCCGAGAAGTGTACGCCGGGGTGAGCGGGGCCTAGGCGGCGTCGGCGTCCGGCAGGGCGGCGCCGCCGGCGAAGCCGTGCCAGCTGACCTCGACGTCGTCGGCCGGCTCGTCCTCGCCCGCCTGCTCGGCGGTGACCGGCTCGGGGACGGGAGGCGCTGCGGGCTCCTCGACGGTCAGCGTCTCGAGCGCGGCGGCGAGCTGGGCCCGCAGGCGGACCGACTCGGTGCGCAGCCGCTCGTTCTCGGCGACCGCCTGCCGCTGGATCGCCCGCGCCTCGGCGTGCGCCTCGCTCAGGATCAGCTCCGCCTCGCGGCGCGCCTGCTCCTTCACCTCGGCGGACGCGCGCTCGGCGGAGACGAGCGTCGAGCGCAGCAGCGTCTCGAGCTCGCGGTAGCGGACGAGGTCTCCCTCGAGCTGCTCGACGCGGTCGGCGAGGTCGGCTCGCTCGCGCCAGACGTCCTCGAAGCTGTCGACGATCTCCTCCAGGAGCCGGTCGGTCGCCGCGGCCTTGTAGCCGAAGAGGCCGCGGCCCGGGGTCATGTGCCTGATCTCGACGGGTGTCAGCGCCATTGCTCTCTCCCCTCTAGTGGAACTGCTCCAGCACCTGGACCAGCACCTGCTCCGCGATCCAGAGGACGATCACGGCGACCATCGGCGAGAAGTCGAGCGGCCCCGCCGACGGGAGGACGCGCCGGAACAGCCGCAGGTACGGCTCGGTCACGTCGTAGAGGAAGCGCTGGATCCGGTTCAGCCAGACGGAATAGGGCAGCCGCAGCCAGCTCGTGACGATGTACGCGAAGATCACGAGCGTGTAGACGGTCGCGAAGACGTAGAGGAAGTTCTGCGCCTTCGTGATCGCGTCCGCGAGCACGACTGTCGAGGCAACGCCGCCCATCGGGCGTTCGTTCGCCCTCGCGGGCGCTTTCCCTCCGCGTCAGGCCTGGTTGAAGAAGCCGCGCTCGAGCATCCGGGCGCGATCCTCGGCGGAGAGCTCGACGTTCCGCGGCGTCAGCAGGAAGACCTTGTCGGCGATCCGCTGCATGCCGCCGTCGAGCGCGTAGGTGAGCCCGCTCGCGAAGTCGATCAGCCGCTTCGAGAGCTCCTGGTCGGCCGCCTGCAGGTTGAGGATCACCGGCACGCCCTCCTTGAAGCGGTCGGCGACCTGCTGGGCGTCGTTGAAGCTGCGCGGCAGGACGAGGTGGACGCGCGCCGCGGGCGGGCCGTCGACGCCGCGCAGACGGCGCGGCTCGGCGGAGCGGGCCCCGGCCGTGCGCTGCTCCGCCTGCGGCCGGAGGATGCTCGTGCGCTGCGTCACGGGCTCCGGCTCCGGGTCTGTCCAGTCGTCGTCGTAGGCGTCGCGGCGGCTGCGCCGCGGCGCGAGTCGGCGCACGTTCCGCTCGCCGTACGCGCGCTGCAGCTCCTCGTCGGTGAGGTAGCCCTCCTCGTCCCAGTCCTCCTCCTCGGCGATCCCGAAGTAGACGAGGGTGCGGTTCCAAACGTCGGCAAACCCCATGGCTGGGCGCGATCTTACCCCTGGAACAGGACTGAGCCCACCCGCACGAAGGTCGCGCCCTCCTCGGCGGCGACCCGGTAGTCCTGGCTCGTGCCCATCGACAGCTCGCGCAGGCCGTGCGCCTCGGCGAGCTCGCGCAGGCGGCGGAACCACGGGCGCGACGCCTCCGGATCCGGTGCGGCCGGCGGCATCGTCATCAGCCCGCGCACGTCCGGGTAGAGCTCGAGGAAGGCGGGCAGCTCGTCGGGCGCGATCCCGGACTTCGACTGCTCGCCGGCGAGGTTCACCTCGACGAGCGCCGGGATCGTCAGCTTCCGCGCCGCCGACTCGGACGCGAGCGAGTGGCAGAGCTCGCACAGCTCGGAGACGAGCGGCGCCTTGCGGCTCTGCAGGTGGCCGATGAAGTGCCAGCGGAAGGCGTCGCCGTAGCGGGCGTGCTTCGCCTGCAGGTCCTGCGCCCGGTTCTCGCCGACGACCTCGACACCCGCCTCGGCCAGGACGGCCATGTCCTCGAGGGAGACGTACTTCGTCGCGGCGACGACGGTGACGCCCGGCCCGACCTCCTCCCTGATCCGCTCGTACCGGGCGCGGACGGCGTCAGGCGACGTAGGCGATCACTCCCTGGCGGCCCGTCCGCCCCTGGTCGCGCCGGTGCGAGAAGAAACGGTCGGCGTCGCAGGCGGTGCAGACGTCGAAGCGGTCGACGCGCTCGACGCCGGCGGCGCGGAGCGCGCGCTCGGCCGCCGTCCAGAGGTCGAGCCGGCGGTCGTGGACGACGTCCGCGCCGTACGCCTCCCGGAACGGCGTCGCGACCTCCTCCCCCACCTCGTAGCAGCACGGGCCGATCCCGGGGCCGATCGCGGCGGCGAGCGGGCCGCCGCCGAGCGCGCGGACGCCGGCGGCGACGATGCCGCCGAGCAGGCCGCGCCAGCCGGCGTGGAGGATCGCGACCGCCGGGCGGTCGCCGTCCACGCGGGCGAGCGCGATCGGAAGGCAGTCGGCGGTGAGGAGCAGCATCGCCCGGTGCGGCTCGTCGCTCCAGAGGCCGTCGCAGTGCTCGAAGACGGTGCCGGGAGTGACGATCCCGCGCGGTCGGGCGCGCGCGACGACGGGGCCGTGCCGCTGCCACGCCATCGTCGCTCCGTCCGGGTCGGCGCCGACCGCCGCGCACAGGCGCGTCCGGTTCTCGACCACGCGTGCGGGCTCGTCGTCGGTGCGGATGCCGAGGTTGAGCGACGCGAAGTCGCCGTCGCTGACCCCGCCCTGCCTGGTCGAGAACGCGACCCGGTACGGGCCCGGCGCGTCCCAGGGGATCGGCGCGACGGTCACGCCCGCAGCTTACGGCGCGCGCGGCGGAGCAGCTCCTCGCGCGTGTTCAGGTGCGGCTCGTCGACGACGTCGTCGAGGAGCTCGTGGAGCGCGCGGCCGAGCGCAGGCCCCGGCCGGAAGCCGAGCTCGATCAGGTCGCCGCCGTCGACGGCGAGATCCGTGAGCCGGTGCGGGCTCGCGAGCTGCGAGCGCACGACCTCGCGGAACGCCGCCACGCGCTCGAGCTCCTCCTGCGGCGGCGGCTCGCCCGCGGCGCCGGGCTTGCCGGAGACGTCCGCCTGCTTGTGGTCGAGCAGGTCGAACGCGAGCTCGTCGCCGTGCCTGCGGAGGAAGCGGCGGGCGCGGCGCTCGTCGCCCTTGCCGACCTGGAACATGTGCCGGCGCACGATCCGGACGACGCGGTCGCGGAGCGCGTTCGGGTAGCGGAGCCGTCGCAGGGCGCCGGCGGCGAGCTCGGCTCCGACCTGGTCGTGGCCGCGGTCGGCGAAGCCGGGCTTCGCGTAGTAGTGGAGGCGGCCGTCGCTGCCGCGCCAGGCGACGCGCGGCTTGCCGAGGTCGTGGAAGAGGGCGGCGAGCCGCACCGCGAGCGAGAACCCGGCGTCGGCGGCAGCCTGGACGACCGCGAAGGTGTGCTCGTCGACGGTCAGGTCGTGGTAGCGGCTCTCCTGGTCGAAGCCGACCGCCGGGGCGAACTCCGGCAGCAGCTCGACGAGGACGCCGGTGTCGCGCGCGAGCCGGAGCGCACGCGCCGGCTCGGCGCCGAGCAGGAGCTTCGAGAGCTCGCCCATCCCGTCCGCGGCGAGCCCGCCGCCGATCCGCTCGCCGGAGACGAGCTTCACGGCCGGCGCCTCCTCGCGCATCTGGCGGAGCAGCGTCTCGTCCGGGTCGAAGCCGAGCTGCGAGACGAAGCGGAGCGCGCGGACGAGCCGGAGCGGGTCCTCGCGGAAGCTCTGCGGCGAGACGGTGCGGAGCCGGCGCGCCTCGAGGTCGGCGCGGCCGCCGAGCGGGTCGACGATCTCGCCGGTCGAGAGCCGGCGCGCCATCGCGTTGACGGTGAAGTCGCGGCGGCGCATGTCGTCCTCGACGGAGAGCGAGGGGTCGGCGACGATCTCGAAGTCGTGGCGGCCGGGCCCGGTCGAGCGCTCGGCGCGCGGCGGCGCGAGCTCGATCCCGGCGGGCGCGAGGGTGCGGAGCCTCTTGTCGCGCGGGTGGAGGCGGACGCCGACGAGCCGTCCGGCGACGACGAGGTCCTCGACGCGGCCGTGCGGCGCGAGCGCTGCTTTCAGCCCGTCGGTGTCGACGCCGGGGACGAGGAAGTCGGCGTCCTTCGAGTCGAGCCCGAGCAGCTCGTCGCGGACGGCGCCGCCGACGAGGTAGGCGTCGAGGTCGAGCCCGCGGACGTACTCCTCGATCTCCCGCAGCATGCGGGCATTGTCGCCGCCCGCGCGGTCCCCGGTGCCAGAGGCCCTCACGTCTTCCTCACGCCTCCGTCACGGCGTTCCCCGGCGCCACCGCTCGTCCGAGCCGGGTGCCGGGAAGTCGCGAGCCCCTCGTCGCAGCGCCGCAACACGCGCTCGACCGTCACGTCACGCTTACGGCACGGGGTCTGGCCCGGGTCTGACCCGGGTCTGGCCCCGGTCTTGGACTAGAGGAGTGCGATCGCCTCGATCTCGACGAGCGCGCCGGAGGGGAGCTTCGCGACCTCGACCGTCGAGCGGGCCGGCGGGCGGTCGCCGACGTGCTTCGCGTAGACCGAGTTCATCCCCTGGAAGTCGCCCAGATTCTGCAGGAAGACCGTCGTCTTGACGAGCCGGTCGAGGCCGGTACCCGCCTCCGCGAGGATCGCGCGCAGGTTCGCGAACACCTGCTCGGTCTGCTCCTCGATCGTCCCGCCCGACAGCTCCTTGTCGCCCGGCTTCAGCGCGAGCTGGCCGGACACGAAGACGAAGCCGCCGGCGGCGATCGCCTGCGAGTACGGCGCACCCTGGAACGGCGCGGGAGCGGCTTCGGTGCGGACGACGGTCTTCTCGGTCATGGTCTGTCTCCTTTGCCGGTGCACGCCTCGGCGAGCGCGGCGCCGAGCGCCTTGAAGATCGCCTCGAGGACGTGCTGGGTGTCGGTTCCGTTGAGCAGGCGGATGTGCAGGACGAGGCCCGCGCGGTCGGCGAGCCGTTCGAGGAAGCGCCGGGCGACGTCGGTGTCGAGGCCGCCGATCCGCGCCTCCGTCAGGTCGACGTTCGAGACGAGCAGCGGGTCGTCGGACACCTCGAGCGCGACGTGCGCGAGCGCCTCCGCCGAGGTCATCGTCCCCGCCCCCCAGCCGCGGGCGCCGGGCGCGCGCAGCGGCTCGGCGAGACGCTCGCCGAGCGCGATCCCGGCCGCCTCGACCTCCGCCGCCGCCTCCCCGGGCTCCACCTCCAGCGTCAGGTCGAAGCCGGCGACCGCCGCGAGGCGCTCGAGCAGGCGGTTGAGCACGGGCAGGCCGGTCTCGACCGTCGCCGCGCCCGATCCGCCGACCGTGACCCGGGCCTCCGCACCGCTCATGGCGGGGACCCTACGCGTCGACGCGCTCGATCTGCGCGCCGAGCGCGCGCAGCCGCTCGTCGATCCGCTCGTAGCCGCGGTCGATCTCGGCGACGTTGCCGATCACGGACTGTCCCTCGGCGCAGAGCGCGGCGATCAGCATCGCCATCCCGGCGCGGATGTCCGGGCTCGTGACGCGCTGGCCGTAGAGGCGCGACGGGCCGGTGACGACGACCCGGTGCGGGTCGCAGACGATGATCTTCGCGCCCATCGAGACGAGCTTGTCCGTGAAGAACAGGCGGTTCTCGAACATCTTCTCGAACACGAGCAGCGTCCCCCACGCCTGCGTCGCGACCGCCACCGCGATCGAGGTCAGGTCGGCCGGGAACGCGGGCCAGGGGCCGTCCTCGATCTTTGGGATCTGGTCGCCGAGGTCGTTCTGGATCACGAGCTCCTGCGCCGGCGGCACGCGCAGCCAGTCGTCGCCCATCTCCACCTCGATCCCGAGGCGGCGGAAGCCGAACAGGATCGACGTCATGTCCTGAGGCCGGATCCCGTCGATCGTGATGTCGCTGTCCGTTACGGCGGCGAGGCCGATGAAGCTGCCGACCTCGATGTGCTCGGGGGCGATCGACCACTCGCCGCCGCCGAGCCGCTCGACGCCGCGGATGCGGAGCACGTTCGACTCGATCCCCTCGATCTCGGCGCCGAGCGAGACGAGGAAGCGGCAGAGGTCCTGGACGTGCGGCTCGCAGGCGGCGTTCCCGATCACGGTCTCGCCCGGGGTGAGCGCGGCCGCCATGACGACGTTCTCGGTCGCCATCACGCTCGCCTCGTCGAGGAAGATCGGCGCCGCGCGCAGCCCGTCGGGGACGGTCATCTCGTAGCGCTGCTCGACCTGGATGCGCGCGCCGAGCCGCTCGAGCGCGTGGATGTGCGGGTCGAGGCGGCGGCGGCCGATCACGTCGCCGCCGGGCGGCGGGACGCTGGCGCGGCCGAGGCGGGCGAGCAGCGGCCCCGCGAGCAGGAACGAGGCGCGGATGCGCTCGGCGAGCTCGGCGTCGACCTCGTGCGAGGAGAGCCCGGCCGGCTCGACGCGCACCTCGTTCGCGCCGGTCCACTCGGCGCCGGCGCCGAGCCCCTGCAGCAGCTCGATCATCGTCTCGACGTCGCGGATCCGCGGCACGTTGCTCAGCGTCACCGGCTCGTCGGCGAGCAGCGTCGCCGCCAGGATCGGCAGCGCGCCGTTCTTGTTGCCGGTCGTCCGGATCCGCCCGTGCAGCGACTTCCGGCCCTCGATCACGAACGCTTCGGGGGCGGTTCTGATCGCCATCGGCGGCTATCGTAGCCGGGGTATGCAGCCGACACGGCAGCAGGCCTGGGAGACGCTGACGCGCTACACGACGAGCGAGTCGCTGCTCCGCCACGCGCTCGCCGTCGAGGCGTCCACGGCCGCGTACGCGCGCGCGTTCGGCGAGGACGAAGAGCTCTGGCGGGTCGCCGCGCTCCTCCACGACTTCGACTACGAGATGCACCCGACGCTCGACAAGCACCCGCAGGACGGGGCGCCGATCCTGCGCGAGGAGGGCTACCCCGAGGAGGTCGTCGAGACCGTGCTCTCGCACGCAGAGCATCTCGGGCTGCCGCGCGACACGCCGCTGAAGAAGGCGCTCTTCGCCTGCGACGAGCTCTCCGGCTTCGTCCACGCCTGCGCGCTCGTGCGGCCGACCGGGCTCGAGGGCCTCGAGCCGAAGTCGGTGCGGAAGAAGCTGAAGCAGCCGTCGTTCGCGTCGGGCGTCCACCGCGAGGACGTCTACAAGGGCGCCGAGGAGCTCGGGGTCGAGCTCGACGTCCACATCCGCACCGTCGTCGAGGCGCTGAAGCCGATCGCCGGCGAGCTCGGGCTGCCGAGCTAGGCGACGCCCGCGGCGAGGCGCTCGACGTCCTCGTCGCTCGTCCACCAGCCGCAGCTCGCACGGACGAGGTTCCGCCCCGGCAGCTCGCGCACGATCACGCCCTGCTCGTGCAGCGAGGCGACGAGCTCGGTCGGGCTCCCCTGCGGGCGGAACGAGACGAGCGTCGAGTGGCCCGGCGGCGTCACGACCTCGACGCGCTCGCCGAGCAGCTCGCGGCAGCGCGCGGCCGCCTCGGCGGCGCGCTCGTACCGCCACTCCGGGTGCGTCGCGAGCGCCGCGAGCAGCCCGGCGAGGCTCGCCACCGGGATCCAGCCCGAGTCGAACCGCTTCGCCCCCTCCTTCGGCACGAACGCGCCCGACGGCTCGTACCCGTCCTGCGACATGTACGACGGCGCCTTCACGCGCAGCCGCTCCGGGTCGGCGACGTGGAGCGCGCCCGTCGACTCCGGCCCGCACAGCCACTTCTGCGCCGACACGGTGTAGAAGTCCAGCCCCTCCAGCTCGACCGGGATCGCGCCCGCCGACTGGGCGCCGTCGACCAGGATCGGGACGCCCGTCGCCGCCCGGATGCCGCGCACGTCGAGCCGGCGGCCGGTCGTCCAGAGCACGTGCGACGTCGCGACGAGCCTCGTCCGCGGCGTCACCGCGGCCGCGATCGCGTCCTCGTCGGCGTCCACGATCACGATCCGGGCGCCGGTCGCGTAGAGCGGCCCGGTCAGCCCGAAGTGCTCGTGGTCAGTCGTGATCACCTCGTCGTCGCCCGTGAGGCCGAGGCCGTGGAGGACGATCGCGCAGCCGCGCGTCGTCGAGTCGGTGAGCGCCACCGAGATCGGGTCGACGCCGAGCACCTCGGCGAAGCCGGCCCGCAGCTCCTCCCGCCGCGCGAGCATGTCCTCGATGTAGGCCTGGCCGCTGCGGCCCTCGACGAGCTCGCGCTCGGACTCGCGGACGATCGCCTCCACGGTCGACCGCGCGAGCGGCCCGTTCGTGCCAGCGTTCAGGTACGCGCGCCGCTCGAGCACCGGGAACTGCGCGCGCGCCTCCTCGAAGGTCGTCATCCGAGCACCGCCTCGACGGGCGCGTGGTCGGAGAGGAGCCTGCCGCCGAGCCGACGCCGAGCCTCCGGCCAGGGCCGCGCCTCGGACGCGGGCAGCCCGCGCGCGAGCACCTGGTCGATCCCCGGCGCGGTGAGCGCGTACCCGCGCTCGGCCAGCTCGCGGAGCGTCCGCGAGCGCTCAGGCAGGACGTTCGTGTCGCCGCAGAGGACGACCGGCTCCTCCGGCAGCGCGAGCCCTTCGAGGAACGCGGCCGCGCGGCGGAGCTCGGCGTCCGCGATCCGCTCGTCCGCGGCGTAGCTCGTCGCGTGCAGGTTCGCGACGAGCACCGTCCCGCCGTCGCCGCCGACCGCGACGCGCACCGCCTGGCAGACGCGCCGCTCCTTCGCCCACGCGAGCCGCGAGACGAGGTCGAGGCCGAGCCAGCGCGCCTGGCCGCGCCGGAAGTCCGGCGGGTTGAGGACGAGCGTCTCGCGCGCGAGCACGCGGTGGCGGCGGGCGACGAGGATCGCGTTCCCCTGGCCGGCGACCGCCGAGCGCAGCAGGCCGTGGTTCAGCTCGGTGGCGACGCGTCCCGCCTCGGCCGGCCAGCGCAGCGGGCCGAGCCGCGGCGGCGCGGCGAGCGCCGTTGCCGCCGCCATCCCGCTCCACTCGTCGAGCCGCGCGAGCGCCCACGCGGGCACCTCCTGCAGGCAGACGACGTCCGGGTCGTCCGCGGCCGCGAGGCGAACCATCTGCTCGAGGAAGCCGCGCCGCTCCGGCGGGACGGCGTTGCCGTGGAAGAGGTTCCACGTGCGAACCAGGAGCGGCATGGGACGTAGCCTACGGAGTCGTGCGCGTCCTGCTCGCCGATCCGCCCGCCTTCACGCCCCCGTACGACCACGAGCTCGCCGCGGCGCTCGCGCGCGCGGGCGCGGAGGTCGAGCTCGTCACCTCGCGGTTCCGCTTCGGCGCCGCGCCGGCGCCCGACGGCTACGAGCGGCGCGAGCTCTTCTACCCGCTCTCGTCGCGGCTCTTCGGGCGCTCGCCGCTGCGCCTGCCGCTGAAGGCGGCGGAGCACCCGCTCGGACTCGCCGCGCTGCGGCGGCGGCCGGCGGACGTGCTCCACGTCCAGTGGCTCGCCGCCCCCGAGCTCGACCTGCGTCTCTTCCGTCCCCACGCGCCGGCCGTCTTCACCGCGCACGACCTGCTGCCGCGCCGCACCGCGCACAGGACCGAGCTCTGGCGCCGGCTGCTGGCCCGCTTCGAGCGCGTCGTCGTCCACAGCGAGAGCGGCCGCGAGACGCTCGCCGGGATCGGCGTGCCGGAGGAGAAGCTGCGCGTCGTCCCCCATCCCGTCTTCCCGAGCGACCCGCCGCGTCGCGACGACGGCCGCACCGTGCTCGCCTTCGGCGTCCTGCGCGCCTACAAGGGGCTCGGCGACGCGATCGAGGCGGTTCGCCGCGCCGGGAACGCGCGGCTGCTCGTCGCCGGCGACCCGCTCGAGCCCGTCGAGCCGTACCGCGCCGCGGCGGACGGGATCGAGACGGAGTGGCGGCTCGGCTACCTCGCGCCCGGCGAGGTCGACCGCGCGTTCGGCGACGCGACCCTCGCCGTCTTCCCGTACCGCCCGGAGCTCGACCAGAGCGGCGCGCTCCTGCGCGCGCTCGGCGCCGGCGTGCCCGCGGTCGCCTACGACGTCGGCGGGATCGCGGAGCCGGTCCGCCGCTTCGAGGCGGGTCGGGTGGTCGCGCCCGGCGACGTCGACGGGCTCGCGGCGGCGATCCACGAGCTGCTGTCCGACCCCGAGGCGCTCGCGCGGGCCCGCGAGGGCGCCCGCCGCGCGCGCGAGGAGCTCACCTGGGACGCCGCCGCCCGCGCGCACCTCGCCGTCTACGAGGAGATCGCGTGATCTTCAGGCGCGACCGGTTCGGCGACGTCATCTCGCGCCAGCTCGACGTGTTCGCCGAGGACGAGGCGGCGCTCGTCGCCGAGTGCCGCGACAAGGAGCGCGACTACGACCGCGCGGCCCGCGAGGACGCCGAGGAGGCGTACGGCGACTACATGGACGCGGTCGAGACCGCGACCGAGGCGCTCGCCGACATGCGCGACCGCTTCGCGCGCACGCTCGAGGACGACGCCGCCGAGCAGTACGAGGACGAGTTCAACCGCGCCGTCCGGCGCCGCTGGCCGCCGTTCGGGCTGGAGATCGAGAACCGGTGACGCCGCGCATCGAGGACTACGCCCTGCTCGGCGACCTGCAGACGGCGGCGCTCGTCGAGCGCGGCGGCTCGATCGACTGGCTCTGCTTCCCGCGCTTCGACTCGGGCGCGTGCTTCGCGGCGCTGCTCGGCGGCCCGGAGAACGGCCGCTGGCTGCTCGCGCCGCCCGACGGCGGGGCGACGAGCGCGCGCCGCTACCTCCACGACACGCTCGTCCTCGAGACGACCTGGCGCACCGCGAGCGGCGCCGCGCGCGTCCTCGACTTCATGCCGCCGCGCGGGAAGGCGCCGGACGTCGTGCGCATCGTCGAGGGGCTCGAGGGCCGGGTCGCGTTCCGCTCCGAGCTCGCGATCCGCTTCGACTACGGCCGCGTCGTCCCCTGGGTGCGCCGGCTCGACGGCGCGCGCGTCGCGGTTGCCGGCCCCGACGCCCTCTGCTTCCGCACGCCCGCCCACACGCACGGCGAGAACATGCGCACGATCTCCGAGTTCGCGGTCGACGAGGGCGAGCGCGTCCCGTTCGTCCTGACCTGGTTCCCGTCGCACGAGCCGCCGCCGGAGGCGATCGAGCCGGAGCTCGCACTCGCCGAGACCGAGTACTTCTGGCGCGAGTGGTGCGGCGAGGCCGACGGCGACCTCCCCGCGGAGTGGTCGGCGCTCATCCGCCGCTCGCTGATCGTGCTCAAGGCGCTCACCTACGCGCCGACCGGCGGCATCGTCGCGGCGCCGACGACCTCGCTGCCGGAGTGGATCGGCTCGGTCCGCAACTGGGACTACCGGTACTGCTGGCTCCGCGACGCGACGCTGACGCTGCTCGCGCTCCTCCACGGCGGCCACGCCGACGAGGCGCTCGCGTGGCGGCGCTGGCTGCTGCGGGCGGTCGCCGGCGACCCCGCAGACGTCCAGATCATGTACGGGGTCGCGGGCGAGCGGCGCCTCACCGAGTACGAGGTGCCGTGGCTCGCCGGCTACGAGGGCTCCGCGCCGGTGCGGGTCGGCAACCAGGCGAGCGAGCAGCTCCAGCTCGACGTCTACGGCGAGGTGATGGACGCGCTCTACCAGGCGCGGACGCACGGGCTCGCGCTCGACGAGGACGCGTGGCGGATCCAGACGGCCCTGCTCTCGCACCTCGAGGACGCCTGGCGCGAGCCGGACGAGGGGATCTGGGAGATCCGCGGCGAGCGGCGGCACTTCGTCCACTCGAAGGCGATGGCGTGGGTCGCGTTCGACCGGGCGGTGCGCACGGTCGAGACGCAGGGGCTCGACGGCCCGGCCGAGCGCTGGCGCGCGCTGCGCGACGAGATCCACGCCGACGTCTGCGCCCACGGCTGGAGCGAGGAGCTCGGCTCGTTCACCCAGTCGTACGGCTCCACGGAGCTCGACGCGAGCCTGCTCCTGCTCCCGCTCGTCGGCTTCCTCCCCGCCGACGACCCGCGCGTCCGCGGCACGGTCGAGGCGATCGAGCGGGAGCTGCTCCAGGACGGCTTCGTCCTCCGCTACCGGACGAAACAGGCGGGCGTGGACGGGCTGCCGCCCGGCGAGGGGGTCTTCCTGCCGTGCTCGTTCTGGCTCGTCGACTGCTACGAGCTGCTCGGCCGCCACGACGACGCCCACGGGCTCTTCGAGCGGCTGGTCGGCCTCGCGAACGACCTCGGGCTGCTCTCGGAGGAGTACGACCCGGCGGCGGGCCGGCTGCTCGGGAACTTCCCGCAGGCGTTCACGCACCTCGCGCTCGTCAACTCCGCCTTCAACGTCGCGCCGCACCTGCCCTCGCCGATGGCGCGGAGGCACGCGCGCTGATCGAGCTCGAGCCGTTCTCCGAGCAGCACCTCGACGCCGTCGAGGCGATGCTCGACGACCCGGACGTGCAGCGGTTCACGCGGATCCCGGTGCCGGCGCCGCCCGGCTTCGCACGTACCTGGCTCGAGCGCTACGAGGAGGGCCGGCGCGAGGGGACGCGGGAGTGCTTCGCGGTCGTCGAGGACGGCGAGCTGCTCGGCCTGACGATGGCGCCGACGATCGACCGCGAGGGGCGCACCGTCGAGCTCGGCTACGCGGTCGCGCCGGCGGCGCGCGGCCGCGGCGTCGCCGGCGAGGCGCTCCGCCGGATGACCGAGTGGGCGTTCGCCGAGCTCGGAGCGCTCCGGATCGAGCTCCACATCAGCGCGGCGAACGAGGCCTCGAAGCGCGTCGCCGCCCGCTGCGGCTACGTCCGCGAGGGTGTCCTCCGCTCGACGTACGTGAAGCCCGGCCTGCGCGACGACACCGAGATCTGGTCGCGCCTGCCGGGCGACCCCTAGCGCTCCGCGTCCTCGATCGCGCCTGCCGCGTTGACGAGGGCGAGGTGGCTGAGCCCCTGCGGGAAGTTGCCGAGCAGCTCCCCGCTCTCCGGGTCGACCTGCTCGGAGAAGAGGCCGAGGTCGTTGGCGCGCGGCAGCAGGTCCTCCATCGTCGCCCTCGCCTCGCCGGTGCGGCCGAGCCGGGCGAGCGCCTCGACGAGCCAGAACGAGCAGGCGAGGAACGCGCCCTCCTCGCCGACGTGCTCGCTCGTGCGCCAGAGGAGGGCGCCGCCCGCCGAGAGCCGGGCGCGGATCGTGTCGACCGTGCGATCGAGCCGCTCCCGCTCCGGGTACTCCATGCGCACCGCGCGGAGCACCGCGGCGTCGAGGCATTCGTCGCCCGGCCAGGCGGCGTACGCGCCGAGCCGCTCGGACCAGGCGTGCTCCTCGATCCAGGCGTGGACGCGCTCGCGCTGCTCGCGCCACTGCTCGGCGTGGTCGTCCGGGAGGTGGCCGTCCTCGGCGAGCCGGAGCGCGCGGTCGAGCGCCATCCAGACGGAGAGCTTCGAGCTCGTGTAGTGGCGCCGCTCGGGCAGCTCCCAGAGACCGGAGTCCTCGTCCGTCCAGATGACCGCGACCCGGTCGACGCAGCGGGCGAGCAGCTCGGCGGTCTCGTCGTCGAGCGCGTTCCCCTGCGAGCAGTAGAGGTCGGCGGTCTCGAGCAGGTCGCCCCAGCAGCCGAGCTGGAGCTGCATGTTCGCCGCGTTGCCGTAGCGGACGGGCCGCGAGTCGCGCCAGCCGCGCAGGTGGTCGAGCTCCTCGCAGCGCTCGGGGACGCCGCCCTCGATGTCGTAGAACGGCCGCAGGTCGGGCGCGGTCGCCGCGACGGCGCGAAGCAGCCACGCGAACGACTGATGCACCTGCTCGGGCAGGCCGAGCCGCATCAGCGCGTCGAGCGTGAACGCCGAGTCGCGCACCCACGCGTAGCGGTAGTCGTAGTTCTTCTCGCCGCCGACGACCTCCGGCAGCGACGTCGTCGCGGCCGCCGCGATGCTGCCGCACGGGGCGAAGACCAGGAGCTTCAGCGCGAGCGCGCTGCGCGCGACCTCCTCCTGCCACGGGCCGTCGTACGCCCACATGCCGAGCCAGCGCTCCCAGACGCGGCAGGTCGCCTCGAGCCGCGCCCCGACGTGCTCGCGGAGCGGCCTCGGCAGCGGCTGACCCTCCGTGGCGGTGAGCGTGAGCAGCGCCGTCTCTCCCGCGCCGACGTCGCAGGCGCCGGCGATCGCGTCCTCGACGGGCTGCGGCTCGCCCGCCCCCCAGGAGTGGACGCCGAGCTGGAGCCGCTCGCCCTCCGCGACGACGATCTCGCCGCGGCGGCCGACGCTCGGCGGCGTCCGGCCCCAGTCGAAGCGCGGCTCCACCCGCCACGCCATCGGCACGCGCCCCTCGACGCCCTCGATCCGGCGCGTCAGCTCGACCCAGGGGAGCAGGCCGCCGTCCTGGAGCGTGAGCGCCTCCGTGACGCGGACGACGCCGTCGGGGGTGCGGAAGACGGTCTCGAGGACGTTCGTGCGCCCGACGTACCGCCGCGCCGCCTCGAAGTCGCCCACGGGAGCGAGCGTGAAGCGGCCGCCCCGCTCCGGGTCGAGGAGGGCGGCGAACGTCGTCGGCGAGTGGAGCTCCGGCAGCGACATGAAGTCGACCGCGCCGTCGGCGGCGACGAGCGCGACCGTCCGCCCGTCCCCGAGCGCGGCGTACGACCCGATCGGGGCGAAGCCGTCCTTCCGCTCCATCTCGCGGCTAGACGCGCGCGGTCTCGGCGTCGCGCTCCCGTCCCGCCTCGGCGCCCTCGCCGCGCGTGAGCGCCGCGTCGGCGTCGGCGCCGAGGTCGGACTGGATCTGCTCGAGCGAGCGGCCCTTCGTCTCCGGGACGAGCGTCACGAAGAAGACGAGCGCGCAGATCCCGAAGAACGCGTAGAGCCAGAACGCGCCCTGCTTCGTGATCGTGTCGGTCAGCGACAGGAACGTGTACGAGATCGCGAAGTTCAGGCCCCAGTTGAACATCGTGCAGACGGCCATCGCGGGGCCGCGCATCTGGATCGGGAAGATCTCCGAGATCATCAGCCAGAAGACGGGGCCGAGGCCGACCGCGAAGCCCATGATGTAGAGCAGCAGGCAGGCGAGCGCGAGCCACGGCAGCGCGCCGCGGACGGCCGCCGACTCGAAGAAGACGCCGAGCCCGACGAGCGCGGCGGTGAGGATCGCGGTGCCGCCGACGAGGAAGAACTTCCGGCCGAGCCGGTCGAGCAGCAGGATCGCGACGATCGTGAAGAAGACGTTCGTGCAGCCGATGTAGACGCTCTGCGTGAGCGCGCCCGTGTTCTGCTGGCCCGCGAACTTGAGGATCGTCGGCGCGTAGTAGATGACGGTGTTGATGCCGACGATCTGCTGGAAGACGGCGAGCCCGACGCCGACGAGCAGCATCCGGCGGACGCCCTTCTTCAGCAGGTCGCGGAGCCTCGCCTCGCTCTCCGAGACCTCCTTGATCTCGCGCAGCTCCTCGTCCACCTGCTCGTCGGAGTCGCGGTAGCGGCGCAGCACCTCGCGCGCGTCGTCCTCCCGCCCCTTCTCGACGAGCCAGCGCGGCGAGAACGGCATGAAGTACATGCCGATCGCGAGCGCGGCGCCGGGGACGACGGCGAGTCCGAACATCCAGCGCCAGTTGTTCGAGAAGCCGGCGAAGCCCCAGTCGACGATGTACGCGACGAGGATGCCCGACGTGATCATCAGCTGGTTGAAGCTGACGACGCCGCCCCGGATCCGCGGCGGCACCATCTCGGCGATGTACATCGGCGAGACGAACGACGCGGTGCCGACGGCGAGCCCGAGCCAGAAGCGGCCGGCGAGGATCTGCCAGTACGACTGCGCGAAGGCGCAGCCGATCGCGCCGGTGACGTAGACGGAGCCGGAGACGATCTTCGTCCGGCGGCGGCTGAACCTGTCCGCGGTGTAGCCGGCCACGAGCGCTCCGACGATCGCGCCGAGGAGGAGGACCGCGACCGTGAGCTGCTGCTGGCCGTGCGTCTTCAGGCCGATGTCCTTCTGCATGAAGAGCATCGCGCCGCCGATGACGCCGGTGTCGTAGCCGAAGAGGAAGCCGCCGATCGCGGCGATGATCGCGACCCCGAGCAGGCGCCGGTTGTGGAACGCCTCGCGGAGGAAGCTCTGCCCGGTGTTCTCGCTGTCGGCCATCGGTCGCTCCTTGGGGAAGACGTCGTCAGTCCGGTGAACGCGCGCGAAGCCGCTCCGGATACGGGATCGCGGGGCGCAGGCCCCGCCACGGCCGTTGCGTGCGGCGTCGCCGGCGGCGCTCCTCGCGGGGATGCTCGTGCCGCCGGCGCGCCTCGATCGCGAGCGCGTCGGCGGTGTGCGCGAGCGCGTGCAGGCCGAGGCTGCCGCCGTCCGCGACGGCCGCGCGCGCCTGCTCCGACGCGCGGGCGGCGTGGCGGCGCGACGCGTCCGCGTCGTCGGCGCGCCACGCCTCGGCGACCTCGCGCACCGCCGCGAGCGCTGCGGCGGGCGCGGCGTCGCCGTTCCGGAGGAGCCGCAGCGCGCCGGTGGCGAGCGTGCGCGCGTCGGCGGTCGCGACCGAGAGCTCGTGCGCCGCCGCGGCATAGGTCTCGACGCGGCGGATCGCCGAGCGGCGGCGCGGCGCGTTCCGGGCGACGTGCCGGGCCGTGACGAGCGTGTCGGCGAGCGTCCGGTCGTCGAGCGCGTCGATCCGCGCGAGCGCCCGCTCCGCCGCGGCCGGGTCGCGCGCCGCGATCGCGTCGGCGACCGCGTCGAGCGCGCCGGCGAGCTCGCAGCGGAGCGTGCGCTCGGCCCGCGAGACGAGCTCGAGCGGGTCGACCGGGAACAGGAACTGCGCGAGCAGGATCGCGAGTCCGCCGCCGATGAGCGCGTCGACCTCCCGCTGCGCGGCGAGGTTGGAGCCGGGACGGTGCAGGGCGACGACGAGGATCACGGAGGCGGCCGCCTGGTTGCGGATCATCGGCTGCGCCCCGGCGGCGGTGGCGACGAGGAAAGCGACGCCGACGCCGACGACGAGCTGCCAGCCGCCGGAGCCCGCGACGGCGAGGATGCCGTCGCCGAGCGCGATCCCGAGCGTGACGCCGACGATCATCTCGAGCGCCTGCCGGCCGCGCCGGCCGGGCTGGCCGCCGAGCGCGATCATCGCCGCGATCGGGGCGAAGAACGGCTGGCCGTGGCCGGGGATGAGCGACGCGAGCTCCCAGGCGCCGCCCGACGCGACCGCCGTCTGGACGATCCGCCCGAGCACCGCCCGGTCGAGCCGCCGCCGGGCGGCACGGAGCTGCGCGCGGACGTCCATGCGGCGCTTCTGCCCCGGGCGGCGGCTAGCGATGCCCGAAGTGGTGCGCGCGCGGCAGCGAGGCGTGGACGTCGGCGCCGTCGGTCAGCTCGCGGGCGAGCGGGGCGAGCGAGACGAGCTCGCGGACGAGGACGTTGCGGTTGCGGTCGGAGTGCTCGTAGCGGCCGCGGACGAGCAGGAGCGGCTCGCCGCGGACGACGGCGCGGAACCGCTCGTAGACGGGCGGCGCGACGATCACGTTCACCTGCGCGAACTCGTCCTCGAGCAGCATGAAGACGACGCCGTTCGCGGTCGCCGGCCGCTGCCGCGCGACGACCAGGCCGGCGACCTGCACGTCGGCACGGTGCGGCCGAGCCTTCAGCTCCTCGGTCGAGAGCGTCCCGGGCGGCAGGTGCGGCCGCAGCAGCTCGAGCGGGTGGACACCGACCGAGAGGCTCGTCGTCCGGTAGTCGGCGAGCATCCGCTCCCAGACCGTCGGCTCCGGGAGCTCGGGGGTCGCGACGGTCGGGTCGAGCGGGAGCGCGAGCTGCTTCGCCCGCCCCGCGCTGCCCGGCACGCTCGCCGGCCGCGGCACGAGCCCGAGCTGCCACAGGAGCTCCCGCCGCGCGAGGCCGAAGCAGTCGCACGCGCCCGACTCGACGAGCGCGCGCAGCTCGTCGCCGGAGAGCGGCGTCTGCTGCGCGAGGTCGCGCACGGTGCGGTACGGCCGCGGCCCGGCGACGACCGCCTCCGCGTCGTCCTCCCCCACCCCGGTCACGTACTTCAGCCCGACCCGCACGGCGCCCTCCTCGATGACGCAGCCGACCTCGCTCCTGTTCACGTCCGGCGGCCGCGTCTCCACCCCGCGCCGCTGCGCGTCCCGGACGAGCGTCGCCGGCGGGTAGAAGCCCATCGGCTGCGCGTTCAGGAGCGCGGCGAGGAACTCGGGCGCGTAGTGGTGGCGCAGCCACGCCGACTGGTACGCGAGCAGGCCGAACGCGGCCGAGTGCGACTTCGGGAAGCCGAAGCCGGAGAACGCGGTCAGCTTGTCGTAGATCGCGTGCGCCTGCGCCTCCTCGACGCCCTTCGCGAGCGCGCCGGCGACGAACCGCTCGCGCCACGCCTCGAGCGCGGCGTGCGAGCGCTTGCGGCTCATCGCGCGCCGCAGCCCCTCCGCCTCGCCGACCGTGAACCCGGCGAGGTGGATCGCGACGTCGAGCACCTGGTCCTGGAAGACGACGACGCCGAGCGTCTCCCGCAGCGGCTCGGCGAGGAGCGGATGGTCGGCGGGCGGCACGTAGTCCGGGTCGTCGCGGAGCTTCTGCCGCCGCTCGACGTACGGGTGCACCGCCTTCCCCTGGATCGGCCCCGGCCGGACGAGCGCGACCTGGACGGTGATGTCGTCGAGGTTCTCCGGCCGGGTGCGCAGGATGATCTGCATCTGGGCGCGGCTCTCGATCTGGAAGCAGCCGACCGTGTCCGCGCGCTGGATCTCCTCGAACACGGCCGCGTCGTCGAGCGGGACGCGCGAGAGGTCGATCCGTTCGCCGCGGTTGCGTGCGATCAGCTCGACGCACTCCTCGACCGCCGAGAGCATCCCGAGCCCGAGCAGGTCGATCTTGAGGAAGCCGGCGTCGGCGCACGAGTCCTTGTCCCACTGGCACATCTGGCGACCGGCCATCGCGGCGGGCTGCACCGGCACGAGCTCGACGAGCGGCCGGGTCGAGATGACCATCCCGCCCGGGTGCTGGGAGATGTGCCGCGGCAGCCCGGCGATCTCGGTGCACAGCTCGCCGAACGCGCGCCAGCGCGGCGAGCGGAGCTTCGTCGCAGCGTCCGGGAGCGCCGCGATCTCCTCGGCGACGCGGGCCGCGTTCCAGCCGTCGGTCAGCCGCGCCAGCCGTTCGAGGTCGGCGTACGGGAGGCCGAGCGCCTTGCCGACGTCGCGGATCGCGCCGCGCGAGCGGTAGGTGGCGAAGCTCGCGACGAGCGCGGCGTGCTCGGCGCCGTAGCGCTCGACGACGCGGACGATCAGCTTCTCGCGGATGTCGCGCGGGAAGTCGAGGTCGATGTCCGGGACGGACGCGAGCTCGCGGTTGAGGAAGCGCCCGAGCGAGAGGTTCGCGGCGACCGGGTCGACGTGCGAGAGCCCGGTCAGGTAGCAGACGAGCGAGCCGACCGAGGAGCCGCGGCCGCGGCCGGGCGGCAGCACGTGGCGCATCGAGCCCGGCCCGCGCACCTCGTGGGCGACCTCGCGCGCCAGCTCGAGCACCTCCCAGTGGAGCAGGAAGAAGCCGGCGAGGCCGAGGTGGTCGATCAGGGCGAGCTCCTCGTCGAGCCGCGCCTGGACTCGCTTCTTGTGGCCGTTCAGGCCGGAGTAGCGCTCCGCGAACGCGCGCTCGCAGACGCGGCGGAGCTGGACGGACGCGGGCTCGGCGCCGTCGGAGAAGTCCGGGTAGCGGTAGCCGAGCTCCTCGGTCAGGTCGAAGCGGAGCCGGTCGGCGAGCTCGACGGTGCGGCGGACGGCGTCGCGGTCGTCGGGGAAGCGGTCGAGCAGCTCGGCGGGCGGCAGCAGCACGGACTCGTGGTTGCCGCGCCGCTCGCGCTCGCAGCCGTCGAGCGAGGTGCGGCAGCGGACGGCGACGAGGACGTCCTGGAGCGCGGCGCGGCGCCGGTCGTGCGCGTGGACGTCGCCGGTGACGACGGTCGCGACCCCGAGCGCCTCGGCGAGCTCGCGCAGTCGCGCGTTGCGGCGCGTGTCGCCGCGCTCGTACGGCCGCTGCAGCTCGACGAAGAAGCGGTCGCGCCCGAAGGCGCGCGCGAGCTCGGCGGCCGCGTTCGGGTAGTGGACGCCGAGCCCGTCGCGCGCGCACCCCGAGAGGCAGACGAGCCCCTCGGCGTGCTCCTCCAACAGCGCTTGCTCGAGCCGCGGCGGCAGCGGCTCCTCCTTCGGCCGCGTGCCCGCGTGCGCCGCGGTCAGGAGCCGGCACAGGTTCGCGTAGCCGCGCGCGTCCTCGACGAGGAGCGTGACGTGGGCGCCGCCCGAGAGCGTGAGCTCGGCGCCGGTGATCGGCCGCACGCCGAGGTGCTTGGCGGCGTGGGCGAACTCGAGCGAGCCGTAGACGCCGTCGTGGTCGGTGAGCGCGAGCGCCTCGTAGCCGAGCTCGGCCGCGCGCGCCGCCAGCTCCTCCGGCTGCGAGGCGCCGTCGAGGAACGAGTAGGCCGAGTGGGCGTGCAGCTCGACGTACGTCATGATTCGCGCCCGTGGAGGCGTTCTTCGCAGCCGGCCCGGACGAGGGCGAGCGCTCGGCGAACGGGCACCGGATCCTCGGCGAGCTGCCGCACCTGGAGGCGGTCGAGATCGCGTTCGAGCCGCCGTGGCCGGGCGTCGACCCGCACACCCATCCCGACCACACGGATTCGTTCTACGTGCTCGAGGGCGAGGTCGAGTTCCTGGTGAACGGCGAGTGGCGGCGCGGCGGCCCCGGCACCTACGTCTCCGTGCCGCCGGATGTCGTGCACGGCTTCCGGATCCCGGAGGGCGGCGGCCGCATCCGCATCCTCAACGTCCACGCCCCGAACACGGGCTGGGTCGACGGGCTGCGGAAGCGCTAGCGCCACCCACCGAGTGTAGGCGAACATACGTTCGTGTGCATCCGCGATCCCGCGGATGGGCGGCGGCCGCTCGCGCGCGACGCTCGAGCCATGAAGCGCTCGCTCCTCCTCGGCGTCGCGGTGCTCCTCTGCGCGACCGCGCTGCTCGCGATCGGGATCCTGCTCGTGGGTCATTTCGGCAGCGTCGAGGAGCGGATCCTCTCCAGCGCGCTCGGGCTCGCCGGCTACGGGCTCGTCGCGCTTCCCTCGGCGATGCTGCTCGAGCGGCGCCGAGGAGAGCGTCTCGCCGAACTGGGTCTCGGTCTCGCCGCGCTCGCCGCAGCCGTCTCACTCGTCGCGTTGTGGGCGTTCCCCGATTCGGACACCGCCGGCCGGATGGTGCTCACGGCGACGATGCCGGCGCTCGCCGCCGCTCAGGCAGCCGCGGTCACGGCGCGCCGCCGCGAGGACGACTCGATCGCGGTGCGCCGCCTCCACCCCGTCTCCTGCGCGACCGGGGCCGTCCTCGCGCTCTTCGTGGCCTTCCTCGTCTGGACGGAGCCGCAGGCGTCGATCTGGCCACGGCTGGCCGGCGCGCTGCTCGTCCTCGACGTGCTCCTCGTCGCGCTCCAGCCGGTGCTGGCGCGGGCGGCTACGGGTGGTGGACGGCCGCCCAGAGCGGCCGCCCCGCAGCACTGAGCGGGACGAAGTCCATCCCGTCGGGCGTGTTCAGGAAGTCCGGGCCGGTGCCGGAGCGGCCGGCGTGGCCGTACTGCCAGACGATCCGGTTCGTGTGCGGGTCGACGACGACGACGCGGTCGCGGTAGTCGTCGTTGATCGCGACGTCGCCGTTCGGGAGCATCGTCGCGAGGGACGGATGGTCGAGCTCGCCCCAGCCGGACGAGGGGCCGTACCGCCAGAGCACCTTCCCGTGACGGTTCAGGATCAGCGCCGCGCCGGGGCTCGCATAGTCGGCGAGCAGGATCCGGCCGCCGGGGAGCGGCTGGGGGTCGGACGGGTACGAGACGGGGGCCTGGAAGGCCCAGCGGAGCTTGCCGGTCGGGCCGATGTCGTCGATCCACGAGCCCTGGATCTCCGAGACGAGCACGCCGCCGTCGGGGAGGGGCGTGTCGCCGTTGACCGCGCCGAAGCTGCGCGGCGGGTCGTGGGTGCACGCGCCGGTCGTGCCGAGCTGCCGGACGATCCGCCGGGCGCGGATGAAGAGGATGCGGCAGTTGTAGGCGTCGGCGACGGTGAGCGTCCCGTCCGGGAGCACGTACGCGTCGTCGGGCGTGTTCAGGAGGCCGGGCGTGCCCCCCTTGACCCCGGGGCGACCGTACAGGTGGCGGACGTGGTGGCTCGCGATCCCGATCGAGAGGATGGTGTGCGCCTCTTCCTCGTTCGAGACGATCGCCTTGCCGCCGGGCTCGACGAAGGTGTCGTCGTCGAAGTGGAGGCTGATCCCGCGGGCGCGGTCGCGGGCGGTCGGGAAGCGCCAGAGGATCCGCCGGTGCGCGTCGACGAGCAGCATCCGGTCGTTCCCTCGGTCGGCGATCAGGAGCGCGCCGGGCAGCGGTCCGGTCGCGCGGGCAGGCCGGACGGGAGACGGCCGGTGGGCAGAGCCGGTCGTGGACGGCGCCGCCACGGTTTCGGTCGCCGCGCGCGGCGAGTGGCCGCGGTGGACGAGGGCGCCGACGAGGACGAGGATGACGATCAGCGCCGCGGCGAGCGCGGGCATGGCCGGCCGCGGCCGGCGTCTGCGTCTGCCGCGCGCCATGCGGCGACGCTACCCCGGCCGCGTGAGAGGCCCGTGAACCGGGCTCGTCCGTCACACACTCGTGACACCTCCGTCACGGGGTCTGGCCCGGGTCTGACCCCGGTCGTAGGGCCGGTGCGGACAGGTGCGGAACGTGAGCGGCGCATGGACAGCGGCGTTTCCGGGTGGTCGCACTCGCGTGACGGGGCCAGACACCGTGACGGAAGTGCGACGTCGGGGTCACGGCGTCGTCCCTCGGCTCACGCGCCCCGCTGCGTGAACCAGGCTCCGCCGGCGCCGTCGTGGAAGACGACGGTGTTCTCGCCGGATTCGAGGACGACCTCGAAGTAGCGGCGGACGACCGGCTCCTCGGTCCACCAGCGGTCGACGACGCGCCACTCCTCGCGGACGAGCGCGACCGGCCGGTGGTTGACCTGCCACGGCGTCCCGTCCGCGTTCGGCTCGACGCGGGCGGCCAGCGGCGCGTTGAAGCGGGCTACTCGTCCCTGGGCACGAGCAGCGCGCGGGATTCCGGGATCCGCGACCACGGCGCGACCTCCACGACGGTGCAGACGGAACCGGAGCCGAGGCCGGCGCGCACCTGGCGCAGCCCTTCCCGGAGCTTCGTCCGGTCCTCGGCGCCGGCGGCGAGCAGCTCGAGCTGCTGGCCGGTGGGCGCGGTCAGCTCGACGAGCTCGAGCCGCAGGTCGAGCACGGGCGCCGGGATCTCGGCGAGCCGCGGCGCAAGCGCGATCCGGATCCGCTCCGGCTCGGCCGACGGCTCGCGCAGGGTGAGCGAACGCCGCCACGACGCCCCGCCGACGAGTCGCGCCGAGAGCGCGACCTTGCGGACGAAGCGGTCGCGCCGCTCCGGCCGGGCGACCGCCTGCTCGACGAGCGCGCCGAGCGCGCGACGGAGCGTCAGCTCGTTGCCGACCGCGTCCGGGAACTCGAGCGTCTCAGCGACCTCGGAGGGCGGCCTGCGGCCGCGCACGCGCGCGGCCGCCCCGCCTCTCGCCAGACCCCAGGCGCGCCGGCCGTCCGGCCCCAATCGTTCGGCCACGGCGCCGCCGGGGAGGCCGGCAAGCCGTCCCAGCGTGCGAACTCCAAGTGCTTCCAGCTCCTCGTAGCGCTGCTTCTCGAGCGGCAGCAGCGTCAGCGGCAGCGGCGCGAGGAACGAGGGCAGCTCGTCCTCGCGGACGACGAGCGTCTGCCCCGGCTGCGCGACGGACGCGGCCGCGAGCGCGGCGAAGCGCCGCCCCGCCGCGCCGATCCGCGCGTCCCACTCCGAGCCGACCGCCGCGAGCGCCCGCCGCAGCGCCGGCTCGAGCCCGCCGTAGAGCCGCTCCACCCCGCGCGTCTCGAAGTACGCGACGCCGGGCGCGGCCGGCTCGACCGCGAAGCCCGCGTCCTCGAGCGAGCGGACGATCTCCTCCCACCCCTGCTCCGCCCCCGCCGGGTCGGGCTCGACGAGCGCGAGCTGCGGGCAGGTCGCGAGCGCCTCCCCCAGACGCATCCCCGGCCGCACCCCGAGCGTCTCCGCGGCTGCGGTGACCGGCCCGATCAGCGGCTCCCCCTGCGGCTCCGGAGCGAGCGCCGCCGGCTTGAGCGCGAGCGACGGCGAGCGGCGCAGCGCCGCCTGCAGCTCGATACCGGGGATGGAGAGGCAGGCGATCACGGGAACGTATGTTCTACACGAACACACGTTCCCTGTCAAGCCGGGCGGCTCAGTGCTTGTGCTTGCCGCTGCGGCCGTGGATGCCGCCGAGGTCGAGCGCGACCGCGCCGAGCAGCGTCCAGGCCCACACGTTCACCGGGTCGAACAGGAGCGGCTCGCGGTCGCCGACCCGATCCCACACGAACCAGATCACGAACCAGACGAACGTCATGCGGTTCCCTCCCTTCCGTGGACGACGGTGACCGGGCAGCGCGCCTCGCGCGAGCACTCGCCGCTGACCGAGTGGTGCACGAGCCGGCCGAGGAGCCCGTGGTGGGCGCAGCCGACGACGAGCTGCTCCGCCCCCTCCGCCTCCTCGAGCAGCGTCTGCGCCGGATCGCCCTCCCGGACGACGCTCGCCAGCGGCACGCCCTCGAGCTCGTCCGCGACCGCCGCGAGCGCGGACTCGAGCGTGCCCGCGGCGAGCCGCTCGAACTCGTGCGGGTCGGGCGTCGCCGGCGCGAACGCGCCGCCGTAGGCGGCCGTCGGGACGTGCCAGACCGCGACCGCCTTGACGCCCGCGCCGTGCAGGCGCGCCTCGCGGATCGCGTGCCGGAGCGCCGCGACCGACTCCGCAGAACCGTCGACGCCGACGACGAACGTGCTCATGTCCTCATCGTGGCCACGGCGCGCCCGCGTCGGATCCGCGGCGACACCGATACTTCCTGCGGGATGGAACGCGTTCGCGTCGACAAGTGGCTGTGGGCCGCGCGGTTCGCCAAGACGCGGGGCGCGGCGACCGAGCTCGTCCTCGGCGGCCACGTCCAGGTCGGCGGCGAGCGCGCGAAGCCGGCGAAGGAGGTGCGGGTCGGCGACGAGGTCGAGATCGTCCGCGGCGGGCTCCGCTGGACGATCGTCGTGCGCGGACTCGCCGACCGTCGCGGCTCGGCGAGCGCCGCCGCCGAGCTCTACGAGGAGACGCCGGAGTCGCGCACCGCCCGCGAGCAGCAGCAGCTCGAGCGCCGGCTCGCGCGACCGCTCGGCGCCGATCTCGGCGCGCGTCCGACGAAGCAGGACCGCCGCCGGCTGGAGGCGCTCCGGCGCGGCGAGCGGAAGAGTCGCGGCCGGTGAGATGGCTGGTGCTCCTGCGTGCCGTCAACCTCGGCCCGCGGAACAAGGTGCCGATGGCCGAGCTGCGCCGGCTGCTCGAGGAGGCGGGCCACGGCCCGGCGCGCACCTACATCGCGAGCGGCAACGTCCTCTTCGACGGCCCGCGCTCCCGGCCGCGCGCAGCGGCCGCGCTCGAGCGGCTCGTCACCGACGCGTTCGGGGTCGAGACGGTCGCGATGCTGCGCACGCCGGCCGAGCTCGCGGCGGTCGTCGCCGGGAACCCGTTCGGCCGCGACACCGCGCACACGCACGTCTCCTTCCTCGCGGGGAAGCCCGCGGCCGGCGCGGCGGCGCGAATCGCCGCGCTCGCGGGGCGGGAGCAGGTCGAGCTCGCCGGGACGCACGCCTACGTCCGCTACCCGGACGGCGTCGGCCGGTCGACGCTGACGGCGGCGAGGCTCGAGCAGCTGCTCGGGGTCGCCGGCACGGTCAGGAACTGGCGCACCGTGCTCGCGCTCGCCGAGCTCGCGGCGGAGGACTAGAGGCTCGATGCGGGACAGACGCCCGTTCGGGGCCGTTCCTCGCGCCGCGCCCGGGGCGGCATCCGGGCGACCCGGCTGTTTCACGTCGAGCCTCTAGAGCCAGCCCTTGGCCGTCGCGCGCTCGAGCGCCTCGCGCCGGTTCCGCGCGCCGAGCTTGCGGATCGCGGCGCTCAGGTAGTTCCGCACCGTTCCCTCCGAGAGGTGGAGCGTCGCCGCGATCTCCGCCGCCGTCGCGTGCTCGACCGCGGCCGCCAGGACGTCGTGCTCGCGCTGGGTCAGCGGCGAGTCGCCCTCGGCGACCGCCTCGGCCGCGAGCCCCGGGTCGACCGCGCGCCGGCCGGCGGCGACCTCCCGGATCGCCCGCGCCAGCTCCCCCGCCGGCGCGTCCTTGAGCAGGAAGCCGCTCGCGCCCGCCTGGAGCGCGCGCCGCAGGTAGCCGGGCCGCCCGAACGTCGTCAGGATCAGGACGCGCGTCCCGGGCAGGGCCGCGAGCAGGTCGCCGGTCGCGGCGATCCCGTCCCGCCCGGGCATCTCGATGTCGAGGAGCGCGACGTCGGGGCGGCTCGCCCGGGCCCGCTCGACGACCTCGTCGCCGCGCTCGACCTCGGCCACGACCTCGATGTCGTCCTCGAGCGAGAGCAGGCTCGCGAGCGCGCCGCGCACCATCGCCTGGTCCTCGGCGAGCAGGACGCGGATCACGCGGCGACCGGGACGGTCAGCCGCAGCCGGAAGCCGCCCTCCGGACGCGCGCCCGCCTCGAGCGAGCCGCGGACGCGCGCGGCGCGCTCGGCGAGCCCGGCGAGGCCGCTGCCGGCGCGTCCGGGCTTCGGCCCGCGCCCGTCGTCCTCGACCTCGACCGCGACCGCGCCGTCCACCGCCTCGATCCGGATCGCGCACGTGTGCGCGCCGCTGTGACGGACGACGTTCGTCGTCCCCTCGCGGACGGCCCAGGCGAGCACCGCCTCGACGTCGTCCGGCACCTCGAGCTCCGCCTCGTCGACCCGGCACTCGATCCCGGCCGCCGCGAGCGCCGCCCGCGCGCCGCCGAGCGCCTCGTCGAGGGCGAGCTGCCGGTACGCGTGCACGGCCTCGCGGACCTCGCCGAGCGCCTGTCGCGTCACCTGCTGCACCTCGGCGAGCTCGGCCGCCGCCCGCTCGGGGTCGCGGGCGACGAGCTTCTCGGCCAGCTCGCTCTTGAGCGCGATCACCGAGAGCGTGTGTCCGAGCAGGTCGTGCAGGTCGCGGGCGATCCGCAGCCGCTCGTCCGCGACCGCGAGCCGCGCCAGCTCCTCGCGCGCCTCGCGCAGCTCCCGGTTCGCGCGCACCTGGCGTCCGAACGCGGCCATGAGCGCGCCGATCGACGCGATCGTCAGGACGGCGGCGGCCACCGCGGATCGCGACTCGCCCGTCGAGAGCCCGACGACGCCGACGCCCGCGCCGGTGAGCAGCGTCACCCAGACCGCGTTGCGCGGCCGGAGCAGCAGTCCCGACGCGGCCGCCACGTAGACGAAGAGCGCCGCGAACGAGTGCGGCGCGCCGGCGACGAGCAGCGCCCCCGCGATCAGGGCGAGCGCCGCCAGCCCGACGCGGTGCGCCTGCGAGCCGAGCCGCGCGAGCCACGGCCCGGGCGGCAGGAGCACGGCGTAGAGGACGACGAACGCGGCGAGGCCGACGGCGAGCCCGGCCCGGCGCGCCGAGCCGATCCCCGCGTGGGCGAGGTCGCTCACCGGCCCCGCGAGGAACAGGAGCCCGAGCGCGACGCCGACGCGCATCCGCGCCCGGCGGAAGCGGACGTTCGGCTCGAGGTCGTCGACCGTGTCGCGCCGCTCCAGCCAGGCGTCGATCCCCACGCCCGACATCGTGCCTCCTAGACCCGGCCGGTGTCGCGCCGGTACGCCCAGCGGGCGGCCGCGGTCAGGACGAGCGCCCACGCGACGACGACCGCCCAGCCCGTCGTCCCCCAGCCCGACCCGCCGACGCCGATCCGGCCGGCCTGCACGAGCCAGTACGACGGCAGCGCCTCGGCGAGGTAGTGGAGCGTGCCGTCGCCGATCGGGAACCAGACGCCGCCGAGGAGCGCGAACACGGCGGTCGTCCCGCCCATCGCCGGGCCGATCGAGTCGGCGGTGAGCAGGTGGCCGTAGAGGATGCCCATCGCGACGAACGGGACGAGGCCGAGCAGGATCATCCAGGTCATGTCGAGCCAGCGTCCGGGCGGGATCGAGACGCCGAGCGTCGCCCCGGCGACGTAGAGGACGAGGATCGTCACGAGCGCCATCAGGTAGCCGGTCGCGACCTTGGCACGGAAGTACGCGCGCGGCGAGAGCGGCGTCAGCCGCAGCTGCCGGTTCCAGCCGGCCGTCCGCTCGGCGGCGATCCGGGCGCCGGCCGAGAGCACGGCGTTCATCGTCCCGAAGGCGGCGAGGCCGACCATGAAGTAGACGGGCGCGGAGACGCCGCTGCCGCCGAGGTCGTGGACGTTCCGGTTGGGGCCGGCGATCGCGTAGTAGAGGACGAGCGGGAAGCCGAGCGAGAAGACGAAGAAGCGCCGGTTGCGGAAGGTCCGCGTCAGCTCGTAGCGGGTGTAGGCGAGCACGTTCACGCCGCCGCCTCCTCCGGGTCGCGGGTCTCGTCGCCGGTGAGCTGGACGAACGCCTCCTCGAGCCCGGCGCCGCCGATCTCGATGTCGTGCGCCGAGGGCTGGGCAGCGAGGAGCGCCCGGATCGCCGTGTCGGAGTCGGTGCACGCGAGCATGACCGCCTCGCCTCGGCGCTCGGCGCTCGTCACGCCCGGCAGCTGCGCGAGCGCGTCGAGGTCGGCGGCGGGGATCGTGGCGCGGATCGTCCGCGTCCCGACCATCGCCTTGATCTGGTTCGGCGGCCCGTCGGCGACGACGCGGCCGCGCGCCATCAGCACGACCCGGTCGGCGTAGGCGTCGGCCTCCTCGAGGTAGTGGGTGGCGAAGAGGATCGTCTTGCCGCCCGCCGCGACCTCGCGCATCGTCGTCCAGAACGCGCGCCGGCCCTCGACGTCCATCGCGACCGTCGGCTCGTCGAGGACGAGCAGCTCGGCGTCGGCGACGAGCGCGATCGCGAAGCGGACGCGCTGCGTCTCGCCGCCGGAGAGCTTCTGCGTGCGCTGGGACGCGAGCCTGGCGGTGCCGGTCAGCTCGAGCACCTCGTCGACGGCGAGCGGATCCGGGTAGAGCGAGGCGACCATGGCGACGAGCTCGCGGACGGTCAGGTCGCGGATGAGCGAGCCGGTCTGGAGCATCGCGCTGACGGCGCCGGCGGCGACGGCCTCGTCGGGCGAGCGCCCGAAGAGCGACGCGGAGCCGCGGTCGGGCCGGAGCAGCCCGAGCATCATGTCGATCGTCGTCGACTTCCCGGCGCCGTTCGGGCCGAGCAGCGCGACCGTCTCGCCGCGCCCGATCGAGACGTCGAGGTCGCGGACGGCCTCGACGAGCCCCTGCGGCGTCCTGAACGTCTTCGCGAGCCCCTCGAGCTCGATGCCTGCGGTCGCGGCCATGCGCCGATCCTGCCTGCCGGGAGCGTCGCGCCGGTAGAGGTCGCCGTCACGTCTTCGCCGTGACGAACGTCATGTCCCGGACCACGGAAAAGCCGAGCCGGTTGCGCCTTCGTCCACCTCGCCAACCAACCTGTCAGGGCCGAGGCCCTTTCCGATCGCTTGGCGGGGCTTCAACCTCCAGCGCCCCGTGCTCGGCAAGGGGGAAGCTATCCCGCCGGGCGACCGCGGTGCAAGGGGGCGCCGGAGGAAGAGTCCGCTCTTTGCGAACTTTTCGTCAGGAGAAGGTGACGATCGGTCCCTGCGCCCGCCGGGCGCCGGCGACGCAGGCGGCGCGGTCGGCGGCGCTCGCGAGCGTCGGGCAGCCGTCGCGGACGAAGCGGTCGTCGGTGACGAGCTGGAGCGTCAGCGCGAACCAGGAGACGCAGCCCGCGCGCGTCGCCGCCGGGAAGCGGTCGCACTCCGCGAGGAGCGCGAACTGGAGCTTCGGCTTCCCGGTCGTGCTCTGGACGAGGACGCCGCGCAGGCACGGCAGCTCGTCGGCCTGCGGCAGCGAGCGGCAGAGGCGCGTCTCGTCCAGCGGCGGCAGGCCGATCTGGAACGACGCCCCGGCGACGCATCCCTGCCGTTGGCTGCCGGCGAGCCCGGCGCAGGTCTTCTCGAGGTCGCGGCCGTTCAGGATCACCGGCGAGGGGAGCTTCTCGATGAAGTAGCGGTACCAGCAGCCGATCGCGTAGCGGCGGTACTGCGGCTCGGCGCAGAGGACGCGGGCGGAGCGGACGGCGTGCACGGGCGACGTCGTCTCGTCGCCGCCGTGGAGGGAGATCCAGTAGTCGTGGAACGCCCCCTGGGCGCAGTCGGGCGCGTAGCGGGGGCCGAGCCGGGTGCAGGCGCGCACGGCGAGCCAGAGCGTGTCGTGGTAGCCGCGGCTGAGTGCGTGACCGAGGCTGTGCACGCACGTGTACTGGCGGTAGCGGGTCGGCAGCGCGGTGCAGGTCTTCAGGGCGCTCCTGCCGCCGGTCGGGATGATCTGCGGGCCGAGGTAGATGACGAGCCCCATGCCGAACCCGGCCGAGCAGCCCGGGTCGTTCGAGCGCGGGACGACGTCCTGGAGCCGCTCGAGCGTCAGGTGGTGCTCCCTCCCCCAGCGGCGGCCGACGACGTGCATCAGCTCGTGGCAGCGCCCCTCGAGATCGGTGCCGGCGCTCTTGACGAGCTTGTCGATGCGCGGCAGCTCCGTGGCCGGGTCGCCCGACCGGTCGATGTCCTCGAGGAGCAGGCGGATGTAGCACTCGTCGCGCGCCTGGTCGAGCGTGATCCCGCTGCACTGCCAGAGGAACGGCTTCGCGGGCGCCGCGGCCGCGGCGGTCGCCCGGCCGCCGCCGGAGCCGCACGCGGCGCAGACGAGCGCGAGAGCCGCGACGGCGAGCGCGACCGGGAGCCCCCTCACCACGAGATTCACCTTACCGGGTAGGTCCTCTCCCTCGAACGAGGGATTCGCCCGCGCGCGCGAACGAGCCATGATCGTTCCTCGGGCTTCGTCCGGTCGATCGCGCCGCACACGAGCGACCGGTTTGGTTCGCCTAGCCGCGACGCCCGAACTGGCCGCGGGGGCGGCCGACCGCCGCAGGCGCCGCCCCCGCGACCACCCTGCAGAGCGGCTAGAGCGTGACTTCGGCCGCGGCGCCGGCGCGGCCGACGAAGCGCGGCACGACGTCGAGGACGCTCTCGCGCGCGCACCAGGCGATGTCGGCGTCGAGGCCCTTGCGGCGGAGGTTCGAGGCGCTGCGGCTCGCGCCGAGCCCGGCGAGCGCGTCGGGGAAGCTGTCGGCGAGGCGGATCGCGGCCTGGGCGGAGTCCTCGGGCTCGCCGCCGAGCGCCTTCGCGATCCGCCCGGCGCAGTACGCGTCGTCGAGCGCGAGCTCGCCGAGGACGCCGGCGCAGAGGACGGCGACGTCCTCCCCGCTCGCGCGCGCCGCCGCCGCGACGGCCTCGAGGTTGAGCAGGGAGCCGACGTAGACGCGCTCGAACCGCTCGGCGGCGGCGACGAGCAGCCGCGTCCCGTTCGTCGTCGTCAGGATCAGCGTCTCGGCGGCGGGCTCGCCGGCGACCTCGGCGGGCGAGTTGCCGAAGTCGAAGCCCTCGATGTGCTCGAGCCGCCGCTCGCCGGCGAGCTTCGCGGAGACCTCGCTCGCGGCGAGCTCGCGCGCCTCCTCGATCTCGGCGCAGCAGAGAACGCGGCGGTAGCCGGCGGCGAGCGCCTGGGTCATCGTCGAGGTGGCGCGGAGGACGTCGACGACGATCCCGACCGAGGCAGGGGTCTGCTCGCCGGGAGTGAATGCGACGTGGACGCGCACCGGACTACGCTAACCCGGATGTCGACCGCCGAGCCGAGGTACTGCTACCGCCATCCCGACCGCGAGACCGGGCTCTCCTGCTCGGACTGCGGCCGGCCGATCTGCGCCGACTGCGCGACGTTCGCCCCGGTCGGCATCCGCTGCCCGGACCATGCCGGCGTGCGGAAGCCGCGCGTGCGGCCGCGTCCGGTGGTGCGCGCGCCCGGGACCGCGCTCGCGAGCGGGCAGGCGCCGGTCACCCGGATCCTGATCGCGATCAACATCGCGGTCTACCTCGTCACCGCGGTGCAGGGCGCCGGGCTGAACAACCCGGGCGGCCACTGGTTCCTGAAGATGCTGCTGTTCGGCCCGTACGTCGCGAACGGGGGCTGGTGGCGGCTCGTGACGGCGATGTTCCTGCACGGGTCGGTGCTCCACATCGCCTTCAACATGTTCGCGCTCTGGGTGATCGGCTCGCCCGTCGAGCAGTACCTCGGGCGGGCGCGCTACGTCGGCCTCTACTTCGTCTCCGGGCTCGCCGGCTCGGCCGGAGCGCTGCTGCAGACGCCGCTGACGCCCGTCGTCGGCGCGTCGGGCGCGATCTTCGGGATCCTCGGGGCGATGCTGATCATCGAGTGGCAGGTGACGGGCCGCCTCGCCGGAAACGCGCTCACCTGGATCGTGATCAACCTCGCGATCTCGTTCACGATCCCGAACGTCTCCTGGGGCGGCCACGTCGGCGGCCTGGTCGGCGGCATCCTCGTCACGCTCGCGTTCGCCAACTGGGGACGCGGCCATGCCGCCTACGGGCGGATCGGACCGGTCGGGGTCCTCGGGCTCGCGGTCGTCGCGGCCGGAAGCGTCGCGATCGCGTACTGGAAGGTCCGCGGCTACGCCTAGCGGCGCCGCGACCGGAAGACGTAGCTCAGCCCGGTTCCGATCAGGCTCAGGGTCAGGCTCGCCCCTCGGCGGCCGACGGTCGCGCGGGCGCCGCGGCGGCCGACGCTGACGCTTGCCCCGCGCTTGCCGAGATTGAGGCGGACGCCGGGCGCGATCGTCCGTCGCCGCTGGAAGCGCCAGCCCATCAGCCGGTGCAGCCCCAGCCGTCGTGGTTCCCGTCCAGCCGGTACGGGTCGCTGCCGGTCACGCGGACGGGCCGCTTCGAGGCGGGGATGTCGGCGCAGTTCAGGTCGGCGACGCGCGGGAGGCAGGGCGAGTAGCCCGGCTCGCAGCCGGGCGCAGGCTTGCGCAGGCCGGCCGAGGAGCGGCTCAGACGGCCGGTGTGGCAGTGGTAGCCGAAGCGGTGGTACTCCGCGTCGGCGCTGACCTTGCAGAACTGGCCGGCGGCGATGCAGCGGGCTCCCCAGCTCAGGTGGACGCGCTGGCAGTGACGCGCGGCCGAGCCGTTCGCGACGCCGGCCGCGGCGGCGACGGCGAGCGCGGCGGCGAGTGCTGCCAGGCGGATCACCGCTCGAGGATCGCACCTTCGGGACATGTCCACAAGAGACAGCAGGCCTCCGCAGCGCCGCGCCGAACCCCGGCGGCATGTGGCACGCGCTCTGGCACATGGGGATCTCGCCGGGCGAGAAGGCGTTGCGGACGGTGGCCGTCTACGGCGGGCTGCTCGTGCTCCTGCACGTCGCCGGGAAGCGGCAGCTCGCGCAGCTGAACTCGTTCGACCTCGTCGTCCTGCTCCTGCTCTCGAACGTCGTCCAGAACGCGGTGATCGGCAACGACACCTCGCTCTCGGGCGGACTGGTCGGGGCGGCGATCCTGATCGCGGTCGACGCGGTGCTCGTCCGCGGCGCGTTCATGAGCCCGCGCTTCGGCAAGACGCTGCAGGGCGGCTCGGTCACGCTCTTCGAGGACGGCGAGGTCGACGAGCGGGCGCTGCGGCGGACGGCGATCACGCGGGAGGAGCTCGTCGCGGGGCTGCGCCGCCAGGGCCTCGAGCTGGACGACGTGGAGCGCGTCGTGCTCGAGCCGGAGGGCGCGCTGAACGCGACGCCGAAGCCGAAGCCGCGGATCGAGGACGTGATGCGCAAGCTCGACGCGATCGAGCGCCGGCTCGCGTCCTCGTCCTAGCCGCGCGTGTAGCGGCGGGCGCCGGCGAACTCGCCCCAGCGGACAGGGACGAGCCGGACGGCGTGCGCCGAGTCCGGCGACTCGATCATCTTCCCGCCGCCCGCGTAGATCGCGACGTGGTGCACGTAGGACTGCGTGCCGTAGAAGAGCAGGTCGCCCGGCCGCAGGCCGCTCGGCCGCACCGCGAGCCCGTGCCGGAACTGCGGGTCGGCGTCGCGCGGGACGGTGACGCCGTGGGCGCGGAAGACGTCCCAGACGAGGCCCGAGCAGTCGAAGCCCCAGGCGGAGAGGCCGCCCCAGAGGTAGCGGAGGCCGAGGAAGCGCCGCGCGCTCGCGACCACCGCCGCGCCCGTCGGCGGCGTCGGCCTCGTCGTTGCGCTGCCGGCGAGCCTCCCCTCCCCGTCGGGCGTCCGCACGAGCGCCGCACCGCCCGGCAGCCGGCGGACGAGCGGCAGGCGCGTCCCGTAGCTCAGCCGCAGCACGCGTCCCGCGACGCGCAGGGTGGCCGTCTTCGCGGTGACGACGAGCGCGCGTCCGCTCCCGTCGAAGCCGGTCGCGAGCTGCGTCAGCGGCAGCCAGCCCGGGTAGCCGCGCGGATCCTGCGGGTCGGGCTCGTCCGTCACCGCGACCTTCGCCCAGCCGCCTCGGACCGCGAGCACCGTGACGTCCTGGCCGTAGAGCGCCTGCGTCTGGACGTGATCGTCGAGCCAGATCCGGTCGGCGGTCGCGGCGAGGTTGCGGTTCCACGCGTCGAGGTCGACCGGGTTCCCGAGCGAGGGCCGGTCGAGCGTCCGGGCGACCGCCGGCGCCTTCCAGAGCGTCGCGACGGCGACGTCGACCGTCGCGTGGGTTCCCGGCTTCGGCGCGGCGAGCGCGAGGACGGCGAGGGCGAGCGGCAGCATCGCGCGGCAGTGTGCCCGTAGTCTCAGGCGGATGGGGCGCGTGGTCGGGCTCTGGCGCTATCCGGTCAAGTCGTTCGGGGGCGAGCGGCGCGACGAGCTCGTCGTGGACGAGCGCGGCGTCGCCGGCGACCGCGTCTGGGCGCTCGTGCACGCGAGCGGCAAGATCGCGAGCGGGAAGACGACCCGCCGCTTCGCACGGGTGCCGGGGCTGCTGCGCCACCGCGCGCGGTTCGGCGACGACGGCGCGCCGCTCGTCGAGCTCGCGGACGGCAGCGTCGTCGCGCCGGCGGACGCGCTCGCCGCCGAGCTGGGGGGTCCCGGCTGGCGCTTCGACCGCGAGCGGACGACCTCCCACTTCGACGCGGGCGCCGTGCACGTCGTCACGACGGCGACGCTCGCCGCGCTCGCGGCGGTCTCGGAGCGGCCGGTGGAGGTCGAGCGCCTCCGTCCCAACCTGCTCGTGGAGTCGGACGAGCGCGAGGAGGCGTGGGTCGGCCGGCGCCTCGTCGCCGGCGAGGTCGAGCTGGAGGTGGCGATGCCGGCGCCGCGCTGCGTGATGGTCTGCCACGAGCAGCCGGGGCTCCCGAAGCGGCCGACGCTGCTGCGCGAGATCGCCCGCGGGCACGGGCTCGACGTCGGCGTCTACGCGCGCGTCGTCCGGCCGGGACGGGTCCGGCTCGGCGACCGCGTCGCCGTCGGCTGAGCGCTATTCCTCGACCGCGTGCAGCGGCTCGTCGTCCAGGAAGCGGTCCCGGTCGACGAGCGCCCCGCCGGTCAGCCAGGCGAACGGGGACAGCCGGCGGAGCTGGACGTGGGCGGCGTCCGGGTCGTCCTCGACGTGCTCGGCGCGGTAGCCGCGCAGCCAGCGGCGCAGCTCGTCCTCGCCCTGCAGCCGCGCCTGGCGCTCGCCGTCGACGAGGACCTCGTACCGCATCTCAGCCGCCGGCCGCGACGTACTCGGCCCGGTGCGCCTCCTTCAGCACCGCCTGCGCCGCCGCGAGCCGCGCGAGCGGGACGCGGTACGGCGAGCAGCTGACGTAGTCGAGCCCGATCCGGTGGCAGAACTCCACCGAGGACGGCTCGCCGCCGTGCTCGCCGCAGATGCCGAGCTTGATCTCCGGCTTCGTGGAGCGGCCGCGCTCGACGCCGATCCGCATCAGGTCGCCGACGCCCTCCTGGTCGAGCGCCTCGAACGGGTTGCGCTCGAGCACGCCGTCCTCGAGGTAGAAGGTCAGGAACTTGCCCTCGGCGTCGTCGCGCGACATGCCGAGCGTCGTCTGGGTCAGGTCGTTCGTGCCGAAGGAGAAGAAGTCGGCGACCTCGGCGATCTCGTCGGCGCGGAGCGCCGCCCGCGGCAGCTCGATCATCGTCCCGCACAGGTACTCGATCTCGGGGGCCTCCTCGGCCATGACCTGCTCGGTCAGCTCGCGGAGGCGGCGCAGCTCCTCGCGGAAGCCGACGAGCGGGTGCATGATCTCGACGAGCGGCGCGTCGCCGGTGCGCTCCTGCACCGTCTTCGCGGCGCGGGCGATCGCGCGCACCTGCATCTCGTAGACCTCGGGCCACTGGATGCCGAGCCGGCAGCCGCGCGTGCCGAGCATCGGGTTCGCCTCGTGGAGCGCCTTGATCCGCGAGCGCATCCGCTCGTCGGTCGCGTCCTCGAGGTCGGGGAGGAACTCGTGCAGCGGCGGGTCGAGCAGCCGGATCGTCACCGGCAGCCCTGCCATCGCCTCGAAGATGCCTTCGAAGTCGGCCTGCTGGAACGGGAGCAGCCGGTCGAGGGCGGCGCGGCGGCCGTCCTCGTCGGAGGCGAGGATCATCTCCTGGACGACGGGCAGCCGGTCCTCGCCGAAGAACATGTGCTCGGTGCGGCAGAGGCCGATGCCCTGGGCGCCGAACTCGCGCGCCTTCGACGAGTCCTCCGGGTTGTCGGCGTTCGCGCGCACCTTGAGGCGGCGCACCTCGTCGGCCCATTCGAGGATCGTCTCGAAGTCCTCGTTGATCTGGGGCGGGACGAGCGAGACCTCGCCGACGATGACGCGGCCGGTGCCGCCGTCGATCGTGATCGTGTCGCCCTCGTGCAGCTCGTGGCCGCCGATCCGGACGGTCTTGCCGTCGATCTCGAGGCCCTCGGTGCCGGCGACGCACGGCTTGCCCATGCCGCGCGCGACGACGGCCGCGTGCGAGGTCATGCCGCCGTGCGCGGTGAGGACGCCCTTCGCCTGGATCAGGCCGTGGATGTCGTCCGGGGTCGTCTCCCAGCGGACGAGGATCACGGACTCCCCGGCCTTGCCGCGCTCCTCGGCGGTGTCGGCGTCGAGGACGATCTTCCCGCAGGCGGCGCCCGGGGAGGCGTTGAGGCCGCGCGCGGCGACCTCGAAGTCGGCGGTCGGGTCGAGCATCGGGTGCAGGAGCTGATCGAGCTGGCCGGGGTCGATCCGCGCGATCGCCTCCTCGCGCGAGATCAGCTCCTCGGCGGTCATGTCGACGGCGGCCTTGATCGCGGCGGCGGCCGTCCGCTTCGCCGAGCGCGTCTGCAGGAGGTACAGGTAGCCCTCCTCGACGGTGAACTCGATGTCCTGCATGTCGCGGTAGTGCCGCTCGAGCGCGCTCATCGTCTCGAGCAGCTGGTCGTACGCCTGCGGCAGGCGGGCGCGCATCTCCTCGAGCGGCTGCGGCGTGCGGATGCCGGCGACGACGTCCTCGCCCTGCGCGTTGACGAGGTACTCGCCGTAGACGCCCTGCTCGCCGGTGGACGGGTCGCGGGTGAAGCAGACGCCGGTGGCGGACTGCTCGCCCTTGTTCCCGAAGACCATCTGGACGACGTTGACGGCGGTGCCGATGTCGTCCGGGATCGAGTACGTGCGCCGGTAGACCTGGGCGCGCGGGTTCTCCCACGACTGGAAGACGGCGAGCACGGCGCGGCGCAGCTGCTCGCGCGCGTCCTGCGGGAAGCCGCCGCCGGTCTCCTGCTCGTAGATGTGCTTGAACGTCTCGATCAGCTGCGCCAGGTCGCCGCCGGAGAGGTCGACGTCCTGCTGCGCGCCCCGCTCCCGCTTCAGGTCGGAGAGCGCCTGCTCGAAGCGGTGGCCGTCGATGCCGTCGACGACCTCGCCGTACATCTGGATCAGGCGCCGGTACGAGTCGCGCGCGAACCGCTCGTTGCCGGTGGTGCGCGCGAGCCCCTCGACCGCGTCGTCGGAGAGGCCGAGGTTGAGGATCGTGTCCATCATCCCGGGCATCGAGATCGCGGCGCCGGAGCGGACGGAGACGAGCAGCGGATCCTCGGTGTCGCCGAAGCGCTTGCCGGTCTTCTCCTCGAGCCGGCCGATGTGCTCCTCGACCTCCTCGTCGAGGCCGTCGACGTCGCCGCCGGTCGCCATGAAGGCGCGGCAGGCGTCGGTCGTGATCGTGAAGCCGGCGGGGACGGGGACGCCGAGCTGTGTCATCTCGGCGAGGCCGATGCCCTTGCCGCCGAGCAGGTCGCGGCCGCCGTCGGCGGGCTCGTCGAAGTCGTAGACGAAGCGGGTCATGAGCGCAGATGTTGTCATACCCCTGACGATGAACCGGCAGACCATCGTGGGCATCGGCGGTTTCCCGAACGAGCGGATGCTCGAGTACGTACTCGGCTTCGCGCGCGGCCGACGCGTGCTCGTGGACACGACGGCGAGCCCGCAGGCGGCCGATCGGGTGGCGGAGATCCCGTTCCGCGGCTGCGAGGTGACGACGCTCTCGTTCTACCCGTGGCCGCCCGAGGATCTCCGCCGGCTGGCGCTCGGCTCGGACGCGATCCTCGTCTGCGGCGGCAACACCGCGAACATGCTCGCCGTCTGGCGGCTGCACGGCTTCGACCGGATTCTGCGCGAGGCGTGGGAGGCGGGCGTCGTCCTCTTCGGCTGGAGCGCCGGGATGATCTGCTGGTTCGAGGCGGGCGTGACCGACTCGTTCGGGCCGCAGCTGGCCGGGATGCGGGACGGGCTCGGCTTCCTGCCGGGGAGCGCGTGCCCGCACTACGACGGCGAGGAGCGGCGGCGGCCGGTGTACACGCGGCTCGCCCGGGAGGGGTTCCCCGCGGGGATCGCGCTCGACGACGGGGCGGGCGCCCGCTTCGACGGGGCGGAGCTGGTCGAGGTCGTCGCCGGCGTCGCGGGGGCGGGCGGCTACCGCGTCGCGCCGGAGGGCGAGTCGGCGCTGCCGGCGCGCGTGCTCTAGCGCCGCCGCCGAGCCCGGAACTCGGCGACCCAGGCGGCGACGCGCAACCCCATCCAGATCGGCGTCAGCAGCACGTAGAACACGAGGTCGGCGACGACGAGGATCAGCCACCAGAGCGCCCAGTAGCGGATCGGGATCGGCGGCTTGCGGCGGCGAGCGGCCTCCGTCACGCGCGCACCCGCTTCGCGTCGTGCCGGCGCTCCTCGACGACGCGGAGGACGCGGTGGGCGGTCTCCTCGATCGAGAGCTCCGAGATGTCGATGACCGGGCACCCGAGCCGCCGGTGCAGCTTCTCGGCGACCTCGAGCTCCTCGTAGATCTCCATCAGCTCCGCGTACTGGCGGTTCCGTGCGCCGCCGCCCATCGTGCGGACGCGGGCGCGGCGGATCTCGACGAGGCGGTTCGGGTCGATCGTCAGCCCGACGATCTTGCGCTGGTCGATGTCGAAGAGCTCGTTCGGCGGCTCGATCCCCTTCACGACGGGGACGTTCGCGGCCTTGTGGCCGAGGTAGCCGAGGTAGATCGAGAGCGGCGTCTTCGAGGTGCGCGAGACGCCGACGAGGACGATGTCGGCGTTCTGCAGGCCTCGGCCGACGCCGTCGTCGAAGCGGACGGCGAACTCGATCGCCTCCATCCGCTTGAAGTAGGCCGAGTTGAGCGGCGGGCGCGAGCCGGGCGTCATCTTCGCGGCCATGCCGGAGACGCGCGCGACCGCCTCGATCGGCTGCCCGAGCAGGTCGCAGTAGTGGAGCCGGGCGCGGCGGCAGAGCGTCCGCATCGCGTCGCGGAGCTCCGGCTTGACGAGCGTGTAGACGACGACGGCGGGACGGCCGCGCATGCGGTTGACAGCGAGCTGGAGGTCGTCCTCGGACTCGACGCGCGGGTGCCGGATCTCGACGAACTCCTGCTCCGGGAACTGCGCCTCGAGCGCCTGCACGAGCCGCGCCGCCGTCTCGCCGGTGGCGTCGGAGACGACGTGCAGCTCGACGGGCGGGTTCGGCATCGGGCCAGCCTAACCCGGCTACCGCGACGCCGCGATCGCCGCGACCCGGGCGCCGGTGAGCCGGACGAGGTCGCGCGGGTCGAGCTCGACCTGGAGCCCGCGCCGGCCGGCGCTGACGAGGATCGTCTCGTGGCCGAGCGCGGAGTCGTCGAGATGCGTCGGCAGCGCGCGGCGTCCGCCGAGCGGGCTGATCCCGCCGGTGACGTAGCCGGTCGCCCGCTCGGCGTCGTGGCGGTCGGCAAGGGCGGCGCGCTTGCCGAGCGCGCGGAGGTCGAGCTGCGCCGCGACCGGGACGAGCGCGAGCGAGAGCCGGCCGTCGAGCGAGACGACGAGCGTCTTGAACACGCGCGCCGGGTCGACGCCGAGCTTCGCGGCCGCCTCGAGCCCGTACGACTCCGCCGCCGGGTCGTGCTCGTACTCGTGCAGCGCGAAGCGGATCCCCGCCTTCTCCGCCGCCGCGATCGCCGGCGTCGCCGCCATCCGGCGGACTCTAGTGCCGACGCTTCCCTGGACCATCCCTAGCCCCCACCCACCCACGGGGATGCCATTGTCGGTCGCCGTCCGTCACACGGGGCTGGAGGCTTCGTCGCGGAAGGCTGAAAGCTTCTCCCCAGGCGGCGCGACGCCGGTCGCTAACCTCCGCCCCATGGCCGAGACCGCCCAGCCCGTGACGATGGACCAGATCGTCTCGCTCTGCCGGCGGCGCGGCTTCGTCTTCCCGTCCTCGGAGATCTACGGCGGCCTCGGCTCGACCTACGACTACGGCCACTACGGCGTCCTGCTGAAGACGAACATCCGCAACCTCTGGCTGCGCGCGATGGTGCAGGAGCGCGACGACATCGTCGCCCTCGACTCCGCGATCATCCTCAACCCGCGCGTCTGGGAGGCGTCCGGCCACGTCGCCGGCTTCAGCGACCCGCTCGTCGACTGCCGCACGTGCAAACTCAGGTTCCGGGCGGACAAGCTCGAGGACGCGAGCTGCGGCAAGAAGCCGAGCAAGCGGCCCGGCGAGCACTCCGAGTGCGACCTGACCGAACCGCGCCAGTTCAACCTGATGTTCGAGACGCAGGTCGGCGCGATGCAGGACGGCAGCTCCGGCGCCTACCTCCGACCCGAGACCGCGCAGGGCATCTTCATCAACTTCAAGAACGTCCTCCAGCTCGCGCGCCGCAAGCCGCCGTTCGGGATCGCGCAGACCGGCAAGTCGTTCCGCAACGAGATCACGCCCGGCAACTTCCTCTTCCGCGTCCGCGAGTTCGAGCAGATGGAGATGGAGTTCTTCGTCCCGCCCGCCGACTCGGGGAGCTGGTACGAGTACTGGATCGCCGAGCGCCTGCGCTGGCACCGGGAGCTCGGCCTCCGCGAGGGCAACCTGCGCGTCCGCGAGCACGACGCGTCCGAGCGCTCCCACTACTCGAGCGGGACGAGCGACATCGAGTACCTCTACCCGATCGGCTGGCAGGAGCTCGAGGGCGTCGCCAACCGCGGCGCGTACGACCTCACCCAGCACACCGAGCACTCGGGGACGAAGCTCGAGTACGTCGGCCCCGACGGCGAGCGGTACACCCCGCACGTGATCGAGCCGGCCGTCTCGATCGAGCGGATCTTCGTCGCGCTCCTCTGCGACGCCTACCATGAGGAGGTCGTCGGCGAGCGCGACCGCACCGTCCTCCGCCTCCACCCGGCCGTCGCCCCGGTGAAGGCCGCGATCCTGCCGCTGATCCCGCGGGACGAGGGGATGGCGACCCGTGCGCGCGCCCTCTACGAGGAGCTGCGCCGACACCATTCGGTCGAGCACGACGACAGCGGACAGATCGGCAGGCGTTACCGTCGCCAGGACGAAATAGGCACTCCATGGGCGTTCACGATCGACGACCAGACGCTGGAGGACGAGACGGTCACCGTACGCGACCGCGACTCGCTCGCGCAGGAGCGGCTGCCGCTGTCGGGCGTCCGCGCCTGGCTGGACGACGCGCTCGCGCGGCCGTGGAGCCCGCCGGCGTGATCCGGGCGCTCGCCGTCGCGGGCGCACTCCTGCTTGCCGCGGCGGCCGCTGGCTGCGGCGGCACGAAGACCGTCACGGTCACCGAGACGCAGACGACGACGCGGACGGTCACCTCGCCGCAGGCGACCGGGACCGGCGCGGGCGCCGCCGACTCGCCGTGCGCGGGCTCCGCCCTCTCCGGGACGTTCAAGGTCGTCCCGGGCAGCGCGGGCGCCGGCCAGATCAGCTACGTGCTCACGCTCACGAACACGTCGCAGTCCGGCTGCTACGTCACCGGGATCCCGGTCGTGCAGCTCCTCGACGCATCCGGCAGCCAGCTGCCGACGCAGGTGTCGCCGGCGCGCCCCGGCGTCGCCACCTCCGCCAAGATCTCGCTCGCGCCGGGCGCCGCCGCCGACGCGGAGGCTCGCTTCTCGCCGGACGTCCCCGGCCAGGGCGACCAGCAGTCGGGCCGGTGCCAGCCGACGGCCTCGACGCTGCAGGTGACCGCCACCGGCGGCGGAACGGTGAACGCGCCGATCGACCCGCCGACGAGCGTCTGCGAGCAGGGCTCGCTCAGCTTCGACGTGCTCTCTACCGGGCGCTGACGCGGCGCTCCATCAACCGCTCGTTCGGGCCGAAGCCGAGCTTCGCGTAGAGCCGGTGCATGTCGCGGGTGTGCAGCACCCAGCGGCGGCCGGCGTGCGGCCCGTTCTCCACGATCTCGCGGACGAGCTCGAGGCCGAGACCGCGCCCGCGGCACTCCTCGAGGACGTAGACGTCGGCGAGGTACATGAACCCGGCCGCGTCGCAGTCGACCGCGCGCGCGAAGCCCACCTGGCGCCCGTCGCGGTAGAGGCCGACGACGCGCGCGCTCGCGTCGATCAGCTCGTCCTGGCGCTCGCGCGGCCTCCCTTTCGCCCAGTACGACTCGCCGCCGAGGTAGCCGTGGACGGCGTCGCGGTCGAGCCGGGCCGGGTCGTCGTCGAGCTCGAAGCCGTCGCCGAGAGCGCGCTTCAAGCGGCAGCTCCCGGGAATACCCGCGGCATGGGCGAGCGGACGGTGCACGTCGACGCGGTGCGCGCCTTCCGGACGCAGTCCGGGAACACGCGCTTCGTGTTGCGCGCGGACGACGGCAGCGAGTACACGACGTTCAAGGAGGCGATCGCGAAGCAGGCGGTCGCAGCGGAGGGCCGCCGGGCGCGCATCGAGTTCCACGAGCAGCAGCGGAACGGCTTCACGAACGTGTACCTCGACCGGGTCGAGCCGCTCGACGACCCGAACGCCGACGCGCCCGGCCGGCACGAGGCGGACGAGGTGGCCTGGAAGACGGCGATCGAGGCGGCGCCGTGGCTGGTCGGCGAGGCGCCTGCGGCCGACGGGGTCGGCGCCGAGGAGCTGTTCGAGAAGCTGCAGCCGTTCAAGGAGCTCGTCGCCGAGGACATCGAGGACGGCGAGGACACCTAGGCGCTCAGCGTCCGCAGCCGGAAGCCGCCGTGGAACTCGTACGAGGCGGTGACGACGCGCAACGCGTCGCGGCGGGCCCGCTCCGAGAGCGCGAGCGGGACGGCGTCCGCGAGCGGCTGCGCGAGCAGCGCCTCGATCCCGGCGACGCCCTCGCCGCTCACGCCGAGCGCCTCGGTGCGACCGGCGCAGCTGCCGCAGACAGCGCCGCCGGCGCGCGGCGAGTAGCCGACGAGTGGCACGCCGTCCGCCCCGCATTCCGCGCAGCTCGTCAGATGCGGCAGGTAGCCGGAGAGCCAGAGCAGCTTGAGCTGGAACGAGAGGCCGAGCGGGTCGAGCGCCGGCCGGTCGGCGGCGTGCGGCGACTCGTCGAGGAGGTCGAGGAAGCGCGTGAGCGCCGTGAACGCGCGCTCGTTCGCCTCCTGCTCGCTGAACAGGCGGAGCATCGCCTCGGCCCCGATCAGGCCGACCGAGAGCCGGTAGTAGTCCTCCCGCGCCGCGTGGTGCGCGCGCACGAGCTGGACGCCGGTGACCGTCTCCAGCTCGCCCGAGCCGTGGTGGAGGACGAGCTCGGCGTGCGAGAGCGGCTCGAGGCGCGCGCCGAAGCGCGACTTCGTCTTCCGGACGCCCTTCGCGACCGCGCCGACACGGCCGCGCTCGAGGGTGTAGAGGTGGAGGACGCGATCCGCCTCGCCGAGGCGGATCGACCGCAGGACGACCGCCTCGGTCTTGTAGGAGCGCCCGGCCATGGCCGTTCCAGTCTATTGCCGAGGTCGGGCGGGAACGCCCGCGCGCGCTTGTTCGTTGTAACCGAGGAATGCCCCGGATCCGGATCTACACGACGCGCTGGTGCGGCTATTGCGTGCGCGCGAAGGCGCTCCTCGACGGACGAGGCCTCGAGTACGAGGAGGTCGACCTCGACGACGACCCCGCCTTCCGGCAGACCGTGTTCGACCTGACCGGCGGCTGGACGGTGCCGCAGATCCTGATCGACGGCCGGCCGATCGGCGGCTACACCGAGCTCTGGCGGCTCGACCGAGACGGCCGGCTCGACGAGCTGCTCGCCGCGTAGTCGCCGGGCGGCGGCTGGCAGCGTGGGCAGTACCAGGTGCCGCGCCCGCCGACGCGCGTCTTCGCGATCGGGGTCCCGCAGCGGTCGCACGGCTCGCCGTCGCGCCCGTAGACCTTGAACTCGTCCTGCATCGCTCCCCCGCCGCCGTCGGGGAGCCGGTAGTCGCGGAGGGTCGAGCCCTGGCGGGCGATGCCGTGCTCGAGGGCGGCGCGGATCGCGCGGTGCAGCCGGCGCAGCTCGTCGCGGTCGACGCTCTCGGCCGGCCGCAGCGGGTTGATCCGGGCGCGCCAGAGCGCCTCGTCGACGTAGATGTTCCCCATGCCGGCGAGCGTTCTCTGGTCGAGGAGCGCCGCCTTGACCGGCGCCCGGCGCCGGGACAGGCGCTCGCCAAGGTGCGCGGCGGTGAAGACCGCGTCCAGGGGCTCGACGCCGACCTTCGCGTCGAGGTACGGCTGCGCTTCCCCGGGCTCGAGGAGGAGCCATGTCCCGAAGCGCCGCACGTCGCGATACGCGACGTCCGATCCGTCGTCTAGCTTGACAACAGCGCGCCGGTGCGGATCGTCCTGGAGCCCTCCGCGCGGCGCGTGCAGGAAGCTCCCCGTCATCCGGAGGTGCACCAGGAGAACGCGACCAGACTCGAACCGAACAATCAGATACTTGCCGCGACGCTCGACCGCCGCCACCTGCTCGTCCTGCAGCTCGGCCGCCACCTCGGCCGGGTCGTAGGGACGGACGAGGCGCGGGTCGGAGATCTCGACGTGGACGAAGCGGCGGCCGACGAGCCCCGGCTCGAGTTGCCGGCGGACGCTCTCGACCTCGGGCAGCTCGGGCATGCGAGCAGCCTAGTCGTGCCGTTCAGGCCAACGTGTCGAGCACGATCGGCCGTGCCTCGGGCGGCTCGTCCGCGAGCTCGTAGGCCGCGAGCACCGTCTCGGCGGCCTCGGCGGCGCTTGCCTCGTCGCGGGCGTGGATCTCGGCGAGCGGCTCGCCCCGTTCGACCGCGTCGCCGCGCTTGCGCAGGCAGACGACCCCGACCGCGTGGTCGATCGGATCGCCCTTCTCGCGCCGCCCGGCGCCGAGATGGAGCGCGGCGATCCCGACCGGGAGGGCGGCGACGCGGGCGACGTGGCCGTCGCGCGGCGCGAACACCTCGCGGATCAGCGGCGCCTTCGGCAGAGCGTCCTCGTCCGAGTCGCCGCCCTGGGCCCGGATCCAGCGCTCGTACGCGGCCAGCGCGGAGCCGTCGGCGACGGACGCTTCGGCGCGCCGGCGCGCGTCCGCGTGGTCGACGCCGAGGTCGGAGAGCGCGAGCAGGTGCGCGCACGAGGCGAGCACGAGCTCGGTGAAGTCCGCGGGGCCCTCCCCGCGCAGGGTCGCGACCGCCTCGCGCACCTCGAGCGCGTTCCCGACCGCGTGTCCGAGCGGCTGGTCCATGTCGGTCAGCTCGCAGACGACGTCGCGGCCGGCGGCCCGGCCGAGCGCGATCATCGCCTCGCCGAGCGCTCGCCCCTCTTCGAGCGTCTTCATGAAGGCGCCGTCGCCGACCTTGACGTCGAGGACGATCGCGTCGGCGCCGGAGGCGAGCTTCTTGGACATGATGCTCGCCGCGATCAGCGAGACGTTGTCGACGGTCGCCGTCACGTCGCGCAGCCCGTAGAGGAGCTTGTCCGCCGGCACGAGGTCCGCGGTCTGGCCGACGATCGCGAGGCCGACGTCCCGCACCTGCGCGACGAACGCCTCCGTCGCCAGCTCGACCCGGAATCCCGGGATCGCCTCGAGCTTGTCGAGCGTTCCACCGGTGTGGCCGAGCCCGCGGCCGCTCATCTTCCCGAACGGCACGCCGCAGGCCGCGACGACCGGGCCGACCGCGAGCGTCGCCTTGTCCCCCACGCCGCCGGTCGAGTGCTTGTCGACGACACGCCGGCCGATCGCTGCGGCAAGGTCGATCGTCTCGCCGCTCCGCACCATCGCGTCGGTGAGCGCGAACGTCTCCGCCTCCGAGAGGCCGCGGAAGTAGACCGCCATCAGGAACGCGGACATCTGGTAGTCGGGCACCTCGCCGCGCGTGTACGCGAGCACGAGCTCCGCGAGCTCGTCGGCCTCGAGCTCGCCGCCGTCGCGCTTCCGCTGGATCAGCTCCGCTGGCCTGATCATCGGCCGACGACGCAGACGACGCCCTGCGCGACGTGCCGCCGCAGCGTTTCGCCCGAAGCGCGTGCTCCGACGAGCACCCGGCTCACGGCGTGACGACGGGCTGGCCGGGGATGCCGCGCGACGGCGCCTTCCCGTTCAGCCAGGCGTTCACGGTCGCGCCGACGTCCGCGAACTCGCCCTCGTGGATGCGCCCCGCCGCGTTCCGGCCCTCGACGTACGCGAGGAACATCGCGTGCTCGCGCGAGTGGTCGGTCGACGGCGTCGTCGGGTCGCAGCCGTGGTCGGAGGTGAGGATCAGCAGGTCGCCGGGGCGCAGCGCGTCGAGCAGGTCGGGCAGTCGCCGGTCGAAGTCCTGCAGGCACCGGTGGAAGTTCACCGGGTCGTTCCGGTGGCCCCAGAGCATGTCCGTCTCGACGAGGTTGACGAAGACGAAGCCCTCGTCGAGCTCCCGCAGCAGCCGCTCGGTCTGCTGGATCCCGTCGATGTTCGACTTCGTGGGGAACGACTCGTCGACGTCCTGGCCGGCGAAGATGTCGCCGATCTTGCCGACGCCGTACACCTTGTGGCCGGCGTCCCGGATCAGGGAGAGGTAGTTCGGCCGCCGGGGCAGCAGCGAGAAGTCGTGCCGGTTCGGCGTTCGTGTGTAGTTGTCGGGCTCGCCGACGAACGGCCTCGCGATGACGCGGCCGACCGCGTGCTTGCCGGTGAGGAGCTCGCGCGCGATCCGGCACGCCTCGTACAGCTCGTCGAGCGGCACCGTCTCCTCGTGGGCGGCGATCTGGAAGACCGAGTCGGCGGACGTGTAGACGATCCACTTGCCGGTGCGCTGATGCTCCTCGCCGAGCTCCTGGATGATCTCCGTCCCCGAGGCCGGCTTGTTGCCGATCACGCCTCGCCCGGTGCGGTGCATGAACGGGTCGATGACGTCGTGCGGGAAGCCGTGCGGATACGTCGGGAACGGCGTGCCCGTGACGACGCCCATGAGCTCCCAGTGGCCGGTGGTCGTGTCTTTTCCTTTGGAGCGCTCGAGCAGCCGTCCTGCGACCGCCGGCGCCCCCGGCTGCGGCGAGCAGCCCTCGAGCGGCTCGACGTTGCCGAGCCCGAGCGCCTCCATCGTCGGCAGGTCGAGCCCGCCGACGGCGCGCGCGACGTTGCCGAGCGTGTCGGATCCCTCGTCGCCGTAGGCGTCGGCGTCCGGCAGCGCGCCGGCACCGACCGCGTCCAGCACGATGACGCACGCGCGGGCCATGGGGCTATTCTACGGCGGCCATGAGCACCGCCCTCGGACTGCTGGCGTTCCTCCTCTACATCGCGTGCGTCGTCGGCGCCGCGGCGGGGATCACGTGGCTGGTCGTCCGCTTGTCGCCGGCGAAGAAGCCGGACGCCGCGCAGAAGAGCTAGCGCGCCGCCGCGAGCGGCAGGACGTCTTCGAGCGGCGTGAACTCGAGCCCGTGCGCCTCGGCGACGGCCGCGTAGACGATCCTGCCGTCGAGGACGTTGACGCCGCGGGCGAGCGACCGGTCGCGGGCGACCGCCGCGGCGAGCCCATGGTCGGCGATCGCCTCGACGTACGGGAGCGTCGCGTTCGTGAGCGCCTTCGTCGAGGTGATCGGAACGCCGCCCGGCATGTTGGCGACGCAGTAGTGCGTGATGCCGTCGACGTCGTAGACCGGGTCGGAGTGCGTGGTCGGGTGCGCGGTCTCGATGCAGCCGCCCTGGTCGATCGCGACGTCGACGATCACGGCGCCCGGCTGCATCCCGGCGAGCATGTCGCGCGTGACGAGCTTCGGCGCTCGCGCGCCCGGGATCAACACGGCGCCGATGACGACGTCGGCCTTCGCGATCGACTCCTCCACCTGGAGGCTCGAGGACATGAGCAGGCTGACGCGCCCGGAGACGATCTCGTCGAGGTGGCGCATCCGGTCGATCGACCGTTCGAGGATCGTGACCTGGGCGCCGAGGCCGAGCGCGATGATCGCGGCGTTGTAGCCGACGATCCCGCCGCCGAGGACGACGACGCGGCCGGGCGCGACGCCCGGGGTGCCGGCGAGCAGGACGCCGCGACCGCCGAGCGGCTTCTCGAGGAAGTGGGCGGCCGCCTGCGGTGCGAGCCGGCCAGCGACCTCGCTCATCGGTGCGAGCAGCGGCAGCCGCCGGTCGTCGGTCTCGACGGTCTCGTAGGCGACGGCGGCGATGCCGCTGTCGACGAGCGCGCGCGTGAGCGGCTCGTCGGCGGCGATGTGGAGATACGTGAAGAGCACGAGGCCTTCGCGGAGCCGGGCGTACTCGGGCGCGATCGGCTCCTTGACCTTCAGGAGCATCTCGGCCTGAGACCAGACGTCGTCGACCGACGCGATCCGGGCGCCGGCGCGCTCGTAGTCCGCGTCGGCGAATGCGCTGCCCTCGCCGGCGGTCGTCTCGACGAGGACCTCGTGGCCCTTCTGGACGAGCTCGCGCGCACCGGCCGGCGTCAGCGCCACCCGGTACTCGTCGGTCTTGATCTCCTTCGCGACGCCGATCCGCAAAACGCGCAGA
>DASSNM010000076.1:0-5815 GCA_035688025.1 Gaiellaceae bacterium | reverse complement strand
AGCGGACGCCGCGCTCGACCAGCTCCGCGTGGATCGCCTCCGACTCGCTCACCGGCACGCGCGGGTCGTTGCGGCCGTGCTCGATGAAGAGCGGCGCGCGGATCTGCTCCAGCCGGCTCCACGGGGACAGGCGCTCCAGGAGCTCCGGATCGGACAGCGACCCGTACTCGCGCTCCCGCGCCGCGCGCCGCCACTCGGACGTGTTCTCGAGGAACGTGCGCAGGTTCGAGATGCCGACGAACTCGATCCCGGCCGCCCACAGCTCCGGCTGGAACGCGAGCGCGGCCAGCGTCATGTAGCCGCCGTACGAGCGCCCGTAGACGACCGCGCGCGCGCCGTCGATCTCCGGCCGCGCCGCCAGCCACCCGTGCACCGCGGCCAGGTCGGCGACCGAGTCGAGCCGCTTCTCGACGTCGTCCAGGTGCTCGAACCGCTTCCCGTAGCCGGTCGAGCCGCGCACGTTCGGCGCGGCCACCGCATACCCGCGCCCGACGAGGAACTGGGTCAGCGCGCCGAACCCGGACGAGTACCACGGCCGCCACTGCGCCTCCGGCCCGCCGTGCACCGTGACGACCACCGGGAACGGGCCCTCGCCCGCCGGCCTGAACAGGAACACCGGGATCTGCTCGCCGTCGAAGCTCGCCACGCGGTGCAGCTCCGGCTGGACGCCTTCGGCGACGCCACCCGTGTCGGTCAGCTTCCGCGGCGTCGCGCCCGAGCCGAGCTCGTGGACGTACACCTGATGCGGCTCGGTGGTCGTCGAGAAGCCGAACGCGAGCCGCGACCCGTCCGGCGAGAACGCGAAATGCTCGGCGACGCCGCGCCCGGGCAGCGGGATCTCCTCGCGCAGCTCGAGCGTCCGCGGGTCGCGCAGCTCGAGCCGCGACCAGCCGTCCTCGTTCGCCTCGACGAGCAGGTGCCGGCCCTCGCCGTCGCCGAAGCACTGCAGATCCCAGTCCGACTCGAGCAGCACCTCCCAGCGCGCGGCGGCGAGGTCGTAGCGCGCGACCGCGAACGTGTCGCGGCCCTCGTTGGTCGCCGCGAGGAACCCGGACGAGTCGGCGAGCCAGACGGGCGGCAGATACTCCGCCTGCCCGTCGTGCGGCGTGACGTGCACGATCTCGCCGGTCTCGACGCCGAGCAGGAAGAGATCCGAGTCGCCGCTCAGCTCGCCGAAGCGCTCGGCCGCGACCCAGCGCCGGTCAGGCGAGATCTCGCCCGACGCCCACAGGCCGCCCAGCTCGAACGCGCGCTCCTCCCCGCTCGCGAGCCGGCGCACGACGACGTCGAAGTCGAGCCCGTTCCGGCGGTTCGTCACGTATGCGAGCAGCGAGCCGTCGCGCGAGACGTGCGGCGAGCGGTGGATGAAGCGCGGGTCGACGACGAGCGGACCTTCGCCGAGGACGTGCAGCTGCGTCCGCTCGTTTCCGGCCTCGTCGACCGCGAGCAGGATCCGCCCGTCCGGAAGCTGGAGCCCGTCCACCGGCTCGTCCAGGTCGGTCAGCTGCTCCAGCGCGCCGCCCCAGGCGGGCAGCCGGAAGAGCTGGCGCGTCCCGGGCAGGTCGGAGGCGACGAGCAGCGACTCCCCGTCGGGCGCGAACGCGACCGGCCACGCCTGCCGCAGCTCGAGCAGCGCCCGCAGGTCCCCCACGCGGGGAGACTACGCGGCCAGGCGGTGGCCGAGCAGCCGCAACCTGCGCGGGCGGGAGCCGGCGCCGAGCAGCTCGCGGCGGCGGAGCTCGAGCAGGTCGCGAACCCCGCGCGTCGGCCGGAACGGGTCCGCCAGGACGCGGCCGTCCGCGAGCGCGACCGCTGCCCAGAGCTCGCCCTCGACCTCGGCGAGCAGCGCCCCGCCCGCGAGCTCCGGCTCCTCGTCGAGCGCGGCGAGGACGCGAAGCGGCTCCGCGTCGCCGGCGACGGCGCGGCGGATCGTCACCGCCACACCGTCGTCCGAGCGCCGCGTCGTGGATGCGAACCACATGCCCCCACCTTGCCGGCGCGCGTATGATCAACGCAACAAAGGTTCTCAGGGTGAATCATCATGCTCACTGATCTTTGGCCCGGCGTCGACCTGCGCCACCTCGCCGCCTTCGAGGCGGTCGCGCGGGAGCGCTCGTTCGCCCGCGCCGCGAAGACGCTCGGCTACACGCAGCCCGCCGTGAGCCAGCAGGTGGCGGCGCTCGAGAAGCTCGTCGGCCAGCGCCTCGTCGCGCGCTCCTCGGGCCGCGCGGAGGCGACGCTCACCGAGGCCGGCGAGCTGCTGCTCTCCCACCTCGACGGGCTCGGCGCCCGCCTCGCCGCCGCTCGCAGGGAGCTCGCCGACTTCGCGCGCGGCGCCGCCGGCACCGTCCGCGTCGGCACCTTCCAGACCGCGTCGGCGCGCCTCGTCCCCGCGATCCTCCGCCGCTTCGGCGAGGAGCACCCGGGCGTCGAGGTCGAGCTCGTCGAGCACCTGAGCGACGTCAGCCTGCTCGGCGACCTCGAACGCGGCTCGCTCGACTTCGCCTTCTGCCTCGTCCCCGTCGCCGGCGAGGAGTTCGAGACGCTGCTGCTGGTCGAGGACGAGTACCTGCTCGTCACCCAGGAGGAGCCGGACGTCGACTCGCTCGACGACCTGCTCGAGCTGCCGCTGCTGATCGCCCGCTCCTGCCACAGCGCGGCGATGCTCGACGCGGCGCTCCACGCCGGGGCGCGCGCCCCCGAGGTCGTCTTCCGCTCCGACGACAACGCCGCCCTCCGCGAGATGGCGCGGGCCGGCGTCGGCGCGGCGATCCTCCCCAGCCTCTGGCTCGAGCTCGGCGGCAACGACGACCTCGTCCTCACGCGCCTCGACGGCGTCCTGCCGCCGCGCGCGATCGGGATCGCGTGGCTGCGCGACCGCGAGCTCAGCGCCGCGCAGCGGCAGTTCCTCGACCTGACCCGCGAGATCTACGCGACGACCCCGGAGAGCTCCGGGATGATGTCGTCGCCGTAGGCCTGCAGCGTCTCCTCCTGCCCGTGGGTCATGAGGTAGATGTTGAACTGGTCGACGCCGACGTCGGCCAGCTCGCGTAGCTTCGCCTTCGCCTGCTCCGCGTTGCCGAGCACGCAGAAGCGGTCGCAGATCTCGTCGGTCACGAACTCGCCGTGCGCCGCGCCGACGCGCGAGTGCTCGTTGTAGTCGTAGAACTTGCGCGCCTGCACGTAGTCGGTCAGCGCCTTCGGCACCTGCGAGCCGTCGGTGCCGTAGCGCTCGATCAGGTCCATGACGTGGTTCGAGACCATCGCCGGGAACCAGCGCACCTGCTCGCGCGCGTCCGCGAGGTCGTCCGAGATGTGGCTCGGCGCGCCGACGATGCACTTCAGCTGCGACGGGTCGCGGCCGGCCTCCTCGGCGGCGCGGCGGGCGGTCGCCATGATCCACTGGATGATCTCCGGGTCGGCGAGCTGGATGATCACGCCGTCGCCGACACGCCCCGCGACGCCGAGCGCCTTCGGCCCGTAGCCGGCGACCCACATCGGGATCGGCGGCAGCTCCTCCCGCACCCACTTCAGCTGCAGCTGCTTGTCGTTCCAGTCGACCTCGCGGCCGTTCATGAAGTCGCGCACCATCGCGCACGCGCGCTCGAACTCGGCCACCTTCATCGGCTGGCGGCCGATGTAGCGGACGGCCGAGTCGCCACGGCCGACGCCCATCGCCATCCGCCCGTCGGAGAGGTCGTGGAGCGTCGCGTACGCGCTCGCGAGCACGGTCGGGTCGCGCGTCGCCGGGTTCGTGACGAAGTGGCCCAGCTTGATCTTCGACGTCTCCCGCGCCGCGATCGCGAGCATCGGGATCGACTCCTGCCAGAGGACGTGCGAGTCGTACGTCCAGGCGTACTGGAAGCCGTGGCGCTCGGCGAGCTGGATCAGCTCGAGCCAGCGCGAGAACGGCGGGTCCGGCAGAACGGTGACGCCGAAGTCCATCGAGCCCTCCTCGGTCGGGATCGGGTGAATCTATCGCGGCGTCGCGAGCGCGGCCAGGGCCGCCAGCGCGCCGAGGACGAGGAAGCCAACCCGGCCGTCGCCGGGCAGCGAGAAGGTCAGGCCGACGAGCGGCGTCCCGGCGACGATCAGGAGCGACGCCCACGCGTTGACGAAGCCGACCGCCGCGCCGGGCGCGTCCGGCCGGGCGGCGGCGGCGCCGGTGAACGCCATCGCGAACGGGACGCCGGCGGCGAGCCCGAGCATGGTCGCGGCGGCCACGTACCCGGCGAGCGGCAGCGGCAGCGCGAGGAGGACGGCGCCGGCGCCGCCGAGGACGAGGCTCGCGGCAACCCAGGCGGACGCGCTCGCGCGGCGCAGGAGCGCGCCGCCCGCGGCTCGAGTGAAGAAGCCGAGCAGGAGCGTCAGCGAGCCGACCGCGGCCGCAGCCTCCTTCGACTCGCCGTGGTGCTCGAGCAGGGTCACGACCCAGTTCCCGGCGACGACGCTGAAGCCGAACGAGAACGAGTGGATCGCCGCCAGCCGGTAGAGCTGCCGGTCGCGGAGGAAGCCGAGATCGAGCCGCTCGCCCGCATGGCGGACCGTCCGCGGCGCGGCGGGCGCGAGCGCGAGCGCGACGGCGCAGAGCGCCACGACCGCGATCCCGCTCAGGTACGGCGCGCGGAAGCCCGTCCACCGCGCGAAGCCGGGGACGAGCGCGAGCGCGACGCCCGGCGCGAGCACCGACGAGCCGCCGTACCAGCCCTGGAGCGTTGGCGAGCCGCCGAGCGAGCGGATGTAGTCGGAGCCGCCGACGAACGCGAAGCCGGTGCCGAGCCCGACGATTGCGCGGCCGAGGAACCCGAGCGCGGGCGTCGCGGCCGGCAACGCGACCGCGTTCCCGAGGGCGACCAGTGCGAGTCCGACCGACGCGCTCCTGCGCGCGCCCCAGCGGTCGGCGGCCCGTCCGCCCGGGATCTGCATGACCATGTGCATGACGAACTGCGCGGTCGTGAACAGGCCGACCGTCGCGAGGCCGACGCCGTACGCGTGGCTCAGCCGGGTCGCGATCGCGCCGAGGGCGGCGATGTTCCAGCCGACGGCGAAGCCGACTCCGAGCCCTCCCACCATCGCGCGCCGGCCCACGCGGCGACCATACGCTACGCGCCCCCACCGGCCGCGCGTCGCGCGCCGTCACGGTCTCGACACACTTCCGTAAGGGTGTCTGGCCCGGGTCTGACCCCGGTCGGGGAGCTGCGGGCGGTTCGCGCGCTCGTGCGAAGCGGCACACGGCGCTCACGCGCCTTTCAGCAGCGGGACCTAGCGTGGCCCGGTCATCCATCGAAAGGAGCAGTTCCGATGAGGAACCGCCTCGCTGCGGCTGCGGTCGGCACGACGATCGCGCTCGCCGCCGCAACCGCGATCCCGCTCGCCGCGGCCGCGCCCCAGGCGCCGGCCGGCAGCGTCGTCCGCATCGCGGCCGTCGCCAACGGGCTCGCGTACAGCACGAAGACGCTCTCCGCGAAGGCCGGCAAGGTCACGATCGTCTTCACGAACCGCTCGCAGCTCCGGCACAACGTCCGGCTCGAGGTCGGCGAGAAGGAGTACGGCGGCACGAAGACGATCGGCCACGGGACGACCAGGGTGACGCTCACCCTCGCCAAGGGCCGCTACCACTTCTACTGCTCGGTGCCCGGCCACGAGGACGCGGGCATGTCCGGCTACCTGACCGTCGGCTAGATGTACTGCCCACGGACGTTGTGAATGCGACTGATCGGTGGCCGGTCGCCGATTGAGCTGTGTGGTCGTCTGCGGTTGTAGTAGCGGACGTAGCTTAGGAGGCTGCGGGCTCGGCGGTGTGAGTCGGGCCAGG
>DASSNM010000074.1:0-38866 GCA_035688025.1 Gaiellaceae bacterium | reverse complement strand
AGTCGGCCATACCGGACGCGGCCGCCGTCGCGATCGGGCCGCTGATCCGGTACGCGGAGCGGCTGGCGCCCGAGACCGCGACCGCCGGCCCGCGCCGGCTCGTGCTCTTCCCGGCGCATTCGTTCGACGCCGGCACCGCCGAGTACGAGGTGGCCGGGCTACTCGACGCGGTCGCCGACCACGCCGCCTCCTTCGACGAGGTGACGGCGTGTCTGTACTGGCCGGACGTCCTCGCCGGACGCGACGAGGCGTATCGCGCGCTCGGCGTCCCCTGCGTCACCGCAGGGCACCGCAACGACCCCGCCTTCCTCTTCCGTCTGCTCGAGATCCTGCGCGGCGGCGCCGCCGTCGCGACCAACGGCGTCGGCACGCACGTCGCCTACGCGGCCCTCCTCGGCCGGCCGGTCTGGGTCGTGCCGCAGGAGGTGCGCTACCGGCCCGCGAGCGAGCGGAGGACGCCCGCCGACCAGCAGGCCGCGCTCGACCTGCTGAACGGCGGCGGCGGCGAGCTGACGCGGGAGGTGGCGCGGCGCTTCGCGGAGCCTCGTGACGCGCTCGCCCCCGAGCAGCGGGACTTCGTCGCCGCGGTGGCCGGCGACGAGTCGGTGAAGGCGCCCGAGGAGATCGCGGAGCTGTTCCGCCGCGCGGAAGCGCTCTTCGCCGACCGCTTCGGCGTCCGGCGTCGCGTCGCGCTCCGGCTCGCAGCGGCCGCCCGCCGTCGGAGGTCGAGCGCGTGAGCTCCCCGCCCGACTCGCTCGCGACCGAGCGCTTCTGGCGCGAGTACTGGCAGACCCACGATCCGGTGCAGGAGGTGGGACGGGACTTCTACTTCGCGTCGCTGCTCGACCGTGCGCTCGCGCGCTCGAACGCGCGCAGCTTCCTCGAGCTCGGCGGCTATCCGGGCCACTTCGCCGTCTACGTCGCGAAGCGGTTCGGTCTCGCCGCGACGCTGCTCGACTCCTACGTCGACCGCGACGTCGTCGAGCGGCTGCTCGCGCGGAACGGGCTCGCGGCCGAGGACGTGACGGTGATCGAGGAGGACATGTTCGCCGCGGAGCCTCGGCAGCGCTACGACGTCGTGCTCTCGGCGGGCCTGCTCGAGCACTTCCTCGACCTCGAGCGGGTGCTGAAGCGTCATCTGGACTTCCTCGCCCCGGGCGGCATCCTCGTGGTCACCGTCCCGAACTACCGCGGCGTGAACGGCCGGCTCCAGGCCCGGTTCGATCCCGCCCACCTCGCGGCCCACAACCTCGAGGCGATGGATCCGGAGCGGCTCCGGGAGCTCCTCGTCGGTCTCGGCCTGGAGGCCGTCGAGGTCGGCTACTACGGGCGGTTCCGGGTCTGGCTCGAGGATCTCGGGCGACGGCCGCCGCCGGTGCGGGCGACCGTGTACGCGATCCAGGCGCTCGGCCTCCCGCTCGACCTCGTGGGGTTCCGCTCCCGCTGGACGTCGCCCCACGTCGCCGCGGTCGCGCGAGCTCGCCCGTAGCGGCGCGGACGGGACGCTCGAGGCCCCCGCTAGCATCACCCGGTCCCGTGGCGACGCTGGACGCATCCGAGCCGCAGCTCGGCCTCGACCGCGAGCTCCTCCGCGCGACGCTCGCGTCGGGGATGTACGTGGCGGCCGACGGCCTCGCGCGGGCGGTCAGCCTCGTCCTGACCGTCCTCTACACGCGCTACCTCTCGCCCGCCGACTACGGGACGCTCGCGATCACGTCCACGGTCGTGCTGCTGCTCGGCCCGCTCCTCGGCCTCTCGATCTCCAGCGCCGTCACGAGACTCTGGTTCGAGGAGCACGACGAGGGCGAGCGCCGCCGGCTGGTCGCCTCGTCGCTCGGGTTCCTGCTCGTCGCCGCGACCGTCATGGTCGCGGTCGTCGAGATCGCGGGCGACGCGGGCGCCTTCGACGTCTTCTCGTTCGCGCACTACTCCCCGTACCTGCGCTACGCCGTCCTCACCGCCTACTGCTCCGTCTTCCTCGACCTGCCGGTGACGATCCTGATCGTGCAGAGGCGGCCGGGGCGGGTCCTCTCGCTCGCGATCGTCAACGCGGGGATGACGCTCGGCCTCAGCCTCGCGCTCGTCGTCGGCCTCGGCGAGGGCGTGCTCGGCGTCCTCCGCGCGAACCTCGTCTCGGCCGCGGCGATGGCCGTCGTCGGGCTCGTCGTCACGCTCCGGATCTCGGGGAACCGGGTGGAGCAGGACGGGGAGCGGATCCGCAAGGCGCTCCGCTTCTCCGTCCCGCTGATCCCCTCGCTGCTCGCGCAGTGGGTGCTCCAGGTGTCCGACCGGCCCCTGCTCGCCCACTTCGTCTCGTCCGGGGCGGTCGGCCGGTACTACGTCGGCTACTCGGTCGGCGCGATCGCCGGACTGCTCGTCCACGGCGCGAGCCGCGCGATGCAGCCGATCGTCCTCCGCGACCTCAAGGCGGGGGCGGACACGAGGGTCGTGCGGACGGGGACGTACTGGTTCGGCGCGCTCACCGTCCTCTGCCTGGCGCTCGCGCTGTGGGGGCGCGACCTGCTCGCGCTCGTGGCCGGCAGCAGCTTCGACTCGGCCGTCCGCGTCGTGCCCGTCGTGGCGGCCGCGCACGTCGCCTTCGCCGCCTACGCGATCGTGTCGCAGGGGATCTGGTTCGCGATGACCACGCGGTGGGTGCCGCTTCTCACCGCCGCTGCGGGGGCGGTCAACGTCGGCCTGAACGTGCTGCTCGTGCCGCGGTTCGGGCTGATGGCGGCCGCGGTCGACACGGCGGCCGGCTTCGGCGCCCTCGCGCTCCTGTTCGCGCTCCTCGCGAGTCGCGTCTACCGCATCGACTGGGAGTACGTCCGCTGGGCGAAGATCGTCCTCGCGGGACTGGCCGCCTACGGCGTCGCCTCGCTCGCCGGACAGACGCCCTCCCTCGCGCGGCTCGGGCTCGAGCTCGCCGGGATCGTCGCGGTCTGCCCGGCGGCGCTGACCGTGCTCGGCTTCTGGACGCCGAGCGAGCGGCGCGCGCTGCGCACCGCGCTGCGCCTTCCGCGCCTCTAGACGGCCGCGGGGTCGCCGAACACGCGGCGCACGAGCCACGCGTTCGCCGGGACGGTGACGCTCAGGTCGAAGTACGTCGCCGCGCGCTCGGCCGCCGCCTCGCCCATCGCGCGCCGTCCGTCCGGATCCTCGATCAGCCGCGAGATCGCCTCCGCCATCCGCGCCGGCTCGCGGGGCACGTAGATCCCGGAGTGCCCGTCGGTGAAGGCGTCGAGGTTGCCCTCGAGCCGCGTCGCGACGACGGCGCGGCCGCAGATCATCGCCTCGAGCAGCGCGTGCGCGAACGCCTCGGTGCGCGACGGCACCGCGATCACGTCCATCGCCCGGATCCACGCGTAGATGTCCGGCGCCGGCACGTAGCCGACGAGCTCGACGTGGCTGCCGAGCCCGAGCTCGGCGATCGTCTCCCGGATCCGCTGCTCGAAGGCGAGGCTCTCCGGGTGGCCCTCGAGGACGCCGCCGATGATGTAGAAGCGCGCGTCCGGGTGCCGGCGGACGACCTCCTGGGCGGAGGCGAGGAACAGCTCGTGGCCCTTGCGCGGGTCGTACGCGGCGACCATCCCGATCCGCGGCCCCTCGTACGCGGTCGGCGTCGGCAGGTCGGCGGTCGCCCGCACGGCGGTCGCGTCGACGCCGTTGTGGACGACGGTGCACTTCCCGTCCTCGACCCCGTCGTCGGCGAACATCTCGGCGACCGCGGACGAGCAGGCGACGAGCTGGTCGCTGAGCCGGTCGAGCAGGCGGATGTACACCCAGGCGCCCCAGCGCGGCGAGCGGATCGACATCCCGATCGCGTGGACGACGTTCGGGATCCCGGCCTGGCGGGCGCCGAGGCTCGCCGCGAAGATCGCCTCCGAGATCGAGTAGACGCCCTTCGCGCGGTGGCGCCGGGCGATGTCCGCGATCGTCGAGGCGGCGCGCTGGTGGTCGCGGAAGAAGACGGCGAGCCGGACGAGGTTGAACGTGCGCGGGAACGTGCCGAGGCCGTCCACGAACTCGACCGCCGCCGCGGTCGCCTCCATCGCCGGCGAGACGACGGCGTCGGTCGGGAGCGCGAGCACCGGCTCGAAGCCCGCCTCGACGACGCCTGCGCAGACGTGCTCGAGCACCTGGCGCGGCCCGTACTCGCTGCGGTACGGGGAGACGACGACGATCCGCGGCTTGTCGCTCATCGGGCGTCCGCCAGGACGCGGTCGTAGACGTCCATCACGCGTTCCGCGTTCCGGGTCGCGTCGAAGTTCGCCTCGGCGTACGCGCGCGCCTTCCGCCCCAGCTCGATCCGGATCGTCTCGTCGCTGAGCAGCCGCTCGAGCGCGACCGCGAGCACGTCGGGCGAGCGCTGCGGGACGAGCATCCCGGTCTCCGCCGGCATCAGGATCCCGGCGCCGCTGAGCGAGCCGGAGGCGACGATCGCGCGGCCGCACGCCGACGCCTCGATCACCGGCCGTCCCAGCTCCGGCCCGCGCGACGGCGAGACGACGACGTCGCTCGCCCGGTAGAGCTGGGCGGTCTCCGGCGTGAAGGAGACGAACTGCACCTGCTCGTCGAGCCGCAGCTCCGACACGACCTCGCGCGCCTCGAGGTCGTAGTTGCGGGCGAGGTCGAGCAGCCGGACGATCCGGCCGGTCGTCGTCTCGAAGAAGTCGGTGCCGCGCACCGGGCCGCCGACGATCAGGTAGCGGGCGTCGATGCCGCGGGCGCGGAGCAGCGCGGCCGCCTCGATGAAGTCGCGGAAGCCCTTCGACGGGTAGATGAAGCCGAAGTAGGCGACGATCGGCCGGTCGAGGGGCAGGCCGAGGGCCCGGCGCGCCTCGTGGACGTCGCCCGGCTTGAACTTCTCCAGGTCGACGGCGTTCGGGATCACGTGCGAGCCGACGTCGAAGACGTCCGCGATGTCCTGGGTGATCGCGATCGACGCGGTGCCGATGCGGGCCACCGCCTGCCGGATCAGGCGCGAGCGGAGGTCGTCCACGCCGGGCAGCGCCGACCGCAGGTGCCAGACGACGGGCAGCCCGGCCCGGTCGGCGATCGCCGCCGCGAGCAGGAGCGGCGAGTCGTTGACGTGGACGAGCCCGAACCGGTGCTCGCGCAGGACGCGGCGCAGGCTGGTCACGTGCCCGGGCAGCATCAGCGCGTCGCGGCCGAGCAGCAGCCAGCGCCGGCCGCGGTAGGTGCTCGCCCAGATGTGGGTGAACGACGCGACCGGGCCGCGGTGGACTGTGGCGCCCGCGTCTTCGAACAGCTGGGCCGCCGGCCCGGCCGGGCAGTAGACGTGCGGTGTGAACCGGTCGCGGTCGAGCCTCTCGATCAGGTACGAGAGGCTGGCCGGGGCGCCGCCCAGCTCGCTGCGGTGATGCACGAAGAGCACGGGGACCGGCCGCGTCACGATCGGCAATCGTAGTCGCGTCCCGCCCTAACGATTCCCGCATGGTCGGTTGCTACCGTCCGGCGAGCGTGGCGACCACTCCGCAGCAGCCATCCGTCTACGAGAAGAGCGACTCGTTCGTCGAGATCCGCCGGACCCATCCGGAGCACGAGAACGTGCTCGGGCGGATCCAGGCGCTCGCGCAGCGGCTCGACGCGCGCGGCTCGCTCTCCGACCGCGACGAGATCGTCCGCGAGGCGACGACCGAGCTGCTCGCCGGCGACGACTCGCGCTTCACGCTGCGCGACTTCGTCGTCGAGGAGATCCGCAAGCTCGACGACGCCGAGCTGGAGCGCTACCTCCACTACCGCTTCCGCTACGAGGTCTTCCCGCGCGAGTACCGCGTCGACGACTTCCCGCCGCTGCTCCAGATCGAGCCGACCTCGATCTGCAACTACCGCTGCGTCTTCTGCTACCAGACCGACAAGGCGTTCACGACGCCGAAGCACGGCCACATGGGGCTGATGCCGCTCGACCTGTTCAAGAAGGTCGTCGACGAGGCGGAGGGCAAGGTCGAGGCGATCACGCTCGCCTCCCGCGGCGAGCCGACGCTGCACAAGCAGTTCGTCGAGATGCTCGACTACCTCGCCGGCAAGTTCCTCGCGGTCAAGATCAACACGAACGCGTCGAAGCTGACCGACGAGATCTGCCACGCGATCCTGCAGGCGGGCGTCCAGACGCTCGTCTTCTCCGCCGACGCCGCCACCGAGCCGCTCTACTCGAGCCTCCGCGTCCGCGGCGACCTCGAGACGGTGCTGACGAACGTGCAGCGCTTCCACGACATCCGCGAGCGCGACTACCCGGACGCGCGCACGATCAGCCGCGTCTCGGGCGTGAAGGTGAGCGAGCAGCAGGACCTCGACGAGATGGACGGCGTCTGGCACGACCTCGTCGACCAGGTCGCGTTCGTCAAGTACAACCCGTGGGAGAACACGTACCAGATGCCGGAGAACGACATCGAGTCGCCGTGCTCCGAGTACTGGCGGCGGACGTTCGTGCTCTGGGACGGGAAGATGAATCCCTGCGACACCGACTACATGGCGACGCTGGCCGTGGGCGACGTGAACGAGGCGGGCGTGTCGGAGCTGTGGCGCGGGACGCGCTACGAGGGGCTGCGCAAGCTCCACGAGGCGCGGCAGCGGCGCGGCGTCTCCCCGTGCAACCGCTGCACCGTCGTCTAGAGCCGGAGCCGGTTCCCGCGCTCGCGGGGATCGAGCGCTGGCGCGAGGCCGGCCACGACGCCGGCGACGTCGTCCGCCTCGACCGCAACGAGCGCGTCGGCGGCCATCCGGACTGGTTCGTGGACGAGCTGCGCGCGCGGCTGACCTCCGAGCTCGCGAGCGTCTACCCGTCGCCGCGCCGGCTGCACGAGGAGCTCGCGGCGTCGCTCGGGCTGCCGGAGGAGCGGCTGCTCGTGACGCCCGGGACGGACGCGGCGCTGCGCGCGGTCCACGTCGCCTTCGTCCGGCCGGGCGACGCCGTGGTCAGGCTCGACCCGACCTACGCGATGATCCCGGTCTACGGGCGCATGTTCTCGGCCGAGGACGTGCCGGTGCGCTGGGACGCGCCGGCGGAGGCGCTGCTCGAGGCGGTGCGCCCGGGCGTGCGGCTCGTCGTGCTCGCGAACCCGAACCAGCCGACCGGCTCGCTCGTCCCGGCGGACGCGGTCGCCGAGCTGAAGGCGCGCTGCGAGGACGTCGGCGCGCTGCTCGTCCTCGACGAGGCGTACGTCGACTTCTCCGGCGAGACCGGGATCGGACACGTCGCCGAGGGCGAGAACGTGCTCGTCCTGCGCACCTTCTCCAAGGGCGCCGGCTTCGCCGGGCTGCGGATCGGCTTCGCGGCCGGCGGCCCCGAGACGATGCGCGCGCTCTACAAGGTGCGCTCGGCCGGCGAGACGAACCAGCTCGCGATCGAGGCGGCGCGGCTCGCCGTCGCGCGGCCGGAGCTCGTGAGCGACTACGTCGCCTCGGTCGCCGAGGGTCGGGCGCTGCTCGAGGCGCGGGCGCGCGAGCTCGGCCTCGAGCCGGTTCCCGGTCACGCGAACTTCCTGCTCCTGCTGCTGCCCGAGGGCCGCGACCCGGCCGCGCTCGTCGCGGCGCTGCGCGAGCGCGGCTACCTCGTCCGCGGCGCCTACCCGTATCCGCTGCTCGACCGGACGATCCGCGTCACCCTCGGCCCGCCCGAGACGATGGCCGGGTTCGCCGACGCCCTCGCCCAGGCGGTCGCCGGATGAGCGCCCGCGTCTCGATCGTCGACTACGGGATGGGGAACCTCCGCTCGGTCGCGAACGCGTTCGCCGCGGTCGGCGGCGAGCCGGAGATCGTCACCCGCGCCGAGCAGCTCGCCGAGGCGGAGCGGATCGTCCTCCCCGGCGTCGGCGCCTTCGCCGACGGGATGCGCAACCTGCGCGAAGGCGGCTGGGACGAGGCGCTCGAGGAGGAGGTGCGCCGCAAGGGCAAGCCGTTCCTCGGCCTCTGCGTCGGCATGCAGCTCCTCGCCTCGGTCGGGCTCGAGCACGGCGAGACGGAAGGGCTCGGCTGGGTGCCGGGCGTGTGTGAGCGGCTCGCGAACGGGAACGGACTCCGCGTGCCGCACATCGGCTGGAACGACGTCGAGTTCACGAAGCCGGAGGGGCTCTACGCGGGCCTCGAGGGCTCGGACTCGTTCTACTTCGTGCACAGCTACGTCCTCCGCCCGGAGGACGGCTCGGTCGTGAGCGGCGTCTGCGACTACGGCGGACCGTTCGCGGCCAGCATCGAGGCCGGGAACGTCCGCGCGGCGCAGTTCCACCCGGAGAAGAGCCATCGGGCCGGACTCCGGATGCTCGCGAACTTCCTGGAGACGTGACCCGGGCGCCCGGCTGGTCGGTCCACCCCGACCTGGTCGCCTTCTACCGGAGCAACCGCAACCGGCCGGAGCACCTCTACCGGTCCGAGGCGCGCTACCTCCCCTGGCTCGCCGAGCGGTCGGAGTCGGTGCTCGACGTCGGCTGCGCCGCCGGCGGCTTCCGCTCGATCTGGCAGGCGTACGCGCCGGCGATCCGCTACGAGGGCGTCGACCTCTCGGCGAAGCTGGTCGAGGCGGCGCGCGTGCTCCACCCCGACGTCCCGTTCCACCAGGGCGACGCGGTCGCCGGGATCGAGCTGCCCGACGGGCGTGCGGACGTCGTCCAGGCGCTCGGCTGGCTGCACTGGTGCGAGGAGTGGGAGCGCGCGCTCGACGAGCTCTGGCGGCTGGCCGGCCGCTACCTCTTCTTCGACGCCCGGCTGGCGCTGGACGGCGAGGGCGTGGTCGGGCGGCAGCGGCTGGAGCTCGCGGGCGCGTGGGACGGGCGCACGACGACGCCGTACGTCGTCGTCCCGTGGCCGCGGCTCGTCCGCCGGATCGGCTCGCTCGCGCCCGCGGCCGTCCACGGCTTCGGCTACCGGGGCGCGCCGGCGCCGTCCGTGGAGGGCGTCCCGGACGAGATCTGCTTCGCGACGTTCGTGCTCGAGCGGGGTGAGCCCGTCGCCGAGCCGCGCCTCGAGCTGGAGCTCCCGCTTGAATGGCGGGACGCATGGCTCTCAAGAAGCGCCTGATCCCGGTCCTCCTGCTGCAGAACGGGCTCCTCGTCCGCAGCGAGCTGTTCCGGATCCACCAGATCATCGGCAACCCCGTCCACGAGGTGGAGCGGTTCACCGAGTGGAACGTCGACGAGCTCGTCTACATCGACATCTCGCGCGAGGAGCGCTACGACCTCGGTCGCGAGGACCAGAAGGTCGTGGGCCTGGACGATCCGCTGACGATCCTCGACGCGGTCGCGAAGCGCTGCTTCATGCCGCTCACCTGGGGCGGGCGGATCCGCGACCTCGCCGGGATCCGGGAGCGGATCTCGCGCGGCGCCGACAAGGTGACGCTGAACACGGCGCTCGTCAGCGACCCGGAGCTCGTCACGGCCGGCGCGCGCGTCTACGGCAGCCAGGCGATCGTCGCCTCGATCGACGCGCTCCGGCACCCGGACGGGCGGCTCGAGGCGTTCGTCGAGGGCGGCCGCACGCCGACCGGGACGACGCCCGAGGAGCTCGCCGTCCGGGCGGAGCGGCTGGGCGCCGGGGAGATCCTGCTCCAGTCGATCGACCGCGACGGGACCGCGACCGGCTACGACACCGAGCTGATCGCGCGGGTCGCGGACGCGACCACGATTCCGGTCGTCGCCTGCTCCGGCGTCGGCCGCTTCGAGGACTACGCGGCCGGGATCGAGGCGGGGGCGAGCGCGGTGGCCGCGGCTAACATCTGGCACTTCAAGGAGCTGGCCGACCGGCAGGGGAAGCGCGCCCTGGCCAAGGCCGGCGTCGACGTCAGGCTCTGAGGAGGCTCATTGCAGTACTGCACCCGGTGCGTCTATCCGGCCGCGGCCGCCACGCCGCTCACGTTCGACGAGAACGGCGTCTGCTCGGGCTGCCGCGTGGCCGCGCAGAAGGCGGACATCAACTGGGAGCTGCGCTGGCAGGCGTTCACGGAGCTGATCGACGAGTACCGCTCCGACTCGACCTACGACCTGATCATCGGCGTCAGCGGCGGCAAGGACTCCTACTACCAGGCGCACGTCGCGGTGAAGGAGCTCGGCCTGAAGCCGCTCCTCGTCACCTACCACGGCAACAACTACCTGCCGGAGGGCGAGGCGAACCTGATGCGGATGCGGGAGCAGTTCGACTGCGACCACGTCATCGTCCGGCCCGGCGTCGACACGCTCGTGAAGATGAACCGGATCGGCTTCCGGCTCCAGGGCGACATGAACTGGCACGCCCACTGCGGGATCTTCACGGTGCCGATCCAGGAGGCGGTCCGCCACCGCGTGCCGCTGATCCTGTGGGGCGAGCACGGCTTCCTCGACGTCGGCGGCATGTACTCGCTGAACGACTTCGTCGAGTTCACCGCCAAGCATCGGCTCGAGTACTCGCTGCGCGGCTACGACTGGCACGACTTCACCGACGACGGCCTCGAGAAGCTCGGCCGGCCGGAGCTGAAGGAGGGTCTCGGCGAGAAGGACCTGCGCTGGGGGCACTACCCGTCGGACGACGAGATCCTCGACGTCGGCGTGCGCGGCGTCTACCTCGGCAACTACGTCGACTGGGACGCGAACGAGCATGTGAAGCTCGTCCTCGACCAGTACGAGTGGGAGCCGGCGCGGCAGCCGTTCGAGCGGACGTACCGGATGTTCTCGAACCTGGACGACATGCACGAGAACGGCCTCCACGACTACCTGAAGTTCGTGAAGCTCGGCTACGGCCGCGGCTCCGACCACGCGTGCAAGGACATCCGCGCCGGGAAGATGACCCGCGAGGAGGGGATCGAGATGGTGCGGCGCTACGACGCGGTGAAGCCGCGCCGCGACCTCGAGCGCTGGCTCGCCTACACGGGGATGAACGAGGACGAGTTCGACCACGTGTGCGACACGTGGCGCAACCCGCGCGTCTGGCGGGCGGTCGACGGGATGTGGGTGAAGGACTGCATCTGGGGCGGCGAGGAGGCCTTCGGCCCCGTGCACGTGTGCAGCGAGGCGTGCGCCCGCGTCCAGTCCCCGCCTGCCGCCGTCTCGTAGGGACGTGTCGCTTCGAGCCACGTCCGGTGTCTGACACCTGACATGGCTCTCGCGGACATGTCCCGAAGAGCGTCTTGAACGCGGGCCGGCGCCGCGCGAAAGTCTTCGCGTGCCTCAGGCGCCCCGCGACTTCGCTCCCGGCATCCACCACGCGTGGGTCAACGCGACCGGCAAGGAGGCGTACTACGTCGACGACGTCGACCGGGTCGCGTGGATCCGCCAGCTGGTGCGCGTGGTCGACCGGTACGGCTGGACGTGCATCGCCTTCTGCCAGGTGACGACGCACGTGCACCTGATCGTCGAGACTCCGGACTTCTCGCTCCCGCTCGGCATGAAGCAGCTGAATCTGGCCTACAGCAGGCATTTCAACGAGCGTCACGCGCGCACGGGACAGTTCGTCCGCCGCCGGTACGGCAACCGGCGGATCGTCTCCGGGAGCGATCTGCTCGGGACGTACGCCTACGTCGTCCTGAACGCCGTCGAGGCCGGCCTCTGTCCGCGGCCCGAGGACTGGCGGTGGAGCAGCTACGCGACGACGCTCGGGATCGCCAACGACTTCCCGTTCGTCGACGCGTCGCGGGTGCTCGCGGAGGCGGGCGGCGCCGACCGGCTGCGGGAGTTCGTTCTCGCTCGGCTCGAGTCGCGGCTGTCCGCTTCGGACATGTCGGGTGTCTGACACCGGACGTGGCCGGAAAGGACCTGTTTCGCGTCAGCCGGCGCGGACGAGCAGGGCCGGCTGGTAGCTCGCCGACGCGCGGCGGAGCTCGTAGCCGCTGCTCGCGGCGAGGAACTCCTCCGCCGCCTCGGTCGCGCCCGCGGCCTTGCCGTAGTCGTCCAGCATCAGGACGCCGCCCGGCACGAGGCGGGCCGCGGACAGGCGGATCACCTCCGCCGTCACCGGCTTCAGGAGCACGTCGACGTTCACGAGCGCGAAGCGGAGCGCCGGCCGCTCCTCCAGGAAGCGGGGCAGCGTCTCGAGGATGTCCCCCGCGACGAGCTCGACGTTGTCGAAGCCCTTGCTCGCCATCAGCTCCGCCGTCTCCGCCCGCGACAGGCACTCGCCCTGGTCGCCGAACCGCCGCGCCACGTCCGCGTCGCTCTCGCCCTCGCCGGCCGGCATCTCGCCGAACGTGTCGAAGCCGAAGATCGTCCGCGAGTGCGCGCTCTCGAGCACGTCGCGGTAGGTGGCGAGCCGGACGAGGCTCGCGCCCTTGAACGTGCCGAACTCGACCACGTCGCCCGGCAGGTGCACGATCGAGCGGTAGACGTCGTACTGCGCGAGCGCCTTCGCGAGCCGCGCCACCGGCGCGTGCTGGTACCAGTCGTTCTCGGCCTGCCAGTAGTCGCTCACGGCGGACGACTCTAGCTGGCGCCGAGCTCGGCCCAGCCGGCGTCCGCCCGCGGCAGCGCCCGCGCCCAGGCCTCGAGACGGGCCAGGTCCTCGGCGGTGTCGAGCGCGTGCGACGGGCCCTCGTACGGCGCCGCCGCCGCGAAGTTCTCGATCCGGAACCGCTCCGGACGCGCGTAGAAGAACGTCGTCACGTGCTCGCGGTCGCGCTCGTCGAACTCGGGCCGCGCCGCGAGGAACGTCTCCGCGCGGACGACCTCGACCGACTGCCCGGGCGGGAAGGAGCGCGGGAACACGTTCGTCGCGAGATCCGGCTCGGTCGCCCGGAACAGCTCGATCCCGCGCGCGACGAGCGCCGGGTCGAGCAGCGGCGAGTCGCCGTTGACGCGCACGAACGCGTCCAGCCCGTACCGCTCGACGGCCCCGGCGAAGCGCGCCGCCACGTCCGCGAGCGGCCCGCGGAAGCACTCCACTCCGCGCTCCGCGCAGAACGCCGCCACCGGGTCGTCGCTCGGCTCGCCGGAGGTCGCGACGACGACCTCGAACCCCGCCAGCCGCTCCAGCAGCCACGCGAGCGCGGGCCGCCCCGCGAGCGGCGCCAGCACCTTGCCCGGAAGCCGCTGCGAGGACATCCGGGCCTGGACGACGGCGGCGACGTGCACGGCGACTAGCCTACGCGCCATGCTGCGCGCCGCCGTCGTCGGCCTGGGAGTCGGAGAGGCGCACGCCGCCACCTACGCGCGCCTGCCGGACACGACGCTGGCGGCGCTCTGCGACCTCGACGCGGGACGGCTCGCCGAGGTCGCCGCCCAGCATCCGGGCGTGCGGACGACGACCGACCCGGACGAGCTGCTGACCGACCCGGAGATCGACGTCGTCTCGATCGCGAGCTACGACGACGCCCACTTCGCGCAGGTGCGGACGGCCCTCGCGCACGGCAAGCACCTGTTCGTCGAGAAGCCGCTCTGCACGCGCCGCGAGGAGGCGGAGGAGCTGCGGGCGCTCCTCGCCGAGCATCCCGGCCAGGTGCTGAGCTCGAACCTGATCCTGCGCGCCTCGCCGCGCTTCCGCCTCGTCAAGGAGCTCGTCGACTCCGGCCGCCTCGGCCGGCTCTACTACGTCGAGGCCGACTACGACTACGGGCGCCTGCACAAGCTCACCGAGGGCTGGCGCGGCGACCTGCCCCACTACTCGGTCGTGCTCGGCGGCGGCGTCCACGTCGTCGACCTGCTCCTCTGGCTGACCGGCCGCCGCGTCGTCGAGGTCACCGCGTACGGGAACCGGATCGCGAGCGAGGGGACGAAGTTCCGCTTCGACGACCTCGTCGTCGCGCTGCTCCGCTTCGAGGACGGGATGCTCGGCAAGGTCGCCGCCAACTTCGGCTCGGCGACGCCGCATTTCCACGCCGTCGAGCTGTTCGGCACGGAGGCGACGTTCGTGAACGGGCCGGAGCAGGCGTGGCTCGTCGACCGCGAGCGGCGCGAGCCGGTCGACGCGCCCTACCCGGGCGTCGGCAAGGGCGAGCTGATCCCCGCCTTCGTCGACGCCGTCCTCGGCCGCGGCCGGCTGCCGGTCGAGCCGGAGGAGGTCTTCGCCGCGCTCGACGTCTGCTTCGCGATCGACGACTCCGCGGCCTCCGGGCGGCCGGTCGGTACCCTCTGAGCGTGAGCGTCGGCACGGGCACGATCCCCTTCGGCCGCCCGATGATCGGGGACGAGGAGCGCGAGGCGGTCGCGGAGGTGCTCGCGGGCCCGGTGCTCAGCCACGGCCCGCGCGGCCACGACTTCGAGCACGCCTTCGCCGAGTTCACGGGCGCGCCGCACGCGATCGCGACCTCGTCGTGCGCCGCAGCGCTCCACCTCGCGTACCTCGGGCTCGGCATCGGCCCCGGCGACGAGGTGATCGTCCCCGCCCAGACGCACGTCGCGACCGCGCACGTCGTCGAGGCGTGCGGCGCGAAGCCGGTCTTCGTCGACTGCGACCCGAACGGGAACGTCGACCTCGACGCCGCCGCCGCGGCCGTCACGGAGCGCACCCGCGCGATCTCGCCCGTCCACTACCTCGGCCTCCCGGTCGACATGGAGCGGGTCCTGGAGCTCGCGCGCCGCCACGACCTGTTCGTCGTCGAGGACTGCGCGCTCGCGCTCGGCGCGACGTGGGACGACGTCCACACGGGGCTCCACGGCGACGTCGGCTGCTTCTCGTTCTACCCGGTCAAGCACATCACGACGAGCGAGGGCGGGATGGCGATCTCGCGCCGCGAGGACGTCGCCGAGCGGCTCTCGAAGCAGCGCGCGTTCGGCATCGACCGCACCGTCGTCGCCGAGCGCCGCCACTCCGGCGCGTACGACGTCGAGCTGCTCGGGCTGAACTACCGGATGAGCGAGCTCAACGCCGCGATCGGAGTCGAGCAGCTGAAGAAGCTGCCGTCCTTCCTCGAGGCCCGCGCGCGGAACGCACGGACGATCATGGCCGGGCTCGACGGCCACGAGCTCGTCCACGTGCTCGACACGAGCGGCGGCGGACGCGCCCGCGCGAGCTTCTACGGCGTCGAGGCGGTGCTCGCGCAGCCGGTCGCCGCGCGCCGCGAGGAGCTGATCGGGCTGCTGAAGGAGCGCGGCCTCGGCGTCAGCATCCACTACCCGCGCCCGGTGCCGCTGACGACCTACTACAAGGGCGCGTACGGCTACCGCGAGGGCGAGTTCCCGAACGCGGAGCGGATCAGCTTCGAGTCGATCACGCTGCCGGTCGGGCCGCACCTCGGCGAAGGCGACGCCGAGCGCGCGGTCGCGATCCTCCGCGACGGCGTCGAGGAGCTCGCGGCGTGAGCGGCCTCGACTTCCACGGGCGCCGCGTCGCCCTGATCGGCGGCGCCGGCTTCATCGGCCACCGGCTCGCGCTCCGGCTCGTCGAGCTCGGCGCCTTCGTCGAGTGCGTCGACAGCCTGCAGGTGAACAACCTGCTCCACTACATCTCGCAGCCGCAGCTCGAGAACCGCGACCTCTACCTGCGCATCCTCAACTCGCGCATCGAGGCGCTCGAGGCCTCCGGCGTGCGGGTGGACGTGCAGGACGCGCGCGACTACGACGCGCTCTCGCGGACGCTCGACCGGCTCCGGCCGGACGTCGTCGTCCAGCTCGCCGCCGTCGCGCACGCGAACCGCTCGAACAAGGACCCGTTCAGCACGTTCGACCACAGCCTGCGCACGCTCGAGAACGCGCTCGACGTCTCGCGCTCGATCGACGTCGAGCGGTTCGTCTACCTCTCCTCGAGCATGGTCTACGGCAACTTCCTCACGCCCGAGGTCGCCGAGGACCATCCGCTCGACCCGATCGGGATCTACGGCGCGCTGAAGCTCTCCGGCGAGCGGATCGTGATCGCGTACAACCAGGTCTTCGACCAGGCGTACACGATCGTCCGCCCGTCCGCGCTCTACGGCCCCGGCTGCGTCAGCAAGCGCGTCGTCCAGCTCTTCATCGAGCACGCGCTCGCCGGCGTGCCGCTGCGGATCGACGGCGACGGCGCCGAGAAGCTCGACTTCAGCTACGTCGACGACGTCGTCGAGGGGATCTGCCTCGCGATCGCGAGCCCGCGCGGCGCGAACGAGACGTTCAACGTCACCGCCGGCAACGCCCGCTCGATCAACGACCTCGTCGCCGCGGTGCGCGAGCACTTCCCGTCCGTCGAGGTCGAGTACGTCGAGCGCGACGCGCTGCGGCCGCACCGCGGCACGCTCTCGATCGACAAGGCCCGCGAGCTCGTCGGCTACGACCCGGCGGTCTCGCTCGAAGAGGGGGTCGGACGCTACGTCGAGTGGTACCGCGACCTCGTCGCCGACGGCCGCGTCGTCGTCGGCTCCCAGCTCGGCTAGCTCCCCGATGGCCGCTCGCCCGGACGGCTGGTTGGCGGAGCGGTTCGGCTGCCCGGTCTTCACCGTCGACGGAGCCGCCTCCGAGGAGGACGTCGCCGGCGAGGGGCGGCGCTTCTACCAGGCGCGCGTCGCCGTGGACGACGTCGAGGCGGTGCGGCGGCTCGCCGCGCTCGGCTTCGCCGTCGTCGACACGACGCTGACGCTCGGCCGGCTGCCCGAGCTCGGCTGGGCGGGAAGCGAGGTCGTGCACGCGGAGCCGGCGCAGCGCGAGGCGGTCGTCGAGATCGCCCGCAGCTCGTTCCGCTGGTCGCGCTTCCACCTCGACCCCGAGGTGCCGGACGAGCTCGCGAACCGGATCAAGGCCGACTGGATCGAGAGCTACTTCGCCGGCACGCGCGGCGAGCACCTCCTCGTCGCGCTCGCCGACGGCGAGCCGGCCGGCTTCCTCGCCGTGATCGCCGGCGAGGAGGAGGGGCGGACGCTGCGCACGATCGACCTGATCGCCGTCGCCGAGCACGCCCGCGGCCGCGGCCTCGCGCGCGCGCTGACCGCGGCGTTCGTCGCCGAGTCGGCGGCCGTCTGCGACGAGGTGCGCGTCGGCACCCAGGCCGCGAACGTCGCCGCGACCCGTCTCTACGAGTCGCTGGGCTTCTCGCTCGTCCGCGCCCAGTACGCCCTCCACCTCCACGCCTCGTGAGGATCGGGACGCACGACACGGACGAGCGGGTGCTCGTGATCGCCGAGGTCGGCAACAACCACGAGGGGGACCTCGAGCGGGCGCGGGAGCTCGTCCGCGCCGCCGCCGCCTCGGGCGCCGACGCGGTCAAGTTCCAGACCTTCAGGACGGAGCTGTTCGCGAGCCCGGCCGACGCCGAGCGGTTCGCGCGGCTGCGCTCGTTCGAGCTCTCGCAGGACGACTTCGCCTCCCTCGCCGAGCTGGCGCGCGCGGAGGGGCTGCTCTTCGTCTCGACGCCGCTCGACCTCGAGTCGGCCGCGTTCCTCGAGCGGACCGCGGACGCGGTCAAGATCGCGTCCGGCGACAACACCTTCTACCCGCTGCTCGAGCACGTGGCGCGGAGCGACAGGCCGATGATCGTCTCGACCGGGCTGATCGACGGCGACGAGGCGGCCGAGGTGCTCGCGTTCGTGCGCCGCCACCGGCCGGCCGGGGCCGAGGTCGCGCTCCTCCACTGCGTCACCGCGTACCCGGCCGACCCGGCGGACGTGCAGCTGCGGGCGATCCCGGAGCTGGCCGCGCGGCTCGACTGCACGATCGGCTACTCCGACCACACGCTCGGGATCGACGCCTGCGTCGCCGCCGTCGCGCTCGGCGCGCGCATCCTCGAGAAGCACTTCACGCTCGACCCGCCGCCGTCCGACTTCCGCGACCACGCGCTCTCGGCGCGGCCGCAGGAGCTGGCCGAGCTCGTCGAGCGCGTGCGCGCCGTCGAGACGCTGCTCGGCGCCGGCGGCAAGCGCGCGCAGGCGTCGGAGCTCGCCCTGAACGAGGCCGTGCGCCGCTCGATCTGCGTCCGCCGGGACCTGCCCGCCGGCCACCGGCTCGAGGCGGACGACCTCGTCTGGCTCCGCCCCGGGACCGGGATCGCGCCCGGCCGGGAGGCCGAGGTCGTCGGCCGCGTCCTCCGGCGCGCCCTCGCCGCGTCGGAGCAGCTCCGCGACGAGGACCTCACGAACTCCTGACAACGGTCGGTTACATTTCCGGCCTGTGGCAACCATCCGCGACAAGCTCGCCTTCCGGTTCGAGAAGCTGCTCAACGACCGCGTCCTGACCGACCCGAGTCGGTACTACGAGGACTGCCGCTCGACCGACGCCGCCTGGGTGCTCGCCGTCAAGAACGTGCTCGCGCCCGAGCGCCTGAAGGCCCGCGCCCGCTACGGGCAGCTCCCGGTCGTGCCGAAGCGCTTCAGCCGGGCGCGTCCCGCGGGGGCGCCGCCGGCCGACCTCGACCGCGGCGAGGTCGCGCGCCTCGTCGCCGAGTTCCGCCGCAACGGCGTCGTCCAGCTGCCGGGCGACCGCTCGGAGCTCGTCCGCCGGATCGCGCAGCGCTACGACGCGCTCGAGGAGAACTGGCAGCCGTCGAACCACTACACGCGCACGCTGCTCGACCCGACCGCCGACGAGGACGCGCTCGCGCTCGTCACCGACCCCGTCCTGCTCGGGCTGCTCGCCTCCTACTACGGCGCGCAGCCGTACGTCCGCGACGCGCCGACGGTGAACATCACCTTCCCGAACATCACCTCGAAGGAGGCGCGCGGCGGCGAGACCGACTGGGCGTCCGACTGGCACTGGGACACGCCGAACCTGCTCTCGGTGCACGTGATGCTGAACGAGATCCGGCCGGACGGGACGCGGATGCTCTACGCGAAGCGCAGCCACAAGCGGCCGCACACGCACATCGGCGACACCGACCGCTGGTACTCGGAGGAGAACGTCCGCTCGAAGTACGAGATCTTCGACTGCGCCGGGCCGGTCGGCTCCGTCTTCGTCTTCGACAACAACGGCCTGCACCGGCTCGAGGCCGTGCCGAACCGCTTCCGCGCGTCGTTCGAGTTCTACTGGACGCCGGGGAACAGCCTCAACGCGCTCGCCGACCGCGCGCGGATGGAGCAGACCGACTGGGTCCGCGTCCACGACGCGCTGCGCTCTCCGGAGCGCGGGGAGCTGCCCTCGACGCTCTCGCCGCTGCAGCGGCAGGCGCTCGCCGGGCTCCTCGGCGAGGTTCCGGCCGGCCGCCCGTAGTGCCGATCGTGCAGAAGCTCAAGGAGCGGGCGCTCGTGCTCGCCCAGCCGTACGTCTACGCCGACCGGCTCGACCCGTCGGGCGAGGTGAACCGGCCGCGCGGGCTGCACGCGCTCGGCGTCCGCGTCAACCAGGCGCTGATCGAGGCCGGCCGCACGCCGCCGTGGGTCTTCAGCGCCGACGAGTGCCGCGCCTTCTGGGCGAGCCGCACGGTCGGCGGCGACAGCAACGACCCGCTCCAGTTCTCCCGCAAGGATCCGGCGATCGTCGACTTCCTCGCCGCGTTCTGGTCGCCCGAGGTGGCGAAGGACGACCGGATCGTCGAGCTGGGGTGCAACGCGGGCGGCAACCTCGCGCGCCTGCACGAGCTCGGCTACGAGCGGCTCGCCGGGGTCGACATCAACCCGGTCGCGCTCGAGATGCTCCCGAGCGAGCACCCGCCGCTCGCGGGCCGCGTCGAGCTGACGCTCGGCTCGTTCGAGGAGGTGCTGCCGAGCCTCGCGACGGGCGCCTACGACACCGTCTTCACGATGGCCGTCGGCATCCACATCCATCCGTCGAGCGCCTGGCTCTTCCGCGAGATGGCGCGGGTCGCGGCGCGCCACGTCTGCGTGCTGGAGACGGAGGTGGCGAACGCGCGCTACACGTTCGCGCGGAACTACCGGCGCGTGTTCGAGCGGCTCGGGTGCGTCCAGGTGCGCGAGGAGCACATCGACCGCCGCTCGCATCCCGAAGTGAGCGACGAGTTCGACGGCTATGTCGCCCGTCTCTTCCGCGTCCCGGCCCGCTGACGCCGACGCGGCCGGCGCCGCGCCGCGCCGCACCGCGCTGCTCGTCCGGCGGCTCGACGCCGCGGGGTCGGCGGCCGCGCGACGGGCGCTCGCGGACGGCTGGGACGTCGTCGCGCTCGAGGGCGACGAGCCCGGCGACCGCGTCACGGTGCTCCGGCCGGGCGCGCTGCCCGGCTTCGAGGACGGCGCCTTCGTCGCGGGCTGCTTCGACCTCGTCGAGCTCGGCGTCGAGGAGCTGCTCCGCCGCCGGCCGCGCGTCGGGGCCGCGCTCGTCCGCCTCGCGGGCAGCGCGGACGTCGACCGCTACCTCTGCCGCGCGCTGCTGCGCGAGACCGGCACGCTGCTCGGGATCGCGCTCCTCGTCGCCTCTCCCGCGCTCGCGGGCTACGACCGGGTCGTGGTCGAGCAGCACTGGCCGAACGGCCCCGACTTCGCCTTCCTGACGCGGGTCGCGCGCGAGCGGCGGCCGCCGCTGCCCGACGACGTCGCGGACGCGCTGGCCCGGCTCGAGTTCCAGACCGAGCAGGCGCCGGCGCCGCTGCGCGCGCTCCGCTCCGCGGTCCACGCCGCCCGCGAGCTGGCGGCGCTCTGGCGCGAGACGCTCGCGCTCGTCCGCCCGCGCGGGCGGGCGCTGCCACGGCGGCCGCTGCTCGTCCGCAGCTACGGCGAGGACTGGGGCCTCGACCGAGGCGGCCAGCCGCGCCTCCGCAACCTCGACTTCGCGGTCGACGGCGAGACGCTCGCCCCGGCCGAGGTCGCGGTCTGGCTCGAGGACGGGGTGCCGGCCGACCGCCGCGAGCGGCTCGCGGAGCGCGGGTACGCCGTGCTGTCGCGCGCGGACGTCGCCGTCGGGCCGGCGGGCGCGCTCGTCCGGCTCCTGCCGGGGCTGCTCGCGGCGAGCGCCCTCTTCGCGCGGCTCGCCGGCGCCGAGCGCTGGTGGCACGAGCCGGTGCGCCACTTCGTCGCGCGGACGCTCCTCTGGCGCGAGGTCGCGCGCGGGGCGCGGCCGCGGGTCTTCCTCGCGCTGAACGACATCCACCCGACCGGCGTCGCGCGCACGCTCGCCCTGCGCCGCGCCGGCTGCCTGACGGTGGAGTACGAGTTCTCGAGCCACTGGCTCACCGACGAGCGCGGCTGGATCCCCGACTACGTCTACGGCTTCACCGTCGTCGACGCGATGGTCAGCTGGGGCCCGCTCCACAGCGACCACTTCCGCAACCACCGCGGGGCCTTCGGCGAGTTCTGGGAGGTCGGCTGCCTCTGGTCGGAGCACGCGCGGCTCGTCCGCGACGACGCCGGCCTGCGCGGGCGCTACCGCGCCGCGATCGAGCGGTCGCTCGGCTTCCCGCTCGCCGGCTTCGACGCGGTCGTCGGCGTCTTCGACACGAGCACCGCGAGCTTCTTCGGCCACGACGACATGGCCGCCTTCTACGCGGGCGTCGCCGCGGTCGCCCGGCGGCTGCCGCGCGTCCTCTTCCTCTGCAAGCCGAAGCGGCCGCCGGAGACGGTCTTCGCGAACGCGCGCGCCGGACGCGAGCTCGAGGCGGAGCTCGCCGCGGCGCCGAACGTCGCCTTCCTCGACCAGTACTTCGAGACTGCGGCCGCCGTCGCCTTCAGCGACCTCTCGATCAACGCGTGCTTCACGAGCCCGGCCGTCGAGACGATCGGCGCCGGGCGGCCGGCGCTCTACTACGACCCGACCGGGCTCTTCCCGGACTCCTTCTTCCGCCGCGTCCCCGGGCTCGTCGCGACGAGCGAGGACGAGCTCGCGCGGCGCGTGCAGGAGCTGCTCGCGGCCGGCGACGCCGAGCGCGAGGCCGACCTGCGGACCCGCTTCGCGGCGCTCGAGGGGCACTTCGACGGGAGGGCGATCACGCGGCTCCGCGAGCGGCTCCGCGCCGCCCTCGACGCGCCATGAGCGCGCGCCTTGCGTTCGTCGACGACCCGGCGCGGCTCGCGGAGGTCCCCGACGGCTTCGACGTGGTCGCGGTCGAGCCCGCGGTCGCGCTCGCCGCGCCCGGCGCGACGCCGCTCGACGCCGAGCTCGACGACCTCGAGCTGGAGGCGCTCGGCGAGGAGACCTACGCGCTCGCGGAGCGGATCGGCGACGCGCTCGGGCCGACAGGCGCGTGGCGGCTGCCGGAGCTGAAGGCGCTCGTGGACGGGCTGCTCGCGCACGCGCTCGGCGCGCGGCGGCTCGTCGAGGCGACGGGCGCCGCCGAGACGCGTCTGCTGCTCCGTCGCGGCTCGCTCGCCGAGGCGGCGCTCGTCTCCGTCCTCGGCGGCCCGCCGCACGACGCGCCGCCCTCGCCCGCGCCGCCCCCGGCCGGCGGCCGGCTCGCGGCGACCGCGCTCGGACTCCGCCGGCGGCTGCGCCGGCGCCGGCCGCGCGTCCTGCTCCTCGACGAGCGCTACAACCTGCCGCCGATCGCGGCCGCGCTGCGCGAGCGCGGCGCCGACGTCCTGCTCTGGCTCCCGCCGCCGGCCCGGCCGGCGCCGCCGCGCCCGCTCTCCGTCCCGCCGGAGCTGCTCCGCGCCGGCGGACTCGACCTCTGGGCCGCGGCCGAGCCCTTCCTGCGCCGGCTCGCGGCCGACGCGGTTCCCCGCGACGAGGCGGCGCTCCGGGCGGCCGAGGCGGCGATCCGCCGCGACCGCCCCGACGCGCTCCTCGCCTCGACCTACGCCGCCCCCGCCGCGAAGGCGGCCGCCGTCGCCGCGCGGGCGGCGGGCGTGCCGTCGTTCGTCAGCCGCCACGGCGAGCAGGGGATCCGCGCCCTCCCCGTGATGCGGCTGAACGACCTCGACGTCGTCGAGCACGCGCTCTGCTGGGGCGAGTGGGAGGCCGCGTTCGTCGCCCGGCACGCGCCGCGGCCGGTCGCGACGACGGTCGTCGGCGCGCCGATGATCGACGATGTCGCCGCGCGGGCGCCCGGCCGCGACGAGATCCGCCGCGAGCTCGGCCTCGGCGGCGGCGAGCGCGTTGCGCTGCTCGTCCCGACCGCGCTCAGCGGCGAGGACTGGTACGCGGGCCGCAGGCTGCCGCCGGACCTCGCCTACGTCCGCCACCAGCTCGTCCTCGTCGAGCAGCTCCTCTCGGTGCCGGGACTGCGGGTCGTCGTCCGGGAGCACGCGAGCGGCGAGGGGCCGCTCGAGACGTGGGCGCGCTCGTCGGGCGCGCCACTGACGTTCGTGCGCGAGCGGCCGTTCGCCGAGCTCGTCCACCTCGCCGACGCGCTCGTCCTCGACTTCCCGTCGACGACGCTCGTGCAGGCGCTCTGCGGCAGCTCGCGGCTCTACGTCGTCCGCCACCCGGTCACGGCGTGGGAGCCGGGCGTGCTCGAGCACCTCGAGCGCCACGGCGTGCGGATCGTCGACCCGGACGCGCTCGCCGACGCGGTCGCCGCCGATCCGGCCGGGCCGGTGCGGCATCCGCGCGCCGCGCTCGAGCTGCTCGCGGCGTCGGGTCCGGGAACCGCCGCCGAGCGCGCGGCCGACGCGCTGCTCGCGCTGCTCTAGCCCTCGGGCTCGTCGGCGGCGGGGGCGAAGCGGTAGGGCGAGACCGCGTGCCAGTCGCGGTCGGGGCGAGCCTCGTCCCAGCCTCGGATCTGGCCGACGATGTCGAGGCCGACGTTCGCGCTCCACGCGTCGAGCAGCGACTTCGTGACCGCGCCCGGCTTGCCCTCGCCGATCGCGTCGTGGTCGAGCGCGGTCACGGGCAGGACGCAGAACGGGGTGCCGGTCATGAACGCCTCGTCGGCGTTGACGACGTCGTAGCGGTCGATGTTCGCCTCGACGCACTCGAGCCCGAGCTGCGGCGCGAGCTCGTGGATGACGTAGTCGCGGCTGATCCCGCGCAGGACGTTGCGGCCCTCGGGGGTGAGGATGCGGCCGTCGCGGACGATGAAGAAGTTGACGCCCGAGCCCTCGGCGACGAAGCCGTCCGGGTCGAGCATGAGCGCCCAGTTGCCCTCGCCCGCGTGCCCGGCCACCTCGATGTTGGCCATCATGTAGTGGATCCGGCTGCGGTTCTTCACCTTCGGGTCGAGCAGCTCGGCGGGCACGGCGCGCTGCGAGGGGATGACCGCGTTGACGCCGACGTCGAACAGGCGCGACATGCCCGCGACCGTCCAGCGGAGCGGGAAGTCGGCGATCATCACGTTCGGACCCGGCTCGAGGCCGACGACGCCCTCGTAGATCGAGAGCAGCCCGCGCGAGACGTCGATCATCAGCCGGTGCTCGTCGTCGGGCTGGAAGGTCGGCCGGTTCGCCTCGATCGTGTCGTAGCAGGCCTGCTCCATCTCGTCGATCGTCATCGGCACGCGGATGCGCAGGTACTTCATCGACGCATACAGCCGCTCGAGATGCTTGCGGAGCTTGAACTGGACGCCGTTGAACGAGCGCGTCATCTCGAACGCCATGTCGCCGAACATCAGCGCGGAGTCGTAGATCGAGATGCGCGCGTCCGCCTCCGGCACGAGGCGGCCGTTGTGCCAGACGACGCGGCCGGGCGCTTCCATCGAGGCCGACGGTAGCAGGCGGACAGGTAGACTCCGCCGCCGACATGGCCTCCTCCACGGGACAGGGGACGGTGAGGGCGGCGCGCCACGTCGGGATCGTCGTCAGCGACATGGAGGCGGCGCTCCGCTTCTATCGCGACCAGCTCGGGCTCGAGCTCGTGCGCCATCTCGACGAGCACGGCGAGTACATCGACGCCCTCGTCGGCGTCGAGGGGGCGCGGCTCGACACGTACAAGCTGACCGCCCCCGGCGACGGCTTCGTGATCGAGCTGCTCGAGGTCGTCTCCCATCCCGGCGGGCCGATCGAGACGACCTTCCCGGACGTCGGCGCCTCGCACGTCGCCTTCCAGGTCGAGGACCTCGACGGCCTGCACGAGCGCCTGAGCGCCGAGGGCGTCGAGTTCGTCTCGCCCGTCCAGTCGTCTCCGTACGATCCCGTCAAGACCGTGTTCTGCCGCGACCCGAGCGGAACGCTCGTCCAGTTCGTCGAGTTCCTGGAGGGCTGATGCCGACCTTCCCGCTGCCGCAGCACGTGTTCGTGATCGCCGAGATCGGGATCAACCACAACGGCGACGTCGACATCGCCAAGCAGCTGATCGACATGGCGCACGAGGCCGGCTGCGACGCGGTCAAGTTCCAGAAGCGCACGATCGACGTCGTCTACACCCAGGAGCTCCTGGACTCGCCGCGCGAGAGCCCGTGGGGGACGACGCAGCGCGAGCAGAAGGAGGGACTCGAGTTCGGCCAGGAGGAGTACGACCAGATCGACGCGTACTGCCGCGGCCTCGGCATCGCCTGGTTCGCGTCGGCGTGGGACGTCGAGAGCCAGCACTTCCTCCGCCGCTACGACCTGCCCTACAACAAGATCGCCTCCGCGATGCTCACCCACGGCGACCTGGTCGAGGCGGTCGCCGAGGAGGGGAAGCCGACCTTCGTCTCGACGGGGATGTCGACGGGCGACGAGATCGAGAGCGCGGTCGCGGTCTTCCGCCGGCACGACTGCCCGATCGTGCTCATGCACACCGTCTCCGACTACCCGGCGCCGGAGGAGGTGCTCAACCTGCGGCGGATCGAGGTGCTGCGCGAGCGCTTCGGCTGCCCGGTCGGCTACAGCGGCCACGAGGTCAGCCCGCTCCCGTCGATCCTCGCCGCCGCGCTCGGCGCGGTCGCGATCGAGCGGCACATCACGCTCGACCGTGCGATGTACGGCAGCGACCAGGCCGCGTCGCTCGAGAAGCGCGGGCTCGAGATCCTCGTCGGCGGCCTCGCCACGCTCCGCGACGCGCTCGGCGACGGCTCCGAGCGGATCACCGACAGCGAGGCCGCGAACGCCCGCAAGCTGCGCTACTGGGAGCCGGAGCAGACGGTGTCCGAGCGCGCGGGCGGTTCTTGAGGGAGATCCCGCTCGTGCTCCAGGCGCGGATGGGCTCGACCCGTCTGCCCGGGAAGTCGATGCTCGACCTCGCCGGCGCCCCGCTCGTCGGCCGGATCCTGGAACGCGTGCTGCGCTGCCGCGAGGCGAGCGCCGTCGTGCTCGCGACGACCGAGCGGCCGGAGGACGACGTGCTCGCCGAGCTCGGCGAGGAGTACGGCGCGGTCGTCTTCCGCGGCAGCGAGAACGACCTCGTCGACCGCTACCTGCAGGCGGCGCGCTCGCTCGACGCCTCCGCGGTCGCCCGGCTCCCCGCCGACAACCCGGTCCCGGAGCCCGCCGAGATCGACCGGATCGTCCGCTACCACCGCGACTCCGGGAACGCGTTCTCCTCGAACCTCGCCGAGGTGCTCGGCAACGGCTACCCGGACGGGATCGGCGCCGAGGTGTTCGCGGTGTCGGCGCTCGAGGAGGTCTGGAGCACGGTCGACGATCCCGCGCTCCGCGAGCACCCGCACCGCAACTTTTACGACTACGACGGCGGCCGCGCGGTCGACCCGGAGCGCTTCCCGGTCGGGACGGTCGAGTGCCCGGAGGAGTTCCGCCGGCCCGACGTCGTCCTCGACGTGAACACGCGCCCGCAGTACGAGCTGATGCGAGCGCTGTACGAGGAGCTCTACCCTGCGGACCCGGAGTTCGGAATCCGCGACGTGATCGCCTGGATGGACGCCCGACCGTGATCTACTGCTTCGACATCGACGGCACGCTCTGCTCGAACACGCACGGCGACTACGAGCAGGCCGTCCCGTTCCCCGAGCCGATCGCGCAGGTGAACCGGCTGCACGAGGAGGGGCACACGATCTACCTGTACACGGCGCGCGGCGCGACCACCGGGATCGACTGGCGCGAGACGACGGAGCGGCAGATGGCCGAGTGGGGCGTCCGCTACGACGCCCTCTTCCTCGGCAAGCCGACCGCGGACGTCTACGTCGACGACCGGGCGCTGAACAGCCACGACTGGATGGCCGCCGGCTACCCGGAGCCGTTCCTGCAGGAGCGCGCGTGACCGCGATCGGGATCATGCAGGGGCGCCTGTCGCCGCCGCTCGAGGGGCGGATCCAGGCGTTCCCGGTGCACGCGTGGCGCGACGAGTTCCCGCGCGCGGCCGAGGCGGGGCTCGACTGCATCGAGTGGGTCTACGAGCTGCCGAACGAGGACGCGAACCCGCTGGCGACCGAGGCGGGGGTGGAGGAGATCCTCGCCGCCGCCGAGGCGTCCGGGGTCGCCGTCCGCTCGGTCTGCGCGGACTACTACATGTCCGTCCTCCTGGTCGCCGACGAGAGCGCGCCGGCGCACCTGGAGCGGCTGCTCGCGCGGGTCGGCCGGCTCGGCGCGCGCTACGTCGTCCTCCCGTTCGTGGACGAGTCGAGCCTCGCCGACGTGGCGGCGCTCGAGGCGCTGCTGCCGCGCCTGCTGGCGGCGGCGGAGCGGAACCGCGTCGAGCTCCACCTCGAGACCGACTGGCCCGTGGACGTCCTCGTGCCGCTCCTCGAGCGCTTCTCGCACCCGCTCCTGCGCGCGAACTACGACACGGGGAACGCCGCCTCGCTCGGCCGCCGGCCCGGCGAGGAGCTGCCGGCCCTCGCTCCCTTCCTCGGCAGCGTGCACGTCAAGGACCGCGTCCTCGGCGGCGGCACCGTCCCGCTCGGCAGCGGCGACGCCGACCTGCCGGCGGCGCTGCGCCTGACCGAGGCCGCGGGCTTCCCGGGGCCGTACGTCCTGCAGGTGGCGCGCGGCGAGGACGGCGGCGAGGTCGAGCTGGCGCGCCGGAACCGCGACGTCGTGCGCGCGCTGCTCGCGAAGGAGGCGTCGTGGAGCTCGAGCTGAACGGCGCGGTCGCGCTCGTCGCCGGCTCGAGCCGCGGGATCGGGCTCGCGGTGGCGGAGGGCTTCCTCCGCGAGGGCGCGTCGGTCGCGATCTGCGGCCGCGACGCCGACTCGCTCGCGGCGGCCGAGGCGCGGCTCGCAGGCGGCGAGCGCGTGCTCGCGTGGCGCGGCGACGCGGGCGACCCGGAGCGGATCCCGGAGCTGCTCGACGCCGTGCGCTCGCGCTTCGGGCGGCTCGACGCGCTCGTCGCGAACGTCGGCAGCGGGCGCGGGACGCGCGGCTGGGACGTCGCCGCCGACGAATGGCTCGCCTCGCTGCAGACGAACCTGCTCGGGAGCATGAGCCTCGTGCGCGCCGCCGCGCCGCTGCTCCAGGACGGCGGCGGCTCGGTCACGTGCGTCGCGTCGATCGCCGGGCTCGAGTCGATCGGCGCGCCCGTCCCGTACGAGGCGGCGAAGGCGGGGCTCGTGCACGCCGCGAAGGCGCTCTCCCGCTCGCTCGCCCCGGCCGTCCGCGTCAACGTCGTGGCGCCCGGCAACGTGCTCTTCCCCGGCGGCCGCTGGGAGGAGCTCCGCGCCGCCGACCCCGAAGGCGTCGACGAGATGCTGCGGACGCAGGTGCCGCTCGGCCGCTTCGCCGAGCCGGCGGAGGTCGCCGACGCGGTGCTCTTCCTCAGCTCGCCGCGCGCCGCGTTCGTCACCGGCGCGTGCCTCGTCGTCGACGGCGGCCAGTCGAGGGGCGTGTGATGGAGGAGCGCGTCCGGGCGATCGTCGAGGACTCGCTGGCCACGCAGCGGCAGCTGCTCGAGCGGGCGGGCGAGGTCGCGGCGGTCGCCGACGCGGTCGCCGAGACGCTGCGGGCGGGCGGCACGATCCTGCTCTGCGGCAACGGCGGCTCCGCCGCCGACGCGCAGCACCTCGCCGCCGAGTTCGTCGTCCGGCTCAAGCCGAGCTTCGACCGGCGGGCGCTGCCCGCGCTCGCGCTCGGCGGCGACGGGCCGCTCCTGACCGCGACCGCGAACGACCTCGGCTTCGAGCGAATCTTCGAGCGCGGCGTCGAGGCGTTCGGGAGGCCGGGCGACCTGCTCTGGGCGCTCACGACCTCGGGCCGCTCCGAGAACGTCGTCCGGGCGCTCGCCGCGGCGCGCGCCGCCGGGATCCGCACCGTCGGGTTCCTCGGCGGCGACGGCGGCGCCGCGCTCGCGCACTGCGACCTCTCGCTCGTCGTCGCGGGCGACGACCCCGGCCGGATCCAGGAGGCGCACATCGTCGCCGCGCACGCGGTCGTCGAGTGCGCGGAGGAGCTGCTCGTCGCCGCGGGAGCGCTCGAGCGATGAGCGTCTTCGAACTGACCGGGCGCGTGGTCGCGATCACCGGCGGCGCCGGCTTCCTCGGCGTCCGCCACGCCGAGGCGGTCGCCGAGTTCGGCGGGAGCCCGGTGCTGCTCGACCTGCGCGGCGAGGACGCCGAGCGGCGCGCCGCCGAGGTGGCGGAGCGCTTCGACGTCGACGCGCTCGGCCTCGGCGTCGACCTGACGCGCGAGGCGGACGTCGAGGCGGCGCTCGCGGCCGTGCTCGAGCGCTTCGGCCGGGTCGACGGCCTCGTCAACAACGCCGCGAACAACCCCAAGGTCGACGAGTCGGCAGGGACGGACTGGTCGCGACTCGAGGGCTTCGCCCTCGACGCCTGGCGGGCCGACCTCGAGGTCGGGCTGACCGCCGCCTTCCTCTGCAGCCGCGTCTTCGGCGCCGAGATGGCCCGCCGCGGCGGCGGCGTCATCCTCAACATCGCCTCCGACCTCGCCCTGATCGGCCCCGACCAGCGCCTCTACCGGCAGGACGGGCTCCCCGAGGAGCGCCAGCCGGTGAAGCCGGTCAGCTACCCGGTCGTGAAGAGCGGGCTGCTCGGCCTGACGCGCTACCTGGCGACGTACTGGGCGACCGCGGGCGTGCGGGCGAACGCGCTCTCCCCGGGCGGCGTCCGCGAGGCGCAGGACGAGGTCTTCCTGGCCCGGATCCGCGAGGTGATCCCGATGGGGCGGATGGCGCAGCCGGACGAGTACAAGGGCGCCGTCGTCTTCCTGCTCTCGGACGCGTCCGCGTACATGACCGGCGCGAACCTCGTCGTCGACGGCGGCCGGACGGCCTGGTAGCTAGGCGGCGGAGCCGCGCAGCTCGAGCGCGGCGATCAGCTCGCCCTCGACGTACGTCCGCAGCGCCTCCTGCCAGGCGGGCGCCTCGTCCAGCCCGAGCAGCTCGAGCTTGTAGTTCCGCATCGCCTCCGAGCGGGCGCGCGGCGCCGGCAGCGGGAACTCGGCCGACGAGACGCGCTCGATCTCGACGTCCTCGCGGCCGAGGATCGTCGCGAGCTCGGCGGCGACGTCCCAGCGCGTGCAGACGCCCTTGTTCACGCCGTGGTAGAGGCCGTGGTAGCCGGTGCCGAGCAGGCGCCTGACGTTCCGCAGCAGGTCGGGCGCGTAGGTCGGCGTGCCGAACTTGTCGTCGACCGCCTTCAGGTGCGTCGCGCCGCCGCGCAGCTGCTCGGCGATCTTGCCGACGAACTTCCGGTCGAGGACGCCGCCGCCGACCATCCAGCCGGCGCGCACCGTGTAGAAGCGGTCGCAGAGCGTCGCGACGATCCGCTCGCCGGCGAGCTTCGAGTGGCCGTAGACGTTCGCGGGGCCGGGCTCGTCGAACTCCGTGTACGGCTCCGGCTTGTCGCCCCAGAAGACGCCGGCGGTCGAGATGTACACGAGCTCGGCGTCGTTGTTCCGCGCCGCGAGGGCGACGTTCTGCGTCCCGATCGCGTTGTTCGAGAACGCGTAGTCGTGGTCGCGCTCGCACTGGTCGACGTCTGTCGCGGCCGCGAGGTGCAGCACGACGTCCGGCCGGACGTCCGAGACCGTGGCCGAGACCGCGTCCGGGTCGCGGACGTCGAGCATCCGGAAGTCGCCGCGACGGTCGGTCAGGATCAGCTCGTCGTCCGCGAAGACCTGCGGGACGTAGCTGCCGACCGCGCCAGCGGCGCCCGTGACCAGGATCCTCATGCCGCGGGCCACTCTAGTGGAACTCCCGCGCGAGGCCGTCCCAGATCCGGTCGAGCTCGGCGAGGTCGGCGACCTCCGCGAGCAGCGGCGCCGGCGCGAACGGGGAGGCCGCCCCCGGCGGCACGCGGCCGACGAAGCGGACGCCCGACTCGCGCGCCGCGCGCTGGTCGCTCGCCGAGTCGCCGACGAAGAGCACGTCCTCCGGCTCGCAGCCCGCCTCGGACGCGATCCGGCGCAGGCTGTCGGCCTTGCGCGTCGGCGACCCGTAGGCGGCGCGGACGAACGGCGCCAGCCCGCGCGCCTCGACGAGGCTCCGCACCTCGTCCTCCGGCGTCGCGGACGCCACGTAGACCGGCAGCTCGCCTGCGACCCGCTCGATCAGCTCGCGCGCGCCGGGGACGAATGCGCACGTCGCGACGCCGTCGTAGACGAGCGCGGTCAGCGCCGCGTCGAGCCGCTCCGACTCGCCCTCGGGGAACGGCCGGCCGAGGATCTCCTCGTAGATCCGCGGGAACTTCTCGAACCGCGACAGGCCGACGTTCGCGATCTGGAAGGCGACGACCTCCTCGACCTTGTCCGGATGCGTGTCCCGGAAGAGCTCGCCGAAGGCGCGGTTCTTCAGGTCGACCGACTCGACGACGACGCCGTCGAAGTCGAGGGCGAGGACGCGGATCACAGGAACGCCCCCACGCACTCGTCCGCCGGCGGCGCGATCGCGCGCTCCGCCGCCTCGCGCGCGCGGGGCCGCCACACGTCGAGGTCGAGCCGCGCGATCCCGGCCGCCGCGGCGCGCAGCTCGTCGGGCGTCCGCGCCGTCCAGTGCAGGTCGGGCGCGAACTCGAGCGGGTCGAGGTCGAGCGACGAGTCGCCGCGCACGAAGACGGGCGGGACGCCGAGCGCGAGCGCCTCGTACGCGACGGCGCTCGTCGTGTGGAGGAGCACGTCCGCGCCGGCCAGGAGCTCGTCCAGCGGCCGCTCGTCGAGGCGGACGCCGGCGGGGAGCGCGTCGCGCGGGACGAGCGGGTGCGCCTTCACGGCCACGTCGTCGCCGAACGCGGCGACCGCCTTCGCCGCGAGCTCCGCCGCCCGCAGCGGGTCGATCTCGGTCGCGGCGACGACGGCGCCGGTGCGCGGCCCGCGCGACGGGGGCCGGCGCCAGAGCTCCTCGTGGCGCAGCCCGCAGCCGACGCGCACGACGTCGCGCGGCCAGCCGTCGGCGAGCAGCACCTCGGCGTAGGCGGGGCCGTTCGTGACCAGCCGATGCGGCAGCGGCCTCGGCTCGCCCGGGCCGGGGAACATCGAGAGCGCGAGCCGCGGCATGTTCAGGTTCTCGTAGCCGACCAGCCGGGCGCCGGGGAGGTGCGCGCGGACGGCGCGGGCGAGCGAGAGCTCCCACGGATGACCCTCGTAGGTGTGGACGATCCGTTCCGGGCGCACGCCGGCCTCGGCGAGGCGCCGCGCGAGCGGCTCGTACGCGAGCGCCGCCGCCTGCGCCGAGCGCCCGCTCGCGACCTGCTCGCGCGCGAGCGCGGCGGCCCCGGCGACCGGCCCCTCGTCCAGCTCGGGCGCGAACGCGTTCGCGCGGGCGGCGCAGGCGCGGTGGTCGTCGAGCGTCAGGTACGCGTCCGGGAAGAGGAACGTCTCGCCGCTCGCGGCCAGCCGCGCCACCGCGTCGGCGAAGGGGAACGACGGCAGGACGCGGGCGAGGAACGCGACCTCGAGCCCGCGGTCGCGCAGCAGCGCCGCGAGCCGGCCGAGGTGCGGGTCGCGGTAGCTCCCGTCGGCGGCGAAGCTGCGCGCGTCCACCCACGTGACGAGGAGCGCGTCTCCGGCGAACGGCCGCGGCGCGCCGAGCCCGTGCCGCTCGAGCACGCGCCGGCGGTGGCGCGGGTCGAGGTCGTTCGCCCCGAAGCGGGCGACCGCCCGGCGCAGCAGGCCCGGGCCTCGGGCGTCCGGCACGGGCGGCGGCGGCGTCTCCTGCCCGAGCGCGAGCTTGCAGACGCGCTCGAAGAAGCGGTCGTACGGGCTGCGGGCGGCGAGCGGCGAGGCCCACCACTCCGCCGAGTCGTTCCGCCGCGCGAGCTCCGCGCACCACTCGAGGAACGGCGACCGCAGCTCCCAGGCGGTCCGCTGGAGGTCGTCCGCGGCGCTCACGCCTGCTGCTGCTGCGCCGACTCCCCGTGGATCTCGTGCAGGACGTCGATCAGGCCCTCGCCCATGTCCACGTAGGTCGTGCTGACGAGCTTCCGCGTCAGCCGCGGTCGGAACGCGTACGGCGTGACCGCGTAGTGGCCGCTGTACAGCCGCGACAGGTGCTCGTCGGCCTCCTCGGCGTGCACCTCGAGCTCGACGTCGTCGCCGACGATCTCGCGGATCAGCGTCAGCAGCTCGCGGAAGCGGAGCGGATGGTGTCCGGTGAGGATCAGGTGCTGGTTCGCGTACTCGTCCGCGAGGATCTCGACGCTGAGCCGGGCGGCGTCGGCGACGTGGATGTACTCGCGCAGCTCGTCGCCGGTGCCGAACGCGACGATCTTCCGCTCGCCGAGCGCCTGCCGCAGGTAGCGGTGGATGCTGTTGCGCGCGTCGGCGCGGCGGCCGTACAGCGTCCCGAAGCGGAGGATCGTGTACGCGAGCCCGTACTCGCGCTCGTACTCCTCGACGTACAGCTCGGCCGCCTCCTTCGAGACGCGGTAGAACGAGCCCGACTCGCCGACGACGTAGATCGTGGACGCGAAGACGAACCGCTTCGCGTCGGCGAGCCGGGCCGCCTCGAGCGCGTTGACGGTGCCCTCGACGTTCAGGCGGACGGTCTCGCGCGCCTGGTCGCGGGAGGAGCCGATGTCGGCGAAGCCGGCGAAGTGGTAGACGGCGTCGTGGCCCGCGACGGCCGCGCGCACCGCCTCGAAGTCGGTGACGTCGCAGTCGACGAAGCGCTGGCCCTCGCGCAGGTGCTGCGACGGCACGACGTCCGCGACCGTCACCTCGTGGCCCGCGTCCGAGAGCGCGTCCGCGACGTGGCTGCCGACGAACCCGGAGCCGCCGAAGACGATCGCCTTCACCGCACCGGCTCCGGGACGAGGAAGGCCAGCAGCTGCTCGACGGCCTCGGTCTCCATGCGCCGGCGCGCCTCTTCGGCGTACGAGCCCGCGTGCGGCGTCAGCAGCACGTTCGGCAGCTCGCGCAGCGGGCCGTCGTACGGCTCGTGGTGGAAGACGTCGAGATAGGCGCCGCCGAGCCTGCCGTCGCGGAGCGCCTCCGCGAGCGCCTCCTCGTCGAGCACCTCGCCGCGCGCCGTGTCGACGAGCACCGCGCCCGGCTTCATCAGCGCGAGCTGCTCGCGCCCGAACATCGGGCCGACATCCGGCGACTTCGAGGTGTGGATGGTGACGACGTCCGCGCGCGCGAGCAGCCGCTCGAACGGCGTCAGCTCGACGCCGTGCTCGGCCGCCCAGGCGGTGTCCGGGAAGATGTCGTAGCCGAGCAGCTCGACGCCGAAGGGGCCGAGCAGCGCGGCCATCCGCTTGCCGATCCGGCCGAGGCCGACGATCCCGACGGTCTTGCCGGAGAGCAGGCGGCCCATCTTGCGCGTCCAGCGGCCCTGCCGCAGCTCGGCGTCCATCTCGTGGACGTGGCGGAGGACGCAGAGCATCCCCCCGAGGGTGAGCTCGGCCGCGGCCTGCGTGACCGCGTCGGGCGTGTTGAAGACGGCGATGCCGAGCCGCGCGGCGGCGGCGAGGTCGACGTTGTCGGTGCCGACGCCGACCCGCGAGACGGCGCGCAGCCTCGGCGCGCCCTCGAGCACGCGCGCGGTCAGCGGCTCGGTGCCCGCGATCAGCGCGTCCGCCTCGGCGATCAGCTCCGCGACCTCGTCCTCGTGGAGCGTCCGGCCGTGCGGGTTCTCGACCAGGCGCGCTCCGGCGGCGGCGAGCAGTTCGCGCGGGGCCGAGTCGGCGGCGCCGAACGTCGAGACGCCGATCGCGACCGTCAGCTCAGCCAACCGGCTCCCCGGCCGGGACGCGGCCGTGCGCGCGCAGCCAGTACTCGACGCCGGGGATCTGCCACTCGTAGTCGACGTCGCAGCCGCCCCAGGACTCGATCGGCGCGATCCGCCTGCCCATCCACTTCTGCGGCAGCAGCCCCTCCTCGAGCCGCTCGAGGCAGTGCGGCCGCACGATCGAGACGCCCATGTCCGCGAACAGCACGTCGCCCTGGGAGTCGCGGTCGCAGTTGAGCGTCGCCGGGTCGCCGAACGTCTCGAAGGGGACGAACGGCTGCAGCGTCCCGTCCGGCTCGAGCCGGCGCGCGCGCAGCGGGCTCCACATGTTGTAGCGGGACACGGTGACCGCCGAGTCGAGGCTCGGGTCGGCGCGGAGGGTCTCGACGCCGCGGTCGATCAGCTCGCCGGTGATCGTCGCCGCGTTCGCGAACAGGAGGACGACGAGCTCGAGCTCCTCGCCCTCGGCGGCGAGCCGGTCGCGGATCGTCTCGTACCCGTGGACGAACGCGTCCTCGCCGAGCGCCTCGGGCGAGGCGAGCTCCGGCGGACGCTCGATCAGCTCCGCGCCGTGGTCGGCGCCGATCGCGGCGATCTCCGGCGAGTCGGTGGAGACGTAGACGCGGTCGACCGACTCCGCCTCCCGCGCCGCGAGCAGCGGGTACGCCACGAGCGGACGGCCGAGCACCGGATAGAGGTTCTTGCCCGGGAAGCCGGTGCTGCCCGCACGGCCGAGCAGGAGGGCGGCGATCACGCGGCCCATTATGCTCGCTCGCCTCCCGCGCTCCGCCTGCCGAGCGAGGCGCGGGCGAGCGCGAGCGCCGGCGACGCCGCGTACGCGGCCGCGAAGCGGACGCCGCCGCCGCCGAAGCGCGCGAGCGCCGGGGCGACCCGCCGCCAGTGGACGGAACCGGTTCTCCAGCCTGCCGCTGCGACCCGGGCGACGTGGGCCCGGACGCGCCGCTCGAGGTCGTCGCGCTCGGCCGGCGCGAGTCCGAAGCGCGCCGCCGCGCCGTCGAGCAGCAGCTCGAGCGACCGCACCAGCCGCCCGCCGTCGTCGAGCTCCCGCCAGAGATCGAGCTCCCGCGTGAACAGCAGCCGCAGCAGCCGCGCGTCGGCCTCCGGCGCGACCGCGGCGAGGAAGCGCTCGAGCGCCGCCTCGTTGTTCGCGCGCTGCTCCTCCGCGTGCCTGGACGACTGCTGGCCGCCGTGCACGAGATAGCGGAGGAGCGGCTCGCGCACGACCCGCAGGCCGTGCCCGGCGAGCAGCAGGCGCCGCCAGAGGTCCATGTCCTCGCAGTAGCGGACGCTCTCGTCGTAGCCGCCGGCGGCGAGGGCCGGCTCGCGACGGAGGGTCACGCTCGGATGCGCGAGCGGGAGACGGTCGCGCAGGGTCAGGAAGACGGCGTCGACGACGCCGTCGAGGGGCGTCCGCAGCGTGTCCACGACCCGGCCGCTCTCGTCGACGACGTCGACCCAGGCGCCGACGACCGCGACGGCCGGCTCGGCGTCGAGCAGGGCCACCTGGCGCTCGAGCCGCCGCGGCAGGCAGACGTCGTCCTGGTCGAGCCGGGCGACGAGCTCGCCGCGCGCCTTCCGCAGGCCGCGGTTCAGCGTCGCGACCTGGCCGAGGTTCCGCTCGTTGCGGACGACGCGGATCCGCTCGTCGCCGAACCCCTCGGCGATCGCGGCGCTCTCGTCGGGGCTGCAGTCGTCGAGGACGAGCAGCTCGAAGTCCGCGAACGTCTGCGCGAGCACGCTCTCGACCGCGGCGCCGACGTGCGCGGCGCCGCCGTACACCGGAAGCAGGACGGAGACGCGCGGGCTCAGGCCGCTTCCGACGTCCACGAGTGCGGACACTGGAACTCGATCGGGCTCGGCGCCGACCGGCCCGTGCCGAAGAAGTCGCCCGTCACGACCTCGAACATCGCCGCGTTCTTCACCTCGTCGCCGCCGTCGCGCACGGTCGGGCTGTTCACCGTCGCGCCGACGTCGATCGCGTACGTCCCGGCCGTGAGCGGGAAGCGCGGCACCTGGCACACGATCCGCCCCTCCGGCGGCAGCGTCGAGAAGTCCTCCGCCGTCAGCTGCGACCAGAACACGAGCAGCGGCCGGTCGAACTGGTCGTGGACGTAGATGAAGGGGGAGACGTTCTGCAGCCGCTCGCCGTTCGTCGTGTACGAGACGACGAACTCGACGGTCTCGCCGGAGTCGACCGCGTCGGTCGGCTCGCCGGCCGCGTTCCGGATCTCGATGCTCGTGAAGCGGATCGGGCCGGGGCCGGTGCGGTCGTTGCGGTCGGCGAGCGAGGTCGTGCCGATCTCGCTCCGCGTCGTCGCGAGGTAGTCGCGGACGGTCCGGTGCGGGTCCCCGTCGGCGCGGAGCCCGCCGTTGTCGATCCAGATCACGCGCGTGCAGAGGTTCGTGATCGCCTCCATGTTGTGGCTGACGAGGAAGACCGTCCGGCCCTCGGTCGCGACCGACTCCATCTTCCCGAGGCACTTCCGCTGGAAGGCGGCGTCGCCGACGGCGAGCACCTCGTCGACGAGCAGGATCTCCGGCTCGAGGTGCGCGGCGACGGCGAACGCGAGCCGCACCTGCATCCCGCTCGAGTACCGCTTCACGGGCGTGTCGAGGAACTTCGCGACGCCGGAGAACTCGACGATGTCGTCGAACTTCGCCTGGATCTCGGAGCGCCGCATCCCGAGGATCGCCCCGTTCAGGAACACGTTCTCGCGTCCGGTCAGCTCGGCGTGGAAGCCGGTGCCGACCTCGAGCAGGCTGCCGACGCGGCCGTGGATCGCGGCATAGCCCTCGGTCGGCTCGGTGATCTGGCTCAGCAGCTTCAGCAGCGTCGTCTTGCCGGAGCCGTTGCGGCCGATCACGCCGACGACCTCGCCGCGCTTGACCTCGAACGAGACGTCCTTGAGCGCCCAGAGGCGCCGTTCGGGCTCCAGCACCTCGGCGACGGCGTCGGCGCCGCGCACGAGCCGCAGCCCGGCCCGGAACGGCGCGCCCGCGGTGTCGGCGATCAGGTCGCGCAGCGTCGTCACGCGCTGCATCTGCCCGAGCCGGTACCGCTTCGACAGTCCCTCGGCGATGATCGCGACGTCGCTCACAGCGCTCCTAGATGAGGTCCGCGAACGTCTTCTCCTGGCGGCGGAAGAAGAGGACGCCGGTGACGAGGAGGATGCCGACCATGACGAGCGAGGCGATGAACGAGTGGCTCCACGGGGGCGCGCCGCCGATGAACGCCCAGCGGAACCCCTCGACGACCGCCGTCATCGGGTTGATCCCGAGCAGCGCCCGGTAGTGCACCGGCACGATCGAGGTCGAGTACGCGACGGGCGAGAGGAAGAGCAGCGCCTGCGTCAGGAACGGGATCGTGTACTGGACGTCGCGGAAGCGGACGTTCAGCATCGAGAGCCAGAGTCCGGCGGCGAGCGCGCTCGCGATCGCGATCAGGATGAAGAGCGGGATGGCGAGCGCGCTCACGTCCGGCGCGTGGTGGTAGTAGGCCATCAGCGCGCCGAGCACGACGAGCGAGACGGCGAAGTCGACGAGCCCGGCGACGACGCTCGCGACCGGGATGATCAGGCGCGGGAAGTAGACCTTCGAGATCAGCCCCGCGTTGCCGACGACGCTCGTCGTCACCTGGGTGAGGCCGTTCGCGAACAGCGTCCACGGCAGCAGGCCGGAGAAGACGAAGAGCGGATACGGGACGCCCGTCTGGCCCTTCACCCCGGCGAGCCGGTTGAAGACGATCGTGAAGACGATCATCTGCATCACCGGCTGCAGCACGACCCAGAGCAGGCCGATCGCCGCCTGCTTGTACTTCACCTTGATGTCCCGCCAGATCAGGAAGAACAGGAGCTCGCGGTAGGCCCAGAGGCCGGGCAGGTTCAGGTCGAACAGCCCGCGCGAGCGGCGGATGACGGTGACGGGAGGCCGCGAACGGGCGTCGAGCCACGCCTCGGCGGCTGCGGCGGCGCCGCCCGCGCCGTCTCCGCGGTCGTGGGCCTCGCTGCCTGCCACGGTCTCGGGCTGCACCCGGCCACGCTAGCGAATGCGGCGGCGCAGCCGGGGCTCCCCGCGGGCCGTCGCGCCCGCATGCTGAGATGAGCTGCTGTGACGCGCGTCCTCTTCCTCTCGCAGCGGATCGGCGACCCCGACTTCCCGAGCGGCGGCGGCTCGCACGTCGCCGCCACGCTCGCCGGTCTGCGCGCGCACTTCGAGGTCGA
>DASSNM010000063.1:0-3149 GCA_035688025.1 Gaiellaceae bacterium | reverse complement strand
GCTCACGACCAGGCCGTCGCGGGCGTACAGCCGGCGTCCCGTGAACCGGAGGTCGGGCCAGTTGGCGAAGATCTCGGCGATGTGGTCGCGCACCGCGTCGCCCTCCGCCCGCTCGCCGGCGGTGTGGTTCTCGAAGACCATCCCGGGGGCGTGGAACGCGATGATGGCGTCGAGGTCCTGCGCGTTCCACGCGTCGTTGTACTGCTCGATCAGCCGCTCGAGCTCTGCGGCGGAATACGGATCGCTCATCGCTCGAGTATGTCAACCTCGCGCTCACCGAGCCGCTGGACGAGCGCTCCACCGGCGAGCAGGAGCCCGCCGACCGCAACGAACGACGCGGCCCGCGCGACCGAGCTGAGCTCGGCGAGGTCGAAGAGGAAGATCTTTGCGAGCGTCAAGCCGAAGAGCGCGAGACCCGCGTAGCGCAGGCGGGACGAGCGGCGTGCAACTCCGAGGACGAGGAGGGTCAGCCCCGTCAGCCCCCAGACGGCGCTGACGGCGGTGTGCCCCCGCTCGAAGTCGGTCTCGAGCGACGCACCGGAGAGCCGGATCGCGAGCTCGAGGACGACCAGCGAGACCGCGTAGAGCGCGAGGCCCGCGGCGCCGGCGAGGAACCGGCCACGGTGCGCCCGAGCGGTGAGGCCGACCACGGCGGTCGCGGCGGCCACCGCGACGAGCGCGGCGACGCCCGACGCAGGATGCGGGTTCGCCGTCAGGAGGTGCTCGGGCGGCGTCAGGCCCGCGACGACGCCGAGCGCGTCCGCCACCACGAGGACGACGGCGGCGATCCACAGACGCGGCTCCGGCAGCCGCTGCGAGACGACCGCCGCCGCGGCCGCGGTCACAGCGACCGCGACGGCGAACAGCGAGCCGCCGTCCGTGAGTGCGAGCTCGGCGGCGAGGAGCGCCACGAGGCCGAGGCTCCAGAGCGTCGTCGCGAGGTTCCGCAGGCGCGGCTCGCGCAACGCCCAGCCCGCCACCGCGAGGTGGGCGAGCGCGATGCAGCCCATTCCGAGCGTCCACCAGAGCCGGGTCGCCGCCTCGGGCGACTCCGGGGCGAGGAGGTCGACGACGACGACCGACGAGACGAATGCGACGACGAACGCCGCACCGGAGACGAGACCCAGCCGGCGAGGCGTCGTCCATCCGACCCGGAGCAGCACGCCCGCGGCGAACAGCCCGGCCGCGGCAGCGAGTAGCGACACCGCGGCCCACCCGGCGTCGAGCTCGTCGACGTCGTACGCGCCGGCCTCGGCGACGACGACGACCGATGCGAGAAGCGACGCGGCGGCGAGGCCCTTCGCGCGTCGCCTCGAGGCGACCACCGTTCCCGTCGTCGCGACTGCCGCCGCGAGGACGCTGAGCGCGGTGTGCCCGGCGTCCGCGTCGAGGGACACGGCGAGGACGCCGAAGGCGACGATGCCGAGCGCGGCGGCGCCCGCCAGCAGCGTCTCGACGAGGCGAGGACGGCGCTCGAGCACGGCTGCGCGGAGCGCGGCGAGGAACGCGAGCACCCCCACCTCGCCGGTCTCCCGGTACGCCGGCGGCGCGAGCAGGCCGGCCGCCGTCGCAGCGGCCGCGACCGCGAGCGTCGGGACGGCGACCGAGGCGTCGACGGGCGACTGGAACAGCTCGCCGAACGGCTCCGTCACCGCGACGAGATGGCCCGTCGCGAGCCCGAGGTAGCCGACCGCCGCGGCTTGCAGCCGCAGGTCTCCGAACCGGTAGGCGAGGAGCGAGAGCAGTGCCGACTCCGCGGCCCAGGCGAGCGTCAGCCCGTCGCCGGAGACGAGGTTGGCGACGGCGACGGCGCCGAGCGCCAGCGCGCCCGCCCCGAGGACGAGCGCGAGATCGGGCTGGATCTCGCGCAGGAGGAGCCATGCGATGCCGAGCGCGAGCGCCGCGGCGGCGAGGGCGACGCCACGGTCGGTGCCGGCAGCGAGGAGCGCCTGGCTCGAGAGGAGGACGAAGCCGAGGTCCGCGAGCACCATGGTCCCGGCGAGTCGCGACAGGGCCCGCTCCCGCCCGGTCACCTGCCACGCACACGCGGCGGTGAGGGCGACGAGCGCCAGGCCGGCCACCACGGCGAGCGTCGCCGCGTCGCCGCCCGGTGCCTGCACCGCGACGAGCCAGGCGGCCTGTGCGCCGACGACAACTGCCACGACGGCGAGCAGGAGCTCCCAGCGTCGCGAGACCGCGACGACGCCCGTCGCGGCGAGGACGACGACGCCGAACGCGACGGCGGGCGCGCCGATCTCGCTGTCGAGCGCCTCGAGCGCCGGTGCGAGCGCCGCCCCGACGAGACCGAGCGCAGCGACGAGCTCCGAGCCCCAGGCGAGCGAGACGGCGACGGCGAGGCCGGCGATCGCCGCGGCGATCGCGAGCGCCGCCGCGTCGGGCACGAGGTGGTACAGCGCCGTCGCCGCGGCGAGCGTCGCATAGCCGCCTGCGATGCCGGCGCCGACGGACGCGAGCCCTGCGGCGATCTGGCCGTACCGGCGGTGGAGGAGCAGTCCGGCCGCGAAGAAGAGCGCGGAGACGACCGCGCCCATTGCAACCCGCTCCTCCGGCCCGATCCAGCCGCGCTCGGCGGCGAGCACGAAGAGCAGCGTGATCCCGAGCGCCGTGACGGCGCCGCCCGCGACCGCGAGCCCACGCGCTCCGAGGAGGTCGAAGCGGGCGAGCAGCTCGCCGACGTCGACCCGTGGCGGCCGCTGTGGCGCGGCGGGCGCCCGCTCCGGCGCCGGCAGGACGACCGGCGGCTGCGCCGGCTCCGGGACGAGCGTTGCGGCCGAGATCGCGGGAGCCGCGGGCGCGGCGTCCGCGCGCGCTTCCCGCCGGAGGGCCTCGAGCTCGCGCTGCATGCGGCGGAGATCCAGCTCGAACCGATCGATGCGCTCCGTGAGCGTCGCCATCGCCTATCCCTCCCTCGTGGTTCGCGGCCTGAGCTCCACGTGGAGCTCGCACTCGAGCGCCTCGGCGATGCGGAGGAGCGTGTCGATGCGCGGCGGGCGCCCCCCGCTCTCGAGGCGGGCGATCGCCGACTGCGTCGTGTCGCACAGCGCCGCGAGCTCGGCCTGCGACAGCCCGAGCGCGCGACGGCGCTCCGCGACCTGGGACGCGATGGAGGCGAAGAGCCAGCCTTCGTC
>DASSNM010000061.1:0-11379 GCA_035688025.1 Gaiellaceae bacterium | reverse complement strand
GCCTCGCGCAGGTTCGAGACGTCGTTCAGCGGGTCGTGGAGCCGGAAGACGTCGATCCCGTTCGCCGCCGCGGACGCGACGAAGCGGCGCGCGAGGTCGGCGTCGACGGGCCGCGAGCCGACGAGGAAGCGGCCGCGGAGCGCGAGCCCGAGCGGCGTCCTGACGCGCGCCTTCAGCGCGCGGATCCGCTCCCACGGGCTCTCGACGCCGCGCTTGACCGCGGAGTCGAAGCAGCCGCCGCCGGAGACCTCGAGGTACGCGAAGCCGGCGCGGTCGAGGATCTCCGCGAGCCGAAGCTGCTCCGCGGTCGGCATCCGTCCCGCCAGCGGCTCCTGGCCGAGCAGGCGGATCGTCGTGTCGGCGAGGGTCGGCACGGCTGGGAGCCTACCGTTGTCGCCGCGGCGCTACGCGCGCGAGATGTAGCGGCCTTCGCGCGGGTCGACCTTGAGCCGGTCGCCCACGTTGACGAAGAGCGGCACCTGGACGACCGCGCCGGTCTCGAGCGTCGCCGGCTTCGTCACGTTCGAGACCGTGTCGCCCTTCACGCCCGGCTCCGTCTCGACGACGGTCAGCTCGACCGACGACGGCAGCTGGATGCTCGACGGCTTCCCGTTCACCGCCATCACCTGGACGGACGCGTTCGGCTGCATGAACGGCAGCTCCGCCTCGAGCTCGGCGTGCGGGAGCGCGAACTGCTCGTAGGTCTCCTCGTCCATGAAGTGCACCTCGGCGCCGTCGTCGTAGAGGTACTGGACGTTCTTCGTCTCCGTGTGCACGCGCGGGAACTTCTCGCCGGCGCGGAAGGTGCGGTCGACGACGGAGCCCGCGTCGAGGCTCTTCAGCTTCGTGCGGACGAACGCGCCGCCCTTGCCCGGCTTCACGTGCTGGAACTCGACGATGCGCCAGACCTTGCCGTCCAGCTCGATGTGCATCCCGTTCTTGAAGCTGTTGGTGTCGACCGTCTCCGCCATGTCCGGCGGGTGATGGTAGCGAGCCGCGTAGGCTGAGCCGCCAGGGAGCGGAGGCGCCGACTTTGCCGGCGCCGGGAGCGGGAACCTCAGGAGACGGTGACGAGGTCCTTCGTGAACCGGACCGGGTTCTCGATCCCGTCGGCGGTGACGAAGACGTCGTCCTCGATGCGGACGCCGAAGCGTCCGTCGAGGTAGATGCCCGGCTCGACCGTGACGACGTTGCCCGGCTCGAGCACGTCCTCGCTCGCGGTCGAGAGCCGCGGCGCCTCGTGGACGTCGAGGCCGAGCCCGTGGCCGAGGCCGTGGCCGAACGTGCCCGCGAACGGGCTCGCGTCGATCACCGCGCGCGCCGCCGCGTCCGCCTCGACGCCGGTGACGCCGGCGCGGATCGCGTCCAGGCCCGCCTGCTGCGCGGCGCGGACGACGTCGTACGCCTCCCGCAGCTCGGAGTCGAGCTCGCCGGTCGCGAACGTGCGCGTGTAGTCCGACGCGTAGCCGTCGACGGTGCAGCCGACGTCGAGGACGACGAGCTCGCCGGCGCCGATGACGCGGTCGCCCGCACGGCCGTGCGGCGACGAGCCGGTCGGGCCGGAGCCGACGATGAACTCGAACGCGAAGCCCTCGGCGCCCTCCTCGTGGAAGAGCCGCGCGATGTCCCAGGAGACGTCGAGCTCGCGGCGGCCGACGAACGGCACCTCGCTCGCGAGCCGCTCGAACATGCGGTCGGTGATCGCGCACGCCTCGCGGATCGTCCGCAGCTCGCCCTCGTCCTTCACCGCGCGCAGCGCCTCGACGAGGCCGGGGCGCGGCACGAGCTCGACCCCGCCGCCGCGCAGCCGCTCCCAGAGCGCGTACGGCAGCACCGCGGACTCGAAGCCGACCCGTCCCGACAGGTTCTCCGTCAGCCAGCCGATCGTGTCGCGCGGCGTCTCGACGAGCTCGACGCCTTCCGCCTGCCGGGCCGCGGCGATGTACCGGAAGTCGGTGCAGAGCCGCGTCCGCCCCGGCTCGACGACGAGCGCGGCGTTCGAGCTCTCCAGGCCGCACAGGTAGCGGACGTTCACCGGGTTGGTGACGAGGAGCGGCTCCTCCAGGGACGCGGCGAGGCGGGCGAGGCGGTCGGTCACGCGTGCTTCTCCTTCAGGTATTCGAGGGCCATGCGGTAGCCGTCGGGGCCGTGCCCGACGTAGCGCGCCGCGACGATGTCCGAGATGACCGAGACGCGCCGCCAGTCCTCGCGCTCGTCCACGTTCGAGAGGTGCACCTCGACGACCGGCACGGCCGCGGACTCGAGCGCGTCGTGGATCGACCACGCGTAGTGCGTCCACGCGGCCGGGTTGACGACGATCCCGTCCACCGACTCGTAGGCGTCGTGGCACCAGTGGATGAACTCGGCCTCGCTGTTCGTCTGCCGGCACTGGACGGAGAGCTCGAGCTCGCGTGCCCAGTCGTAGATCCGGCTCTCCAGCTCGGCGATCGAGAGGCCGCCGTAGTGCGCGGGGTCGCGCCGGCCGAGCATGTTCAGGTTGACGCCGTTGAGGACGAGGATCCGCATGACGCGAGCCTATCCCGCGATCAGCCTGTCGAGCTCGCGACGAACGTCCGCGGCCGGCGCCTCGACGCCCCAGCGCGGCCCGTCGTCGCCGAGCAGGACGAGCCGCACCTCGCCGGCGACCGCCTTCTTGTCGCGCCGCATCGCCGCCCACGCGAGCTCGCGGTCGACGCGGACAGGCTTCGGGCGGAGCAGCTCCTCCACGGGCGCGGTGTCCCGTCCGGAGAGCCGGAGCGCCGCGAGCAGGCCGAGCGCGACCGCCTGCCCGTGCGTGACGCCCTCGTAGCGGGCGGCCGCCTCGAGCGCGTGCGCGAACGTGTGCCCGAGGTTGAGGATCGCGCGCTCGCCGCGCTCGTGCGGGTCGCGCAGGCAGACGGCCGCCTTGAAGGCGGCGCAGCGGCGGACGAGCTCGTCGTCGCGGAGCTCCCAGAAGGGCTCGCCCGCGAGCAGGCCGGTCTTCACGACCTCGGCCATCCCCTCGCGCCGCTGCGCCTCGGAGAGCGTCGCGAGCAGCGCCGGGTCGATCACCGTCCGCGCCGGCCAGTGGAAGGCGCCGACGAGGTTCTTGCCCTGCGGCAGGTCGACCGCCGTCTTGCCGCCGATCGCGGCGTCGACCTGGGCGACGAGGCTCGTCGGAACCGGCACCCAGGGCACGCCGCGCAGGTAGGCGGCGGCCGCGAAGCCGGCGGCGTCGGTCGTGCAGCCGCCCCCGAGCGCGACGATCGTGCCGCCGCGGTCGAGGCGGAGCTCCTGCCAGAGCCGGTCGAGCGCCGCCAGTGTCTTCGCCTCCTCGCCGAGCGGCAGCTCGTGCGTCTCGGCGAGGCGCGGGCCGAGCGCGAGCTGCGCGTCCATCCCGTGGATGCCTGCGACGTGCGGGTCGGAGACGAGCGCGACCGGCCCCGAGCCGGGTACGAGCGAGCCGAGCCGCTGGAGCGAGCCGAGCTCGACGTGGACGCCGGCGGCGGCGAGGACGGCGTCGTCGGCGTCGCGGGCGACCGCGTCCGCGAGCTCGCGGTAGAGCGGCGCCCGCTGGTCGTAGAGCGCGAGGAACGCGGCGCGCTCCTGCGCGAGCGGGCGGTCGGAGCCGCGGACGCGCTCCCAGGCGGTGTCCGGGTCGACGTCGAGCAGGACCGTGACCGCGTGCTCGCGGAGCGCGGCGCGGACCGGCTCGCGCGTGACCGCGCCGCCGCCGAGCGCGAGCACGGCCGGACGCGGGTCGCGGAGCGCCGAGACGGTCGCCGCGGTCTCGCGGACGCGGAACGCCTCCTCGCCCTCGGCGGCGAAGAAGCTCGCGATCGACGTCTGGAGGGCCGTCTCGACCTCGCGGTCGACGTCGCGGAAGGGACGCCCGACCCGGCGCGCGACCTCCTCGCCGAGCGTCGTCTTGCCCGCGCCCATGAAGCCGACGAGCGCGACGTGTCTCGCCGGAACGCTCATGTCCGGACGGGACATGTCCCGGTGTCAGACACGCGAACGAAAGCGTCACGGCTTCGCAACGCACGCATTCCCGGCGCCACGAGGCGGGAGCTCCTCCCCGCGCCCTGCCGAGCTCGCAAGGGCACCAGCCCGGTGTCAGACACGGTCACGGAAGCGTCACGCGTCTCGCGGCGTCCAGTCGATCCGCTCCACGTACGCGCGCCATGCGGCGACGAGGTCGCCGAGCGCGTCGCCGCCGAACTTCTCGCGCGCCGCGCGGGCCAGCTCCCACGCGACCGCCGCCTCGGCGACGACCGCGAGCGCCTCGACCGCGGAGACGTCGCTCCGCTCCACGAGCGCGGCCGCCGCCTCGCCGCTGTCGAGGTCGACGGAGGCGAGCGGCTTCATCAGCGTCGGCAGCGGCTTCATCGCGGCGCGCACGACGATCTCCTCGCCGTTCGACATGCCGCCCTCGATCCCGCCGGCGCGGTTCGTCTCGCGGAGCAGACCGCGCTCGTCGCGGACGATCTCGTCGTGCGCCTCCGAGCCGCGGAGCCCCGCGAGCGCGAACCCGTCGCCGACCTCGACGCCCTTGACCGCCTGGATGCCCGTCACCGCCGCCGCGAGCCGCGCGTCGAGCCGGTCCTCGCGCCGCGCGTAGGAGCCGAGCCCCGGCGGGACGCCGCGTGCCCGCACCTCGACGCGGCCGCCAAGCGTGTCCCGGTCGGCGCGCGCGGCGTCGACCGCGGCCGGGTCGGCGCCCGCTTCCGGCAGCGCCTCGCCCGCGACCTCGATCCCGATCTCGCGCAGCAGCGCCTTCGCGACCGCGCCCGCGGCGACGAGCACGGCCGTGTGCCGCGCCGAGGCGCGCTCGAGCGCGTCGCGCACGTCCGCGTGCCCGTACTTCTGCACGCCGGCGAGGTCGGCGTGGCCGGGCCGCGGCAGCGTCACCGGCTTCGTCCCCTTCCCCTGCGGCTCGCCCTCGGGCGGCCACGGGCTCATCCCCCACGTCCAGTTCCTGTGGTCGCGGTTGCGGACGACGAGCGCGAGCGGCGTCCCGAGCGTGCGGCCGTGGCGAAGCCCGGCGAGCACCTCGACCTCGTCCGTCTCGATCTGCTGGCGCGGCGAGCGGCCGTAGCCCTGCTGGCGGCGCCGCAGGTCGGCGTCGATCGCCGCGCGGTCGAGGACGAGCCCCGCGGGCAGCCCGGACAGGATCGCGACGAGCGCGGGCCCGTGCGACTCGCCCGCCGTTGCCAGCTCGAGGGTCATGCGGGAGAGCCTAGTGCGCTGCGGCGGCGAGGTCGGGCAAAGCGGGACAACTCAGGCGGGAAGTCCGAGCGCGTCGCGCATCGCCGCGACCGGCGCCGGCCGGCCGGTCCAGAGCTCGAAGGCGGCCGCGCCCTGCGCGAGCAGCACCTCGAGCCCGTCGAGCACGCGCGCCCCTGCCGCCGCGGCCGCCTCGGCGGTGGCGGTGCGCGGGTACGGCAGGTCGACGAGCGTCTGCCCGGGCCTGAGCTCGAAGAGCACCTCGTCGCGCACCGAGGTCGCGTGGACGACGAGATCCGTGTCGCGCACGTCCGGCGGCCACTCGCCGCGCCGCGCGAAGACGCGCGCGTCCGGCAGCGCGCAGCGGAACGCGGCCGCCGCGCCGCCGTCCCCGACGATCGCGACCTTGTAACAGTCTGTTACTTGCTCGAGGATCGCGGCGTCGGTCGAGAAGCCGCGCCCGCGGACGAGCGTGTTCACCGACGGCAGCTCGCTGCCGACGAGTCGCGCCGCCTCCTGCTTGTACGGCGCGGTGACGTTCGCGTACTCGACCTCGCGCACCGCGGCCGCGAGCTCGCCGGGCTCGACGTCCCACGCCTCGTAGCGCCAGTCGAGGCCCGCCGCCGCGAAGGCCGCGTTCTGCATCCGCGGCGAGAGCGAGTGCGCGACCGGATGCCCCAGCAGGAAGACGCTAGTAGCCGTACTCGTGCTCGTGGTTGACGAAGTCGTCGTAGTTCGCGGTGAAGTAGTGGTGCTTGTGGTCGGGCTTGCGGACGAAGTAGAGGTAGTCCACCTTCGCCGGCTTCGCGGCCGCCTGCATCGCCGCGAGCCCCGGGTTCGCGATCGGCGTCGGCGGCAGGCCGAGCCGGTTGCGCGTGTTGTAGGGGCTGTCGCTCTGCAGCTGCGACTCGTGGAGCGGCTCGGTCGGCGGCACGTGCAGGCCGTAGCGGATCGTCGCGTCGATCCCGAGCGGCATCCGCGCCTTCAGCCGGTTGTAGATCACCGCCGCCACCTTCGCCCGCTCGCTCGGCACCTGGGCCTCCCGCTCGACCATCGAGGCGATGATCAGCACGTCGTACGGGGTCAGGTTCCGCGAGCGCGCGTACGACAGGTCGAGCGAGTCCCAGTTGCGCCGGAACGCCTGCAGCTGCGCGGCGACGAGCTGCTTCGAGGTCGTCTTCGCGAGGAAGTCGTAGAGCGCCGGGAAGAGGAATCCCTCGAGCGGGCGCCTCTCCGTCCCGAAACCGGGGATCGCGCGCGGGCCGGTCGCCTTCAGGTACGTCCGGCTCGAGATGTGGGGCCTGCCGCGGTGCTCGCCCGCCGCGATCTTCGCGACGGCCCCGACCCGTTGCGCCATCTGCTCGCGCGTGAAGCCCTCCGGGAAGACGATCCTGAAGGGCTTCGGCGGCGGGATCGTCGAGACGGCGGTCGTCGGCGGCGCCGAGCTCTTGGAGCCGCCGAAGACCGCGCCGGCGACGTAGGCGCCGATGCCGAGCAGCACGACGAGGCCGACGAGCGCCGCGATGCGGCGGCCGAGCCGGGAGCCGCGCTTCAGATCGCGCTCGCGCTCGACCACTGCAGGTAGCTGGAGAGCAGGTGCGCCGCGGCCCGCGCGTCCTCCGGCGCCGCGGACGGCGTCCGCCGGGCGAGATCGGTCGTGAAGCGCTCGTCGTAGAGCACGACCGGGACGTCGACGACCCCCTGCAGCGCCGCGACGAACCGCTCCGTCGCGGCCGCCTGCTCGCCGCGCTCGCCGCGCATCGTCAGCGGCAGCCCGACCACGACCTGCTCGGCCGCCTCGTCGCGGACGAGCCGCGCGAGCTCGGCGAGCCCCGGCTCGCTCTCGGCGCGCTCGACGACACAGAGCGGCCGGGCGAGCGTCCCGGTCGGGTCGGAGACGGCGACCCCGGTCCGCGCGGAGCCGAAGTCGAGCGCCAGCACCTTCACGCGAGCGCCTTCTTCGCGGCCTCGAACGCGCCCGGGATCCCGTCCGGCTCGCCGCCGCCCGCCTGCGCCATCGTCGGCTTGCCGCCGCCGCGGCCGCCGACGAGCCGGCCCATCTCGTTCGCGAGCCGGGACGCGTCGACGCCGAGGCTCTCGGCGAGGTTGACGACGATGTGGACGCGCTCGCCGGTGATCGAGGCGACGATCGCGCCGTCGGCCTTCTCCTGCTGGCGGATCCGGTCGGAGAGGTCGCGGAGCGGGCCCGGCTGCAGGTCGCGGGTCTCGGCGAGGACGACGCCGTCGACGCGCTCGCGGACGTCGTAGCCCGCCGCAGCCTGCTCCGCCGGCCGCGCCTTGCGCGCCTTCTCCAGCTCGCCGCGCAGCTCGTCCGCTTCTCGGGCGCGCTCGTGCAGGAGCGCGAACGCCTCGCCCGCGGTGACCGCCTCGATCCGCCGCGCGCCCGCGCCGACCGCCTGCTCGCGCACGATCGCGAACGGCCCGACCTCCGCGGTCGAGCGGACGTGCGTGCCGCCGCAGAGCTCGAGCGACCAGCCGTCGACGTCGACGACGCGGACGACGTCCCCGTACTTCTCGCCGAAGAGCATCATCGCGCCGAGGTTCCGCGCCTCCGCGAGCGGCGTCTCGAAGATCCGCACCGGCAGGTTCGCGAAGACGCGCTCGTTGACCCGCCGCTCGACCTCGGCGCGCTCGGCCGGCGTGAGCGCCTGCGGGTGCGTGAAGTCGAAGCGGAGCTTGTCGGGGCGGACGGCCGAGCCGGCCTGCCGGACGTGGTCGCCGAGCACCTCCTGCAGCGCCTTGTGGAGGAGGTGCGTGGCGGTGTGGTTCGCCATCGTCGGGTAGCGCACCGCCCACGGCACGACCGCGCGGACGCGGTCGCCGGCGGCGAATCCGCTCCCCTCGAACAGCAGCACCTGGTCGCCGCCCTCGAACCGGTACGCCTCGCGCAGCTCGGCGCGCGCGCCGTCGCCCCGCTCGATCCAGCCCGCGTCGGTGACCTGGCCGCCGCCGGCGGCGTAGAACGGCGACTCCCGCAGCTTCGCGAGGAAGAGCCCCTCCTCGAGCTCCTCGACCGCGCCGAGCTGGGTCAGCACGTCGGTCTTCTCGTAGCCGACGAACTCGGCGCGGAAGCCGGCGGAGACGGCGAACTCGGCGGCGCGCTGCGCGTTCCCGCCCGCGACGCCGGCGCGCGAGATCTCGCGGTGCTCCTCCATCAGCCGCGTGTACTCCTCGTCGTTGACGCCGAGGCCGCGCTCGCGGGCGAGCTCCTGGGTCAGCTCGATCGGGAAGCCGTAGGTCGCCTGCAGGGCGAACGCGTCCTCGCCGGTGATCTCGCCCTTCGCGGCCGCCTCCTCGAAGAGGCTCATCCCGCGCTCGAGCGTCTCGCCGAAGCGCTCCTCCTCGGCGGCGAGGACGCGGCGGATGTCGTCGCGGTGCTCGCGCAGCTCGGGGTACGCGTCGCCCATCTGGTCGATGACCGTTTCGGCCAGGTCCGGCAGGAACGGCGCCTCCATGCCGATCCGCAGCCCGTGCTGCGCCGCGCGGCGGACGATCCGGCGCAGGACGTAGCCGCGCCCCTCGTTCGACGGGGTGACGCCCTCGGCGGCGATGAAGGTCATGCCGCGGCCGTGATCGGCGAGCACGCGGTGCGCCTTCGTTGCGTCGGGCGAGTCGCCGTAGGCGACGCCGGACTCGGCCGCGATCCAGGCCATGATCTTCTGGTAGCCGTCGGTGTCGTAGACCGACGGCACCTGCTGCATGATCCGCGCGATCCGCTCCAGGCCCATGCCGGTGTCGATGTTCTGCTTCGGCAGGTCGGTGAGCGTCCCGTCCGGGTGCAGCTCGTAGGCCATGAAGACGAGGTTCCAGAACTCGAGGAACCGCTCGCAGCGCGAGCAGCCCGGCTTGCACTCGGGCGTGCCGCAGCCGGCCTCCTCGCCCCAGTCGTAGTAGATCTCCGAGTCCGGCCCGCACGGCCCCGGCCCGCCGACCGACCAGAAGTTCTCGGACGACGGCAGCGGCACGATCCGCTCGGCGGGCATCCCGATCTCCTCCCAGAGCCGGATCGCCTCCTCGTCGGGCCCGAGCCGGAGCTCCGGGTCGCCGGCGTGGACGGTGACCCAGATCCGGTCCCAGTCGAGCCCCAGCCGCTGCTGGACGAACTCGGTCGCGTACTCGATCGCGCCTGCCTTGAAGTACTGGCCGAACGAGAAGTTGCCGAGCATCTCGAAGAAGGTCAGGTGATAGGTGTCGAGCCCGACCTCGTCGATGTCCTGCGTCCGGAACACCTTCTGCGTCGTCGTCGTCAGCGGCGCCGGCGGCTGCTCGCGGCCGAGGAAGAACGGCATCTGCGGCTGCATCCCGGCCGACGTGTAGAGCGTCGAGCGGTCGTCCGCCCGCGGGATCAGCGGGTAGGACGCGCAGCGGAGGTGGCCCTTCTCCTCGAAGAAGGAGAGGTAGCCCTCGCGGATCTCGGCGGTCGTGCGCACGCGGGCATTCTAGGTGTGGCCGGATTGAGCCCCGCCGACCGCCGTTCTATCCTCGACGGGTGTCCTTCGACGCGCTCGCGCCGGTCGCTCCAACGCGGCGGCGCCGGAGGCGGTACCGGTACCGGCTGCGGCGGCTCACACCCCTCGGCGTCGCCGTGCTCGCGGCGTTCGCGGTCGGCGTCTGGGCGGGCGGCCGCTCCGCGACCACGGTCGCGCAGGCGGCGGGAACGGGCGCGCCCGTCGTCGTCGCCGCCGACGACACCGCGAGCGCGCCCGCGCAGAAGACGGTCGTGACGCAGACGAAGCCGGTCGTGCTGGTGCACGGTCCGGCGACCCTCGCCGGGCGGCTGCACGCGCCGCTCGCCGCGGCGGCCGCGATCCTCGTCGACGCCGGCACCGGCCAGGTGCTGTGGGCGAAGCACGCGCACGAGCGACGGCCGATCGCGTCGACGACGAAGATCATGACCGCGCTCCTGGCGCTGAAGGCGCTGAAGCCGCACCAGGTGACGACGGTCGCGCGCGCGGTGACCCGCGTCCCGCTCGTCCGCGAGGGCCTGCACACGGGCGAGCAGGTGCAGGTCTGGAAGCTCTTCTACGCGATGCTCCTCTACTCCGGCAACGACGACGCGCTGCAGCTCGCGATCGCGGCCGCCGGCTCGAAGGCGGCGTTCCTGCGCGAGATGAACGCCGAGGCGGCGCACCTGTCGATGAAGGACACGCACTACACGAGCCCGAGCGGCGTCGTCGACGAGGGGAACTACTCGAGCCCGTGGGACCTCGCCGCCGTCACCCGCGAGGCGCTGAAGAACCCGACCTTCCGGAAGATCGTGCGGACGAAGGAGATCCACGTGCAGTGGGCGCCGCCGACCTACTCGAAGATCTACATCAACAACAACTCGCTGCTCCGCATGTATCCGGGCGCGAACGGCGTCAAGACCGGCTTCACGCACAAGGCCGGCTGGTGCCTCGTCTCGTCGGCGACCCGGCACGGCCGGACGCTGATCGCGGTCGTCCTCGACTCCGGCGACATGTACAACGACTCGCGCAAGCTGCTCGACCTCGGCTTCCGGAACGGCTGACGGCTAGCCGAGCAGCGGCACGAACTGCTGCTGCAGCCCGTCGACGTGCGTGATGATCTCGCTGCCGTCGACGATCGGGGAGCTCGGCCCGTCCTGCCAGCGCGCGTCCTTGCCGTAGGCGTAGTACGCGTCGTAGATGAAGGCGAGGTCGATCCCGCCGAGCGAGTAGCCGTGCTGGACGAACCACTGGCCGACCTGGTTCGAGGGATCCCAGAGGCTCGTCACGCGCGGGTCGTCGCCGAACATGTCGTGCGACACGACCGAGCGCGAGTCCGTCGCGAGCGCGTTCTCCCAGACGGCGAACAGCCGGAACTTCGCCTTCGGATACTTGTCGAGGATCTGCAGCCGCACCCAACTGGCGCCGGAGAGGCAGATGCTTCAGGTGGGCGAGACGAGAACGACGAGCCGCGGCTCCCCCGACGCCTGGTTGAAGAGGTTCACGAACTGGGCCGCGCTCGTGACGTCGGTCAGGCCGCCCTTCCCGGTTCCGGTCGCGGCGTGCTTGCCGCCGCCGCTCCCGCAGCCGGCGAGCGCGAGCGCGGCGAGCGCCGCCCCGAGGACGAGCGCGCGCCTCACTTCCCCACCGCCTCGACCGAGGGGACGGCGCGGCGGCGCCGCTGCCAGAGCGAGACGCAGACGGCCGC
>DASSNM010000046.1:0-8270 GCA_035688025.1 Gaiellaceae bacterium | reverse complement strand
TCCCGCGCCGCACCGCCGAGCCGATCCCCATCGCGAAGCCGAGCACGACGGCGACGACGGCCGCGAGCCCCGCGAGCTCGAGCGACACCGGCACGCGTTCCTTGATCGTCGTGTCGACGGACTCGTCGCGGTGGCTGAGCGTCGGGCCGAAGTCGAACCGGGCGATGTGCCATACGTACGTCGCGTACTGCACGCCCCAGGGCCGGTCGAGGTTGTAGTAGTCCTCGAGCTCGTGCTGGACGGGGATCGGAATGACCTCGGACTCGCTCGGATGGAAGGGAGTTCCGCCGATTCCGCGCATCAGCGCGAACGTGACGAGAAGCGCGACGAGGATCACCGGCACCGACCAGAGCAGCCGGCGCACGACGTAGACGACCACGTTCCGAAGTCTGCACGCGGCCGTGCGGGTGCGGTCCTGGTGCCGCTCTACGATGAATCGCATGCTGCGCCGGCTGCGTATCGAGAACCTCGTGCTCATTCGCACGGCCGAGCTCGACTTCGCGCCGGGCCTCAACGCCATCACGGGCGAGACGGGCGCCGGCAAGACGATCCTCGCGCAGGCCGTCGGCCTCCTCCTCGGAACGAAGGGGGGCGAGTCGTTCGTCGGGCCTGCAGGCGAGGAGGCGTACGTCGAGGCGGAGCTCGCGCTCCCCGGCGAGCTCGACGAGCTCGCCGAGCTGCGTCCCGAGGACGAGGACGCGCTCCTCGTCGCGCGGCGGGTCTCCGCCGGCGGCCGCACGCGCGCGTTTGCGTGGGGGCGGGCCGCGGCCCGTGAGGACGTGGCCGCCGCGGTCGAGCGCGTGGTCGCGATGTCCGGCCAGTTCGAGCAGCGCCGGCTCGCGCGCCCGTCGTACCAGCTCGAGGTGCTCGACCGCTTCTGCGGCGAGGAGCAGCTCCGCCGCCGCGCCGACGCGCGCGCCGCCTGGCGCGACCTCCAGGCCGCCCGCCGCCGCCACGAGGAGCTCACGGCGAACGCCGCCCTCGCCGAAGCGCGCCTCGCCGAGCTCCACGCGCTCGCCGAGGACACCGCCGGGATGGAGCCGGACGACGAGGAGCGTCTCCGCGCCGACCGGGAGCGTCTGCGTCACGTCGCCGAGCTCGCCGAGGGCGCCGCCGCGGCGGCCGCGGCGCTCGCCCCGGACGACGGCGACGGCGCGAGCGGACTCGTCGCGCTGGCGGAGCGTGCGGTCGCGCCGCTCGAACGCCTCGCGCCCGAGCTCGAGCGCGCCGGCAACGAGCTCCGCGACGTCGAGCTGCGCCTGCGCGAGACCGCCTCCGACCTGCACGCGTTCCTCGCCTCGCTCGAGGCGGAGCCCGGGCGGCTCGAGCAGATCGAGGCCGGGCTCGACCGGATCGCGGAGGCGAAGCGTCGCTTCCGCTGCGCCGACTACGGCGAGCTGCTCGCCCGCGCCGCCGAGGCGCGCGCCGAGCTCGCCGCGCTCGAGGACGGCGTCGACCCCGCGGCCGCCGCGGCGCAGGCGCTCGCCGCCGCCGAGGCGCGCGTGCACGCGCTCGCGCTCGAGCTCCGCGCCGAGCGGAACGCCGCCGCGCCCGCCTTCGCCGACGCGGTCGCCGCCGAGCTGCACGACGTGGGCATGGGGGAGGGCGAGTTCGTCTGCGAGCTCCGCGAGCGCGACGAGCCGGGCGCGACCGGCGCCGACGACGCCGTCTTCCTCGTCCGCCCGAACGCCGGCATGCCGTTCGCGCCGGTCGCCGAGACCGCCTCCGGCGGCGAGCTCTCCCGGATCGCGCTCGCGATCGCCGCCGTCGCCGGCGGCGAGACGCTCGTCTTCGACGAGATCGACGCGGGTATCGGCGGCGAGACCGCGAACGCGGTCGGCCGCGTCCTCAAGCGCCTCTCGGAGCGCGCGCAGGTGATCACGATCACGCATCTGCCGCAGATCGCAGCGCTCGCCGACCGCCACTTCCGCGTCGAGAAGGTGCCGGGCGACCCGACGCACACGCGCATCGAGCGGCTCGCCGACGTCGAGCGCAAGGCCGAGCTGGAGCGGATGCTCGGCGGCCAGGAGTTCCTGGCGACCGTCCGCTGAGGTTTGCCTTTCTGCCAACGGGCCAGACTCGGAGCGATGAGCACTCGTCGCCGGTGGCCGCTCGTCTTCCTCCTGCTCCCCTTCGTCGCGCTGCTCTACCCGCCGTGGTACGCGCACGTCTCGCCGACGCTGTGGGGCATCCCGTTCTTCGTCTGGTACCAGTTCCTGTGGGTGATCCTCGGCGCCGCCTGCACGGGGCTGACGTACCTGCTGCGGGAGTAGCCCGTGCTTGCGAGCGTCGAGTGGGGCGCGCTCAGCGTCTTCATCGTCATCGGCGGCCTCGTCACGGTCACCGGGATCGTCGCGGCGCGCTGGCGGCGGGCGAAGCTCGACAACCTGGAGGAGTGGGGGCTCGCCGGCCGCCGCTTCGGCACGGTCGTGACGTGGTTCCTGGTCGGCGGCGACCTCTACACCGCGTACACGTTCGTCGCCGTCCCCGCACTCGTCTTCGGCAAGGGCGGGATCGGCCTGTTCGCGATCCCGTACACGATCGTCGTCTATCCGATCGTGCTGCTGACGATGCCGCGCCTGTGGCAGGTGGCGCGCAACCGCGGCTACGTCACCGGCTCCGACTTCGTCCGCGACCGCTTCGACAGCCGCTTCCTCGCGCTCATGGTCGCCCTGACCGGGATCGTCGCGACGATGCCGTACATCGCCCTGCAGATGTACGGGATCGAGGTCGTCCTGGCGCAGATGGGCGTGCCGGTCGACGCGTCGCTCTGGGTCGCGTTCGCGATCCTCGCCGTCTTCACGTACGTCAGTGGCCTGCGCGCGCCGGCGCTGCTCGCGCTCGTCAAGGACGCGATCATCTGGGTCACCGTCCTCGTCTGCGTGATCTACATCCCGATCCGGCTCGGCGGCTACGGGACGATCTTCCGCAAGCTGCCGGCCGGGACGGCGACGCTGCCGGGCACCTCGTCGGCGGCGTACGCGTCGCTCTTCTTCGGCTCCGCGCTTGCCCTCTTCCTCTACCCGCACGCACTGACCGGCGTCTTCTCGGCACAGTCGCAGAAGGTCGTGAAGCGGAACGCAGCGCTGCTGCCGGCGTACTCGTTCCTGCTCGGCCTGATCGCGCTGCTCGGGTTCATGGCGATCGTGGCGGGCGTCAAGCCGTCCGCGAAGTTCGGCGGCAACGTCGCGGTGCCGGCGCTGATCGACAAGATGTTCCCGAGCGGGTTCGCCGGCTTCGCATTCGCGGCGATCGCGGTCGGGGCGCTCGTCCCGGCCTCCGTGATGTCGATCGCGGCCGCGAACCTGTTCAGCCGCAACGTCTGGCGCGACTTCATCCGCCGCCACGCCGAGCCGCGGGAGGAGGCGCTCGTCTCGCGCGTCGTCTCGCTGCTCGTGAAGGTCGGCGCGCTGGTCTTCATCCTCTATCTGCCGACGACCGACGTGATCAACTTCCAGCTCGCCGGCGGGGTCTGGATCCTGCAGACCCTCCCAGCCGTCCTCTTCTCGCTCTACACGCGCTGGCTCAACCGTTGGGCCGTGCTCGCCGGCTGGGCGGTCGGGATGGGCTGGGGGACGTACATGCTCGCGAAGATCCACTTCGCCGGCAGCGCGTACGACCTCGGCGGCCTCGGCTCACACTGGACGTGGTACATCGGCCTCTACGCGGTGCTCGCGAACGTCGTCGTCGTCGCGGTGGGCACCGCGCTCGCCTACCTCCTCGGCTGGCGGCCGCGGACGACGATCGCCGAGGCGGAGTACGAGGAGCAGCTCACCTCGCGGCCGCCGACCGAGCCGCTCGACCTCGACCCGCAGACGGCCGAAGGCGTCTAGTCGTCTAGGCTCGCGGGCGTGCCGCGCCACTCGGCCTCCCGCGTCCTGCTCGCGCCGCTCGAGGACGTGTGGGCGTTTCTCGCCGAGCCGTTCCACCTCGCCGACTGGTGGCCGGGGATCGCGGGCGTGCAGCCGGACCGGCGCGGCCTCGCGCCGGGCGCCCGCTGGCGGCTCCAGGCGGGCGCGCAGCAGTCGTTCGGGCTGGCGCTCTTCCGCCGCCCGGGGGCGGCCGGAACGCTGCTCGTCACGGAGGTCGAGCGCGGCCGCCGCGTCGCGTTCCATCTCGCGAGCGAGCACACGGACGCGGAGCTCGAGCTCGAGTCGGAGGCGCCCGCGCGGACGCGCGTCACGCTGACCGTGCAGGGGCCGTGGGGCGCGGTTTCCCGGTCGCTGCCGCGGCGGGCGCTGTCCCGGCTGTTCGATCTCGTGCAGACCTCGGCGGACATGCGGTCCTGAGGCCCTGCTACCTTTGAATCCCGTGAGCGCGCGGGCCCCGAAGTACGTCTTCGTCACGGGTGGCGTCGTCTCCGCGCTCGGGAAGGGAATCGTCGCCGCGTCGCTCGGCCGGCTGCTGAAGGCGCGCGGCCTGAAGGTGCAGCTGCAGAAGTTCGACCCGTACCTGAACGTCGACCCGGGGACGATGAGCCCGTTCCAGCACGGCGAGGTGTTCGTGACCGAGGACGGGGCCGAGACCGACCTCGACATCGGCCACTACGAGCGCTTCGTCGACGAGAACTTCCTCCGCAACGCGAGCCACAGCGCGGGCGCGATCTGGGACACCGTCCTGCGCAAGGAGCGCAAGGGCGACTTCCTCGGCGCGACGGTGCAGGTGATCCCGCACATCACGAACGAGATCAAGGCGCGCATCCGGCGCGCGGCCGAGTCGAGCGCCACGGACGTCGTCATCTCGGAGATCGGCGGCACGGTCGGCGACATCGAGTCGCTGCCGTTCCTCGAGGCGATCCGCCAGTTCCGCCGCGAGGTCGGCCCGGAGAACGTGATGTACGTGCACGTGACGCTCGTGCCGTTCATCGAGGCGGCCGGGGAGCTGAAGACGAAGCCGACGCAGCACTCGGTGAACGAGCTGCGCCGCATCGGCATCCATCCCGACGTCGTCGTCTGCCGTTCGCACGAGGAGCTCTCGCGCGACATCCGCGACAAGATCGCGCTCTTCGCGGACGTCGACCCGGGCGCGGTGATCGCGAGCCCGGACGTGCCGGACGTCTACCAGGTGCCGCGCGTGCTGCGCGAGGAGGGGCTCGACCGGCTCGTCCTCGAGAAGCTCGACCTGCCGGCGCTCGAGCCCGACCTCTCCGACTGGGACGCGCTGCTCGATCGGATCGAACGCCGTCGCGACTCGGTCGAGATCGCGCTCGTCGGCAAGTACGTGAAGCTGCAGGACGCGTACCTGTCGGTGCACGAGGCGCTCAAGCACGCCGGCCTGCATCACGGCTGCGGCGTGCGGGTGCGCTGGGTGGACGCCGAGAACATGTCGTACGAGGAGGCGGCGGAGCTGCTCGAGGGCGTCGACGGCGTGCTCGTGCCGGGCGGCTTCGGCTCGCGCGGCTGGGAGGGCAAGATCCTCGCCTGCCGCGTGGCGCGCGAGCGCGGGATCCCGGACCTCGGCATCTGCCTCGGCATGCACGTGGCGGTGTCGGAGTTCGCGCGGCACGTGGTCGGGCTCGAGGGGGCGAACTCGACGGAGATGGATCCGGAGACGCCGTTCCCGGTGATCGACCTGCTGCCGGAGCAGAAGGGGATCGAGGATCTCGGCGGCACGATGCGCCTCGGCGCGCAGGCGGTCGAGGTGGCGGAGGGGACGCAGGCGCGCGAGCTGTACGGCGACGCGACGATCCACGAGCGGCACCGCCACCGCTACGAGGTGAACAACGCCTACCGCGAGCGGCTGGTCGAGGCGGGGCTCGTCGTCTCGGGGACGTTCCAGGAGGGTCGTCTCGTCGAGATCTGCGAGCTGCCGGACCATCCGTGGTTCGTCGCGAGCCAGTTCCATCCGGAGTTCAAGTCGCGGCCGACGCGGCCGGCGCCGCTCTTCCGCGGCTTCGTCGGCGCGGCGCTCGACCGCGCGCGCGAGCGGGCCGGCAGCCGGATCGCGGCGTAGGCGCCGGCGTGTCGGACGCCGTCGAGCTGTTCCTCGAGCTGGCCGCGCTGCGCAGCCCGCCGGGCGAGGAGCGGCAGGTCGCGGACGCGGTGCACCGCTACCTCGCCGGGCTCGGGCTGAACGCGGACGAGGACGGGGCCGGCAACGTCTACGCGCGGATCGAGCCGACGGCGGAGGGGACGCCGCTGTTCCTCTGCGCGCACATGGACACGGTGCCGCCGGACGGCGAGCTCGCGCCGGTGGTCGAGGGCGGCGTGATCCGGAACGCGGGCGGGACGATCCTCGGCGCGGACGACAAGTCGGCGATCGTCGCGATGCTCGAGGGGACGCGGCGCGTGCTCGCCGAGAACGTGCCGCACGCGGGGATCGAGCTCCTGTTCACGACGCGCGAGGAGGTCGGCCTGCTCGGGGCGGCCGAGTTCGACCACGACCGGCTGCGCGCGCAGATCGGGTACGTGTACGACCAGGCGGGTCCGATCGGCGAGATCGTCCTCGGCGCCCCCTGGTCGCGGTCGCTGGAGGTGCGGTTCCACGGGCGGGCGTCGCACTCGGGGATGTTCCCGGAGGAGGGCCGCTCGGCCATCCAGGCGGCCGCGAAGGCGATCGCCGACCTGCGACTGGGCCGGGTGGACGAGCTGACGACCGCGAACGTCGGCGTCATCTCCGGCGGGACGGCCGGGAACATCGTCCCGGAGTGGTGCACGTTCCTCGCCGAGGCGCGCTGCCACGACGAGGCGAAGCTCGCCGACGTGGTGCAGGAGATGCTCGACGTGTTCTCGTTCGCGGCGACCGAGACCGACTGCGAGGTCGAGACGCGGGCCCGGAAGAGCTACAACGGCTACCGGCTGCGGAAGGAGGAGCCGGCGGTCGCGCTCGCCGCGGCGGCGCTCGCGCGCTGCGGGCACGAGGTCACGTACGGGCTCTCCGGCGGCGGCGCGGACGCGAACGTGTTCAACGAGCGCGGCCGGCGCTGCGTCAACCTCGCGAACGCGATGACGGACATCCACACGCCCGACGAGCGGATCGCGGTCGCCGACCTCGAGGCGATGGTGGACGTGACGGTCGCGCTCGTGGAGGAGGCCCGCGCGTGATCGTCGCCGCGCTGCTGGCGGCCGCCGCGGTGGCTCCGCCGCGGGCACTCCCGGACTGCGCCGGAAAGCCGGTCGCGAAGCCGCGGGAGGTCGTCCTCGCCTGCGCGGACGCGAACTTCGGGATCCGGAAGCTGCGCTGGAGCGGCTGGGGGAGAGCGACGGCGCGCGCGACCGGGACCGCGTACGCGAACGACTGCACGCCGTACTGCGCGGCCGGCCACTTCCATACGTACCGGGCGGTCCTCGTCGCGAGCGGCCGGCGGGTGTGCCACGGCGTGCCGTCCTATGCGCGGGTGCGGATCTCGTTCCCGGGCCGGACGCCGTATCCGAAGGCGAAGCCGGCCGATCTCGTCTATCCGCGCCGCTGCGGCTGACCTCGCGTCGCTTCGCGCATACTCGGGGCGTGAGCTCCCGCCCGGATTCGTCGCGCCGCGTCTACGACGGGCGGCTGATCGACGTCACGATCGAGCGCTGGGGCGAGCACGAACGCGAGATCGTGGAGCATCCGGGCGCGGTCGCGATCGTCGCGGTGGACGAGGAGGGGTTCGTGACGCTCGTGCGCCAGCTGCGGGAGCCGGCGCGGCAGCAGCTGCTCGAGCTTCCGGCCGGGACGGCCGAGCCGGGGGAGGAGCCGCTCGCGACGGCGCGGCGCGAGCTGCAGGAGGAGTGCGGCCTGACCGGCGGCGAGTGGCGCGAGCTGGCGGCGTTCTGGACGACGCCCGGCTTCTGCCGGGAGCGGATGTGGCTGTTCGCCGCGGAGGGCGTCGTGCGCGGCGAAGCGCATCCGGAGGAGGACGAGGACCTCGAGCTCGTCCGCTGGCCGGTCGCCGAGATCCCGGGCCGGCTGGCCGAGATCGAGGACGCGAAGACCCTCGCCGGGCTCCTGCTCTACCTGCAGACTCGTCCCTGACGGCCCTCTCTCCCCGGGACAGCCGTTCGGGCAGTCCCCCACCCAGGGTGGGGCCGCAGGTCCCTCCGCCCTCGGAATCGACGATACCCGTGAACCGGTGGCGTCGAGGTTGCGGGTTCGTGCCAACGCGTCACCGGACGGCTACGGATGCGTCACCCGTCCGTCGCCAGCTAATGTCTGCGCGTTTTGCGGATCGGCGTCGCGAAGGAGATCAAGACCGACGAGTACCGGGTGGCGCTGACGCCGGCCGGTGCGCGCGAGCTCGTCCAGAAGGGCCACGAGGTCCTCGTCGAGACGACCGCCGGCGAGGGCAGCGC
>DASSNM010000025.1:0-13008 GCA_035688025.1 Gaiellaceae bacterium | reverse complement strand
TCGACGAGCGCCGCGGCGACGTCGTCCTGCGTCGAGAGCGGGTTCGAGGCGCACAGCACGACGTCCGCGCCGCCCGCCTTCAGCGTCCGCATCAGGTTCGCGGTCTCGGTGGTCACGTGCAGGCAGGCGGACACGCGGTAGCCGGCGAGCGGCTGCTCCTGCGCGAACCGCTCGCGGATCGCGGCGAGCACCGGCATCTGCCGGTCGGCCCACTCGATCCGCCTCTTCCCTTCGGCCGCGAGGGCCAGGTCCTTCACGTCGTAGCGCTTGGTCGTCGCCATCGGTTCCTTTCGCTATGCGACCCGTAGGAGCCGCTCGTGCTTTCGCTGTTCCCAGTCGATCCAGGCCCGGTCGTCGGCGCCGGCGAGCCAGCCGTCGACGGCACGGCGGAGCTCCGGCTCGCGCCGCAGCCGGGCCGCGAAGACGAGGTCGGAGATCTCGAGCTCGAAGCGGCGGCGCAGCTCGGCGAGCGAGCGGAGCTGGTTCAGCTCGCGCAGCCCGTAGAGCCGGTAGCCGCTCCGCGTGCGGACGGGCACGACGAGGCCGGCGCCCTCGAGATAGCGCAGCATCCGCGCCGACCAGCCCGTGCGGCTGGCGGCTTCGCCGACCTTCAGCCCGTCCATCGCGCGAACCCTAACACGCAGATGTCAAGGTTCTGTGGTGCCGGCGCGCCCGTAGGCGTCCTCGAGCCGCACGACGTCGTCCAGCTGCGGCGTCGAGACCTCGAGGATCGTCGTGTCCTCGAGCGCGGTGACCCGGTGCACGGTCCCCGGCCGGAAGCGGAAGCACGCGCCGGCGGCGACGACCTCCTCGTCGAGCGGGCCCTGGCCCGCCTCCCCCAGCTCGACCCGGGCGCGGCCGCTCTGGACGAGCCAGCTCTCGTCCTTCTCGCGGTGGAACTGGAGGCTGAGCGACTGGCCGGCGCGGACGAAGAGCACCTTGCCGGCGTACGCGTCGGCGTCGGCCCAGATCAGCTCCCAGCCCCACGGCTTTTCGACCCGGCGCGGGTCGAACGCCCAGCGGTCGAGCGTGCCGTAGTTCGGCGAGTCCGCCGTCATGCGACCCTCCGCACGGGCCGCCAGTCCGGATGCGCCTCCATGAACTCGGCGGCGCGGCGCAGGTCCTTGGGCGTGTTCACGGTCAGCCAGACGCCTTCGTGCCGGTGGCCGCGGAGCTTTCCCTCGGCGGCGAGCTCCGGGAAGGTCGTCTGCTCGTGGTCGCCGCGCTCCGGGAGGCGCTCGATCGCCTCGTCGCCGAGCACGTAGACGCCCGAGTTGACCCAGTGCGGCAGCCGGGGCGCCTCGCGGAAGCCGGTGATCGTCCCGTCCTCCTCGAGGTCGACGACGCCGAAGGGCGAGTTCACCTGCGCGACGACGATCGTCGCCGCGGCGCCGCTCTCGTCGTGCTCGGCGACGAGGCCGGCGTAGTCGACGTCGAGCAGCTCGTCCCCGTTCAGCGCGAGCACCGGCCCCGGCTCGCGCCGGTGCGAGGCGGCGAAGCGGAGCCCGCCGCCGCGGCCGAGCGGCTCCTCCTCCCCGACCGGCTCGATCTCGGCGCCGAGGCCGGCGAGCGCGTTCAGGAACACGTCCTCCTGGCCGGCGCGGCAGGCGACGACGATCCGCGTCACCCCCGCGTCGACGAGCCGTCCGACGGTGTACTCCGCGAGCGGGTAGCCGGCGACCGGCACGAGCGGCTTCGGGAGTCCCTGCGCCGCCTCCCCCAGCCGCTCCGCCTTGCCGCCCGCCAGGAGGAGCGCCTCCACTACGCGCGCAGCTCCGGGTCGAGGACGCCCTGCTGGCTCCCGTTCGGGCTCGCGTACCTCGGCCGCCCGATCGCCTCGTACTCGAAGCCGGCGGCGACCGCCGCCTGCGGGTCGAGCAGGTTGCGGCCGTCGACGATCAGCGGCCTGCGCATCGCGTCGCGCACCTCGGCGGACGTCAGCTCGCGCAGCTGCGGCCATTCGGTCACGATCACGGCCGCGTCCGCGTCGCGGACGGCTTCGAGCACGGAGCCGCAGATCTCGACCCCGGGAAGGTCGGTCGGCTCGGCGACGGGGTCCCAGGCGCGCACCTCCGCGCCCTCGGCGAGCAGCCGGTAGGCGACGACGCGGCTCGGCGCCTCGCGCATGTCGTCGGTGTTCGGCTTGAACGCGAGACCGAGCAGCGCCACCGTCCGGCCGCGCAGCGGGCCGAGGCGCTTCTCGAGCTTCTGGACGACGCGGCGCTTCTGCAGCTCGTTCACCTCCCACACCGCCTGCAGGAGCAGGAAGGGGTAGCCGGAGTTGCCGGCGAGCTGCTTCAGCGCCGTCACGTCCTTCGGGAAGCAGGAGCCGCCGAAGCCGATCCCGGCGCGCAGGAAGTGCGGGCCGAGGCGGTGGTCGAGGCCGACGCCGCGCGCGACGTCGACGACGTCCGCGCCGACGAGCTCGCAGACGTTCGCGATCTCGTTGATGAAGCTGATCCGGGTCGAGAGGAAGGCGTTGGCGGCGAGCTTGACGAGCTCCGCCGAGAAGACGTCGGTGCGGACGACCTCGGTCTCGAGGCCGCCGTGCAGCTCGACGACGCGGTCGCCGTCCTCCGGGTCGAAGGCGCCGACGACGATCCGGTCCGGGTTCATGAAGTCGGCGACGGCGCTGCCCTCGGCGAGGAACTCCGGGTTGGAGACGTAGCCGACGTTCTGGAGGCCGCGCGCGTCGAGGCGGTTGCGGACGTGCATGCCGGTGCCGACGGGGACGGTGCTCTTCATGACGACGATCGGCCGTCCCTCGACCTTCGCCGGCAGCTCGTCGACGACCGCCCAGACGGCGGTCAGGTCGGCGTCGCCCGAGTAGGTCGGCGGCGTGCCGACGGCGACGTAGAGGAAGTCGGCGCCCTCGACCGCCTCGTGCACGTCGAGCGTGAACGAGATCCGCTCGCGGTTGCGCTCGATCACCTCATCGAGACCCGGCTCGTAGATCGGCACCTCGCCGGCGCGCAGCCGCTCGATCCGCTCCGGGACGACGTCGCGCAGCACGACCTCGTGGCCGAGGTCGGCGAAGCAGCTGCCGGTGACGAGGCCGACGTAGCCCGCGCCGAAGATCCCGATCCGTGCCATCAGCGCGACAAGCGTAGTCGCTAGCGGCCGAGGGGCTGCAGGCTCTTCGCGATCGCGATCATCGTCTCGTTCGAGAGCTCGTCGAGCAGCGTGTTCACGACCCAGTAGTACGCCTTCGGGGTGCGCAGCACGATCATGTGGATGTGGCCGCCGCTCGTGTAGAGCGAGAAGCTGCGGCCGCCGATCGTGCGGTGGCTCGTCGGGTGCGCGAGGATCGGCGCCGACTTCCAGGTCGACTCCTCGATCTGCCAGTACGCGATCCCGTTCGGCTGCACGAAGGTGAGGACGACGGCGTGCTGGTTCTCCAGCGGCTTGTACGGGCGGACGCCCTCGCTCGTCGACAGGTGCGAGCCCGCCGCCACCTCGTGCGGGAGCATCAGCGGCACCGGCGTCTCCGAGGCGACTTGCTGCAGCGCGTACTGGGCGACCGAGACGCCGTCGCTGACGTCCGGCGGCTGCTTCGCCGGCGTCTCGGTCGGCGGCGGCGGCGTCCGCAGCGTCCCGTCCCACGCGGTGCCGAAGGCGACGACCGTCAGCGGGTTCCCGGCCTGCTGTGCGAGCGCGCCGATCGCGGGCGTGAACTGGAGGACGTTGACGTGGTCGCCGAACAGCGGCTTCAGCTGCGCCGCCGCCTGCTTCGCGTTCGCCTGCACCGGGTCGTAGTAGATGTTCGTCTCGAAGGTCTGGCTGGGCGCGTTCGCGCGCACGCTCGGCGGCAGCTCCCGCGTCGCGTAGCCCTGCTGGGTGAGCAGGTACGTCGTGTCCGCGGCGCGCCCGGGGACGTTCCCGGCGTTGAGGACGAGCGTCGAGATCTCCGACGCCTTCAGGGCGTGCGTCTTCCGCTTCTTCGGCTTGATCCCGAGCGCCTGGTCGGCGGCGCGGGTCGGCAGCGTCACGTCCGGGTGGAGGAAGTTCTGGACGAGCGCGTCGATGTTCGACTGCGGGGTCGTCAGCTCGGCGGCGCCGCCGACGTCGAGGTTCTGGAGCTGCGACGGCTCGAGCGCGTTCCGGAACAGGTGCCCGGGCGGCAGGCCGTAGGCGAGGCCGGCGTACGACTGGATCTCGCTCATCGAGGGCGCGCCGCCGCCGCCGCGGGCGATCTCGACGCTGCCCTTGATCGCGCCGATGATCTGCGGGATGTCCGTGATCGAGAGGCTGCGCGCGAGGCGGCTCTTGAGCGCGTCGAGGAACAGCTGCTGGCGCGCGGTGCGGTAGATGTCCGAGTCGGTGTGCCGGAAGCGGACGTAGTCGAGCGCCTGGCCGCCGTCGAGCTTCTGGTAGCCGGGATGGAGGTTGATCTGGGCGTAGCCCGTCCCCGGCGGGTTGTAGTAGCGCCGGTCGACGTTCATGTAGACGCCGTGGAGCTTGTTGACGATCTCCTTGAAGCCGTGGAAGTCGAGCGTGATCAGGTAGTTGATCTGCAGGCCGGTGAGATGCTCGATCGTGTCGACGGTCGCCCGCGGCCCCTCCTCGCCGGGGCAGAGCGCCCAGGCGGCGTTGATCCGCGAGTGCGTGTACACGGTGTCGCCGGAGCAGTAGATCGGGACGTTCAGGTCGCGCGGGAACGAGAGCAGCGAGAGCGTGTCGTTCGACGGGTCGGCGCGGAGCAGCATCACTGTGTCCGAATTCGAGCCGGCGTACGAGGAGCCGTCGCCGGCGCGGCGGTCGTAGCCGGCGACGAGCGCGATCGCGGGCTGCGACGGCCCGACCGGGGTCAGGTCCTTCTGGGCGTCGCGGACCGGCTTCGAGTGCGCCGAGATCGCGTTCAGGGTCTCGTGCCCGTACAGGTAGAGGCCGCCGGCGAGGCCGGCGACGACGACCGCGATCGCGAGCACGAGCCAGCCGAGGACGCGGACGAACAGCCGGGCCGTCGAGTGCTGCGCCGGCGCCGGCTGGCGGTAGCGGCGCATCGGCGCGACCGCGTCGGGCGGCAGCACGGCGCGGCCGTTGCCGTTGAGCCCGGCGCCGCGCCCCATTCCTCGCTTCAGCGTCGTCCGCATACAAGACGGCGCCCGCGGGCGCCCGCGAGCGAGGATAGCCGAGCGCCCGGCGCGCCCGGCCCGGCGGCGGCTAGATCGCTCCCGAGGCCTTGGCGAGCCGCTTCGCGAGCGTCGCCGTGAGCGCGTCGAGGCCGGACGGCGGCAGCGCGGTCGCGAGCGAGAACGCGTGCAGGACGACGGAGATCCGGCCGATGCCGACGCCGATCAGCTCCGTGACGATCGGCGGCCGGTTCTTGCTGCCGGTGAGCACGATCCGGAAGTGCAGGCTGCGCTCGCCGAGCTTCGGCGCCGGGAGCGCCTCGGCGGAGCTGATCGCCACCTTCGCCTTCTTGCCGAGCGCGTCGCGCGCGCTCTCGAGCAGGCAGACCGACATCAGCCTCAAGGTCGAGAGCTTCCAGTCCAGCCGCGCCTGCTTCGCGTTCGCGAACACGTCGACCTCGCTCCCGACCTGGGTGAAGCCGTCCTTCCAGACGAAGGTCGGGTCGAGCCCGGCCGTCTTCACGAGCTTCGACTCGTCCGGCTCGATGCTGCAGGGCGGCTGCGGCTTCGGCTTCGGGGCGGCCTTCCAGCCGCCGGCGAAGTCGGAGCGCACGAGCACGATCGACTTCGCGAGCGCGACGTCGGCGGCCGAGGTCCGCTTCTGCGGCTCCTTCGGGTCGCGCGCGCCGGCCGAGCTCGCGACCAGGAGCGCGACGAGCGCGAGGAGCGCGGCCACGGCGACGGTCCGCATGCCTCGACGATAGCGCGCTCTCACGCGACCGGGGCCGGGGCGCTCGGCTCGTACGCGAGGTTCGGCCGCAGCCAGCGCTCGACCTCGGCGGGCTCCATCCCCTTGCGCCGCGCGTAGTCCTCGACCTGGTCGCGGCCGATGCGGCCGACCGAGAAGTAGCGCGCCTGCGGGTGCGCGAGGTAGATGCCGCTCACGCTCGCGCCGGGGGTCATCGCGAACGTCTCCGTCAGCGCGAGGCCGGCGGTCTCGGCGCCGAGCAGCGCGAACAGCTTCCCCTTCTCGCTGTGGTCCGGGCAGGCGGGATACCCGAACGCCGGGCGGATGCCGCGGTAGCGCTCCGCGATCAGTTGTTCGTTTCCGAGCTTCGGCCCCGTCTCGTACCAGGCGCGGCGCGCGACCTCGTGCAGGTACTCGGCGAACGCCTCGGCGAGGCGGTCGGCGAGCGCCTTGACCATGATCGCGTGGTAGTCGTCGTGCTCGGCCGAGAAGCGGGCGGAGAGCTCGTCGGCGCCGATGCCGGCGGTGACCGCGAATGCGCCGAGATGGTCGCCGGCGGGCGCGACATAGTCGGCGAGGCAGCGGTTCGGGCGCGAGTCGCCGTAGTCGGGCTGCTGGCGCAGGAGGTTGAAGACCGTCGTCTCGTTGTCATTGTGGACAACGATATCGTCGCCGTCGGACGACGCGGGCCAGAAGCCGAAGACGCCGCGCGCGACGAGCAGCCGCTCCTCGACGATCCGGTCGAGGAGGCGCTGCGCGTCGTCCCAGAGGTCGCGGGCGGCCGGCTGCTCGAGGATCGCCGGGAACTTCCCCTTCAGCTCCCAGGCGTGGAAGAAGAACTGCCAGTCGACGAACTCGCGCAGCGTCGCGAGGTCGGGCTCGACGAGACGCGTCCCGGTGAACTCGGGCACCGGCAGGTCGTCGAACGCGACCCGCAGGCGGTTCTCCCGGGCCCGCTCGATCGGCAGCAGCGGCCGGCGCTCCTTCTCCTCGTGCAGCTCGCGCAGCCGCGCCTGCTCGGCCCGGTTGTCCTCGGCGAGCGTGGTGCGCCGGACCGGGTCGAGCAGGTCGGAGACGACGCCGACGACGCGCGAGGCGTCGAGGACGTGCACGACCGGCTGCGAGTACGCGGGCGCGATCCGGACGGCGGTGTGCTGCCGCGAGGTGGTCGCGCCGCCGACGAGGAGCGGCAGGTCGAGCCCGCGCCGCTCCATCTCCCGGGCGACGTCCACCATCTGGTCGAGCGACGGCGTGATCAGGCCGGAGAGGCCGACGACGTTCGCGCCCTCCGCGACCGCGGTGTCGAGGATCTGGTCGGCCGGCACCATCACCCCGAGGTCGATCACCTCGTAGCTGTTGCAGCCGAGGACGACGCCGACGATGTTCTTGCCGATGTCGTGCACGTCGCCCTTGACGGTCGCGAGCACGACCTTGCCCTGTGCGGAGCCGCCGTCCTTCTCGTCCTCCATGTACGGCTCGAGGTAGGCGACCGCGCGCTTCATCGCCCGCGCGCTCTTCACGACCTGCGGCAGGAACATCTTCCCGGCGCCGAAGAGGTCGCCAACGACCTGCATCCCCGCCATCAGCGGGCCCTCGATCACGTCGAGCGGGCGCTCGTACCGCTGCCGCGCCTCCTCGGCGTCCGCCTCGATGAAGTCGACGATGCCGTGGACGAGCGCGTGCTCGAGCCGCTTCTCGACCGGCGCCTCGCGCCAGGAGAGGTCGAGCTCGCGCTTCGTCCCTGCTCCGCGCACCCGCTCCGCGTACTCGACGAGTCGCTCGGTCGCGTCGGGGCGCCGGTCGAAGATGACGTCCTCGACGCGCTCCAGCAGCTCCGGCTCGATGTCCTCGTAGACGACGAGCTGGCCCGCGTTGACGATGCCCATGTCGAGTCCGGCGCGGATCGCGTGGAAGAGGAACGCCGAGTGCATCGCCTCGCGGACGACGTCGTTGCCGCGGAACGCGAAGCTGAGGTTCGAGATGCCGCCGCTCGTGCGCGCGCCCGGGCAGCGTTCCTTGATCAGCGGCAGCGCCTCGATGAACGCCTTCGCGAAGGCGTTGTGCTCCTCGATCCCGGTCGCGACCGCGAGCACGTTCGGGTCGAAGACGATGTCCTCGGGCGGGAAGCCGGCCTGCTCGACGAGCAGCCGGTAGGCGCGCTCGCAGATCGCGACCTTGCGCTCGGCGGTCTCCGCCTGGCCCTGCTCGTCGAACGCCATCACGACGACGCCGGCGCCGTAGCGGCGGACGCGCCGCGCCTGCTCGAGGAAGACCTCCTCCCCCTCCTTGAGGCTGAGCGAGTTGACGACGCCCTTCCCCTGGATGCACTTGAGGCCGGCCTCGAGCACCGTCCAGCGCGAGCTGTCGACCATGACCGGGATCCGTGCGGCCTCCGGCTCGGTCGCGAGCAGGTTGAGGAACGTGGTCATCGCCTGCTCGCCGTCGAGCAGGTCGGCGTCCATGTTCACGTCGAGGATGTTCGCGCCGCCGCGCACCTGCTCGATCGCGACGTCGGTCGCCTGCTGGAAGTCGCCCGCCTCGACGAGGCGACGGAAGCGGGCGGAGCCGGTGAGGTTCGTCCGCTCGCCGATCAGCGTGAAGCCGGCGGCGGCTGCGTCGCCGCGGTCTGCCGGCCGGGCGTCGACGGCTTCGCCGTCGGCGCTTCCAGCCATCGCGTCGGAGTCGTGGCGGAGCTCGAACGGCTCCAGCCCGGAGAAGCGCGTCGCGGGGCGCGGCTCGGGCACGCGGCGCGGCGGCACGCCCTCGACGGCGGCGGCGATCGCCCGGACGTGCTCCGGGGTCGTCCCGCAGCAGCCGCCGACGACGTTGACGAGCCCGTCACGCGCGAACTCGCCGAGGAAGCGGCTCGTGTCGTGGGGCTCCTCGTCGTGGAGGCCGAGCTCGTTCGGGAGGCCGGCGTTCGGGTGCGACGCGACCCAGGTCGGCGCGACCCGCGCGAGGTCCTCGACGAACGGCCGCATCTCGCTCGCGCCGAGCGAGCAGTTGACGCCGACGATCAGCGGCCGTGCGTGCTCGATCGAGATCCAGAACGCCTCGACGGTCTGGCCGGAGAGGTTGCGGCCGCTCCTGTCGACGGCGGTGAAGGAGAGCCAGAGCGGCAGCTCGGGCGCGGCGTCCTGCGCCGCCGCGATCGCCGCCTTGCAGTTGAGCGTGTCGAACACGGTCTCGATCAGGAGCAGGTCGACGCCGCCGTCGCGGAGCGCCGCGATCTGCTGCGCGTAGGTCTCCACGACCCGGTCGAAGGTGGCGGCGCGGTAGGCGGGCTCGTCGACGCGCGGGGAGAGCGAGAGCGAGACGTTCAGCGGCCCGACCGAGCCGGCAACGAAGCGCGGCTTCTCCGGCGTGCGGGCCGTCCACTCGTCGGCGGCGCGCCGCGCGAGCCGGGCGCCCTCGAGGTTCATCTCCGCGGCCACGTGCTCGAGCGCGTAGTCGGCCTGGCCGATCGTCGTCGCCGTGAACGTGTTCGTCGTCGCGATGTCGGCGCCGGCGGCGAAGTACTCGTCGTGGATGCGCGCGATCACCTCGGGGCGCGTGATGTTGAGCAGGTCGGGGTCGCCGGCGACGTCGCGGGGATGGTCGCGGAAGCGGTCGCCTCGGTAGGCGTCCTCGCCGCGCACCTGCCGCTGGATGAGCACGCCCCAGGAGCCGTCGAGGACGGCGATCCGTTCCCGCAGTACCGCTTCGAGTCGTTCACGTGTCGCGCTGGGCATACCTCTACTCCCGTCTCAGGCGCCGGGAGGCGATGCCCCTCGGGCTCTTTAGGCGTTTTTTGAACCGGTCGCCAAGCTGCCTGTCAAAGCTCTCCGGGTAGGCCAACGGTAGCAGCGAGATGGGCCGGTGGGCTCATGCCCCGTCCGGCCGGGATCGTTACGGTTAGCCGCGGCCCCGAGCGGCCGCATCGCCCGTCAGCCAGAACTGGAGCTCGCACACGTGACTGCCGACAGCCCTGCCGCCCTGCGCCGCGACCTCGAGGAGGTCGCCCACGATCTCGCCTTCTCCTGGACGCCCGGGGCGCGGTCGCTCTTCGCCGATCTCGACCCGGACCGGTTCGAGGCGCTCGACCACAACCCGACCGCGTTCCTGGCCGAGCTGCCGGAGGAGGCGTTCGCGGCAGCGCTGGAGCGCGGCCTCGGCGAGCGGACGGCGGAGGTGCGCGCGTCGCTGGAGCGGCAGCGGACGCGGCGGACGTGGTGGGACCGGCGCAACGAGGACGAGCGCTTCTGCGTCGCCTACTTCTCGTGCGAGTTCGGGCTCGACGAGAGCCTGCCGATCTACTCCGGGGGTCTCGGCGTCCTCGCCGGCGACCACCTCAAGTCGGCCTCGGGGCTCGGCGTGCCGCTCGTCGCGGTCGGGCTGATGTACCGGCGCGGCTACTTCCGCCAGTCGCTCGACGAGAACGACCGCCAGACGGAGCGCTATCCCGACAACGACCCGGCGCGGCTGCCGCTGACCCCGGAGGACGTCACGGTCGAGGTCGAGCTCGCGGACGCGTCTGGCGCGCTCGTGCCGGTGCAGGCGCGCGTCTGGCGCGTGCAGGTCGGCCGCGTGTCGCTCCACCTGCTCGACACCGACCTCGAGGGCAACCCCGCGTGGGCGCGCACGATCACCGACGCGCTCTACGGGGGCGACCGTGAGCACCGGATCCGGCAGGAGCTCGTGCTCGGGCTCGGCGGCGTCCGCGCCCTGCGCGCCCTCGGCGTCGAGCCGACCGTGTTCCACCTGAACGAGGGCCATTCCGCGTTCCTCCAGCTCGAGCGGCTGCGCCGGCTCGTCGAGGAGGACGGGGTCGCGCTCGAGAGCGCGCTGCAGCGGCTGCGCGCCTCCACCGTCTTCACCACGCACACGCCGGTGCCGGCCGGGAACGAGGCGTTCGACATGGGACTCGTCCGGCGGAACCTCGAGTCGCTCGTCGCGCGCTGCGGCTTCGGCTCGTGGGAGGAGTTCGCCGAGCTCGGACGCCTCGGCGACGACGCGCGCTTCGGGATGACCCCGTTCGCGCTGCGGACGTCGGCGTACGCGAACGCGGTCTCGGCGCTCCACGGCGAGGTGTCGCGCGAGATGTGGCACGGGCTCTGGCCGGGCCGGAGCGCCGACGAGGCGCCGATCGGCTCCGTCACGAACGGCGTCCACGCACGCACCTGGGTCGGCGAGGAGCTCGTGGCGCGGCTCGGCAGCGAGGAGGACACGGACGCGCCGGACTTCGCGCGCGCCTACGACCTCGACGACGAGACGCTCTGGGAGATCCACCGCGCCGCGAAGACGCGGCTGCTCGACGCGGCGCGCAGGCGCTACGAGCGGCAGGGCGGCGGCGAGCTCCGCTTCGACCCGGACGCGCTGACGATCGGCTTCGCGCGCCGGTTCGCGACCTACAAGCGCGCCGGGCTGCTCTTCCGCGACGAGGAGCGGCTGGCGCGGCTGCTCGCCGACTCGGAGCGGCCGCTGCAGATCGTCTTCACCGGCAAGGCGCATCCCGCCGACGAGGGCGGCAAGGATCTGATCGCGCGGGTCGTCCGCTTCACGCGCGACGCGCGCGCGAACGGGCGGATCGTCTTCCTCGAGGACTACGAGATGACGCTCGCGCGCCGGCTCGTCCAGGGTGTGGACGTCTGGCTGAACAACCCGCGGCGCCCGCACGAGGCGTCGGGAACGTCCGGGATGAAGGCGGCGATGAACGGCGGCGTCAACTGCTCGATCCTCGACGGCTGGTGGGCGGAGGCGTACTCGTCCGAGGTCGGGTTCGCGATCGGCGGCAACACGGTCGCGCCGAGCGACGAGGAGCAGGACGCGGTCGACGCGGCCGCGCTCCTCGACGTCCTCGAGCAGCAGGTGCTGCCCGCGTTCTACGAGCGGGACGAGCGGGGCCTGCCGCCGCGCTGGCTGCCGCTGATGCGGAACTCGATCGCGCAGCTCGGAGCGCGCTTCAGCAGCGACCGGATGCTGATCGAGTACGTGGAGGAGCTGTATCTGCCCGCGCACCGCGACCTGCTCGCGGCGCTCTCGGCGGCCTGAGCCTCGCGCGGCGGCCCGCCCGCCGATCCGCCTCGACGCGGTCGGCACGAAGTCGCGACAGAGCCGTAACGGGTTCCTCGATAGCATCGGTTCCGAGGGCGGAGGGACCTGCGACCCCACCCTGGGCGGGGGTGCGCGCTCTCGGCCGGCCGCTCGGGACACGTCCGGGATCGCCCCCCGGGCCCCGTGCCCGCGCGGAGGGGGGCGCTACTCGGAGTGGCCGCTGACGCGGAGCTGGTTCTCCGCGTGGCGGATCCGCTGCTCGAGCTGCCAGCGGTCGGCGGTCGAGTCGCCCGCCTCGACGCGCTCGAGCTCGGCCCGCGCATCCTCCAGCTGGCGGCGCGCGCGGCCGTCGTCGATCTCGCCGGCGGCGACCGCGTCGTCCACCAGCGCGATCGCCCGGTCCTCGAGCACCTGGAAGAACCCGGGGCCGGTCGCGAACTCGCGCACCTCCCCGTCGTCGAGGTGGACGCGCGTCGAGCCCGCCTTCAGCATCGCCACGAGCGGCGCGTGCCGCGCGAGGACGCCGATCTCCCCGGCCGCGCCGGGGACGATCAGCATCTCCGCCTCGCCCTCGAAGGCCGGGCCCTCGGGGGTGACGACCGAGACCGCGAACAGCGGATGGTTCGCCATCAGACCGCGGCGGTCTCGGCCTCGGCCTCGGCCGGCGCCTCAGCCTCCGTCTCCGGCTCCTCGCCGCCCATCTGCTTCGCGCGCTCGACCGCCTGCTCGATCGTCCCGACCATGTAGAACGCCTGCTCGGGCAGGTCGTCGTGCTTGCCGTCGAGGATCTCCTGGAAGCCGCGGATCGTGTCCTCCAGCTTCACGAACTCGCCGGGCGTGCCCGTGAACTGCGCCGCGGTGAAGAACGGCTGCGAGAAGAAGCGCTCGATCTTGCGGGCCCGGGCGACCACGAGCTTGTCCTCGTCGGAGAGCTCGTCGATGCCGAGGATGGCGATGATGTCCTGCAGGTCCTTGTAGCGCTGCAGGATCTCCTGGACGCGGGCCGCCGTCCGGTAGTGCTCGTCGGAGACAATGCCGGGCTGCAGCGCGCGCGACGTCGAGTCGAGCGGGTCGACGGCCGGATAGATGCCCTTCTCGACGATCGCCCGTGAGAGCACCGTCGTCGAGTCGAGGTGCGCGAACGTGTTCGCCGGA
>DASSNM010000041.1:0-24840 GCA_035688025.1 Gaiellaceae bacterium | reverse complement strand
CCCGCCCCCGCGCGTCGTCGACGCGACAGAAGTTCGCCGTCTCGTACCAGCGGTAGCCGGCGCCGGTCAGCCGGGCGACGACCCGCTCGAAGTAGTCCTCGAGCGCCTCGGCCTGGCGGGCCAGCTCCTCTCCCCAGCGGTGGGTGAAGCGCGTCCCCGGCTTCGCCTCGAGCTCGTAGCAGGAGAGGTGCTCCGGCGCGAGCGCGAGCGCGTCGTCGAGGTCGGCGGCGAGATCGGAGGGGCTCTGGCCGGGGATCCCGTAGACGAGATCGAGCGAAATGTTGTCAACTCCGGCATCACGAAGATGATGCACGGCGCGTCGGACGTCGTCAGGACCGGCAACGCGCTCGAGCACGCGCAGCAGCTCCGGGCGGAAGGTCTGGGCACCGAGCGAGACCCGCGTCACGCCGGCCGCACGCAGCGCGCGGGCCAGCTCGGCGGTCACCGTCTCTGGGTTGGCCTCGACCGTCACCTCTTCCGCCGGCGGCAGGGCCTCGAGCAGACGCACGAGCTCGGGCAGCGCCGTGAAGGTCGGCGTGCCGCCGCCGAGAAAGATCGTCTCGAGCTCGTCGGCGAGCAGCTCCCGTTCCAGCTCGAGCTCGCGCAGGAGCGCGTCGACGTACGCCGCGTGCCGGCCGCCCTGGCCGACCACGGTGACGAAGTCGCAGTAGCCGCAGCGGTGCGCGCAGAACGGCAGGTGCATGTAGAGGTGCCGCGCGCCGCTCATGAAGGCTCCCGCTCGTAGATCGCGACGCCGCGCACGGTCGGCATGACGCCGTACTCGGGGCCGCAGGCGAGAGACGCGCGCGCCGGACCGAGCGCCGGCATGACGAGCTGCGACACCCGCTGCGTCGTCCGCAGGTAGTCCTCGGCGCGGCGCCCGACGTCGTCCAGCGCGACCGTCAGCCGCGGCTCCTCGGCATCCCAGAACGCCCGCACGACCGACGGCTCCCGCGCGAGCGCTTCCCGGAGCGTCGTCTCGAGCTCGGTCACGACTCGACCCGTTTCGGCCGCGAGACGAGCTCGCCGCCGCAGTTCGGACAGACGTGCGACATCCCCTCCGAGCACCAGCGACAGAACGTGCACTCGTACGAGCAGATGAACGCCTCGCCGTCCGGCGCGAGACCGACGCCGCAGCGCTCGCAGCGTTCGCGCATCTCGAGCGCCATCAGGAGGCAGCCTCGTAGAGGACTGTCGTGCGGACGCGCGGGTCGGGCACAGACCCGAGCGAGGATCCCACGTTCGTCGCGGTCAGAACGCCGCTGGACCTCGCAGCCTCGACGACGACCCTGAGCGCGTCGTGCACGCCGTCGGCGGTCACGTAGAGCTGCGTGTGCAGCTCGAGCTCCTCGTCGCCCTTCCACAATCGCCGCAACGTCGACTCGACTCGCCGGATGCCGGGACGGGCGGCGAGGAGCGCCGCGAAGCGCTCGGCGGCGACGGGGTCGACGGGATCCGGCTCGTACGTGAAGCGATAGTCGAGAGCGTCGTCGCCGGTCGAGGCCGCCGGTTCGAACCTCCAGACCACGGTCCCGAACGAGCACAGCGCCTCCACCTCCGACAAGCGAAAGATGTCCGGTATCCAGCTCGGCTCCGAGAAGCGCAGGCCCGGCAGTCGCATCCCGAGCTCGAGCGCCCACATGTCCCCCGCCTCGTAGTCCGCGTCGTCGACGCCGAGCATCAGGTGGTGGTCGTAGAGAGGGTCGCCGGGCCGTCCCTGCTCATGCCGCACCCAGACGGCGAGCTTCACCCGAACCTGCCCGTCGAAGAACGCCCGCAGAGCCTGCACGTCCTCCTCGGGCAGCTCGGAGGTCGGCCCGTCGAGCCGCTCGCGCACTACGATCTCCCGCCCTGGCCGATGTTGAGCACGGCGAGGAAGGCCTCCTGCGGCACCTCGACCGAGCCGACCTGCTTCATCCGCTTCTTGCCTTTCTTCTGCTGCTCGAGCAGCTTCCGCTTGCGGCTGATGTCGCCGCCGTAGCACTTCGCGAGCACGTCCTTGCGGCGCGCCTTCACCGTCTCGCGGGCGATCACGCGCGAGCCGATCGCCGCCTGGATCGCGACGTCGAACATCTGCCGCGGGATCTCCTCGCGCAGCTTCTCGACGAGCAGCCGGCCGCGGTCGTAGGCGAAGTCGCGGTGGACGATCAGCGAGAGCGCGTCCACCGGCTCGTTCGCGACGAGGACGTCGACGCGGACGAGGCTGCCCGCCTTGAAGCCGGCGAGGTCGTAGTCGAACGAGGCGTAGCCTCGGGTGCGCGACTTCAGCTGGTCGTAGTAGTCGAGGACGATCTCGCCGAGCGGCAGCTCGTAGGTCAGGTGGACGCGCTCGGGCGAGAGGTACTCGAGGTGGTCGAACGTGCCGCGCCGCTCGTTGTTCAGCTCCATGACCGCGCCGACGTACTCCTTCGGGACGATGATCGAGGCCTTCACATATGGCTCCTCGACCTCCTCGACCTCGCGCGGGAACTCGGCCGGGTTGTGCACCTCGACCCAGTCGGCGTTCTTCTCCATGACCCGGTAGGCGACGTTCGGAGCGGTCACGAGCAGGTCGAGGTCGAACTCGCGCTCGAGCCGCTCGCGGACGATCTCCATGTGCAGCAGGCCGAGGAAGCCGCAGCGGAAGCCGAAGCCGAGCGCCTGCGAGGTCTCCGGCTCGTAGACGAGCGCGGCGTCGTTCAGCTTCAGCTTCTCGAGCGCGTCGCGGAGCTCCGGGTAGGCGTCCGAGTCGGTCGGGAAGAGCCCCGCGAAGACCATCGGCTTGACGTCCTTGTAGCCGGGGAGGGCCTGCTCGGCCGGGCGCTTCACCGAGGTGAGCGTGTCGCCGACGCGGAGGCGGGACACGTCCTTGAGGCCGGTGACGACGTAGCCGACCTCGCCCACGCCGAGCGACTCGACCGGGGTCATCGCCGGCGAGAAGAAGCCGAGCTCTTCGGCGTCGAAGCGCGTGCCGGTCGCCATCGTCCGGAGCGCCTCGCCCTTCGCGAAGACTCCGTCGACGACGCGGACGAACGCGACGACGCCTCGGTACTGGTCGTACGAGGAGTCGAAGACGAGCGCGCGGGCCGGTGCGTCCGGGTCGCCCGCAGGGGGCGGCGTCCGCTCGACGATCGCGTCGAGGACGTCCGCGACGCCGACGCCGGTCTTCGCGGAGATGCGGAGCACTTTCGCCGGGTCGTCGCCGAGCAGGTCGGCGACCTCGACCGCGGCGGCGTCCGGGTCGGCCTGCGGCAGGTCGATCTTGTTCGCGACCGGGACGATCTCGAGTCCGTTCTCGATCGCGAGGTACGCGTTCGCGAGCGTCTGCGCCTCGATCCCCTGCGCCGCGTCGACGACGAGCAGCGCGCCCTCGCAGGCCTGGAGGGAGCGCGAGACCTCGTAGGTGAAGTCGACGTGGCCGGGCGTGTCGATCAGGTTCAGCTCGTGGCCCTTCCAGGCAACGCGGACCGCCTGCGCCTTGATCGTGATCCCGCGCTCGCGCTCGAGCTCCATCGAGTCGAGCAGCTGTTCGCGCATCTCGCGCGCCGAGACGGTGTCGGTGACCTCGAGGATCCGGTCGGCGAGCGTCGACTTGCCGTGGTCGATGTGCGCGATGATCGAGAAGTTGCGGATGCGGGCCTGGTCCATCCCGCCGGCGATGGTACTCGGCGCGGGCCGCACCCCTGGGCCTCCCGATCGGACATGTCCCCTCGAGCCCGTCCTCGAGCCGCACCCCCGCCCAGGGTGGGGTCGCAGGTCCCTCCGCCCTCGGTACCGACGCTATCGGGAAACCGGTCACGGGTCTGCGGCGGCTTCGTGCCTTCTTCGTCGCGGCCTCGTGCCTCGCGGGTCACCGGTTCCCGTCACCGCGCGCAGGACGCGCCCTGGGCCCCGTCGGCGCACCGCCTCGGCGGCGGCTCTGGCGAGGCCGGTCGAACCGGAGCAGGCGGTGCGGCTTCCCGTCCTCGAGGACGTCGCGGACGTGGGCGAATCCGGCCTTCTCGAACGCGCGCCAGGAGCGGCGGTTCCCCTCCTCCACCGTCGCGACCGCCGCGTCGCCGCGGACGCAGTCGCGGACGAACGCCGCCAGCACGCGCGGCCCGAGGCCGAGGCCGACGAGCTCCTCCTCCCCGATCATCACGTCGACGCCCGACACGCCCGGCCCGACCTGGACGACCGCCTCCCACTCCGGGTAGTCGACCGCGAGATACGTCTGCAGCATCCCCACGTCGCGTCCGTCGACGACGAGGACGTACAGATCCGTCGGCTCCTCGCCCCTGATCGCCGGCAGATAGTGCGCGCGCGTCCGCTCGAGGTCGCCGACCTCCCAGCCCCACCAGCGGCGCACGTGCTCCCGCTGCAGCCACTCGTGCAGCTGCGGCAGGTCGTCCTCCCGCAGCGGCCGGAACGCGATCTCGCTCACGCGCCGCGACGCCGCAGCCGCACGAGCTGCTCGAACTCGTGGACGCCGAGCAGGCGGCAGGAGGCGAGGAACGCGCCCAGGCCGGCGCCGAGCCCGACCCCGAGCGAGACGATCTGCGCCGCGAACGACCGGCCGAGCGCCGCGTCGACGAGGTGCCAGCCCCACCAGGAGACCGCGGCCAGCACGGCCGAGGCGACCGCGACGAGCAGGAACGCCCTGCCCGTCTCCCCGAACTCGATCCGGCCCAGCCGCCGCCGGAACAGCACGAGCAGCGCGACGGTGCCGGCGATGTTGACGAGCGAGGTGGAGAGCGGGATGCCCCAGATCCCGAACCGGTAGAAGACGGCGTCGAAGACGGCGTTCAGGCCGAGGTTCCCGGCGGCGACCCAGCTCGGGATCCACGGCGACTGCAGCGAGAAGAACGCTCGGTTCAGCATCAGCATCGTCCCGTTGAACGTCAGCCCGAGCGCGAACGCCGCCAGGCAGTGGGCGACGACCGGGGTCGAGCCCGCCTTGAACTCGCCGTGCTGGTAGAGCAGCCGCACGATCGGGGCGGCCAGCACAGCCATCGCGGCGCTCGCCGGCAGCAGCAGGAACGAGATCAGGCGCATCCCGGTCGCGACCGTGCCGCGGAAGCCGTCCCAGTCCGCCCGCGAGGCGAGCCGCGAGAGCGACGGGAAGAGCACGGTCGCGACGGCGACCGAGAACATGCCCTGCGGCAGCATGTAGAGCCGGAAGGCGCGGACGATCGCCGCCGGTGCGAGGTTCCGGTCGAGGAAGTGCGTCGCGAACAGCTGGTCGACCGCCGCGTTGATGTTGATCAGGCCGAGGCCGATCGTGACCGGGACCATGAGCGCGAACGTGCGGCGCACGGCCGGGTCGTGCAGGTCGACGACCACGTGCAGCCGGTCGTCGCGGCCGCGCAGCCATGGCAGCGGCAGCAGCAGCTGGACGACCGTCGCGATCAGGATCGCGACCGCGTAGACGTAGAGCTTCGACGAGGTCGTGTGGACGTTCGGCACGCCGAGCGCCAGCCCGAGGAGGATCACGAGGTTCCACGCGACCGGGCTCAGCGCCGGCACCGTGAAGTGGTCGTAGCTGTTCAGGATCCCGACCACGATCCCGGTCAGCCCGAGCACGAGCACGATCGGGAAGAGGATGCGCGCCAGTCCGGCCGCGACGCCGCCGTAGGCGTCCGGCCCGTAGCCGAACGCGCGCATCACCCACGGCGAGATGAGGACGAACAGCGCGGTCAGCGCGCCGAGGCCGAGCAGCATCAGCCAGAAGAGCGACGACGCGACCCGCCAGGCGCGCTTCCGCTCCCCCTTCTCCAACAGGTCGCTGAAGACCGGCACGAACGCGGACGAGAGGGCCGCGTCGGCGACGAGCGCCCGGACCGTGTTCGGGACGAGGAAGGCGATCTCGAACGCGTTGATCGGGCCGTGGATCCCGAAGAGCGCGCTCTGCGCGCTCTCCCGCGCGAGGCCGAGCACGCGCGAGAGCGCCGTCGCGAGCGAGAAGACGATCCCGGAGCGCGCCAGGCTCTGCCGCTGCTCGCCGCGCTCGGGGGCCGGCGCGGCGGCGGTCTGCGTCGCCTGCGCCTCCTCGTCGAGTGCGACCGCCTCCAGCTCGACGAGCTCGTCGCGGTCGCGGCGCGGACGGATGATCGCGGTCGGCTGCTCGGCCGGGTCCTGGAGGATCGGCCAGCTCTCGTGGGTCGCGTCGCTCTCGAAGTAGCTCGGCTTCCCCTGCGCGCGGCGGCGGGCGTCGCGCTCGAGTCGCCGCTGCTGCCGCTCGCGCTCGCGGTCGTCCACGCTGGGCAGCATAGGGAGCGGCGCTGCTACCATCCCGGACGCCCGCGTGCTGCGGGCGTTTCCACGCTATGCCGAACATCAAGCAGCAGGAGAAGCGCGTTCGCCAGGCCGCCCGCCAGCGGCAGGAGAACCTGCGCTGGCGCTCGACCGCGAAGACGCTGATGCGGCGCCTCAAGGAGGCCGTCGACGAGGGAGACGCGGCGCAGACCGACGCGCGCCACACGGAGCTCGTCCGCTGGCTCGACAAGGCCGTCTCGCACGGCGCGCTGCACAAGAACACGGTCGCGCGGCGCAAGTCGCAGGCCGCGAAGCTCGTCGCCGGCGAGCGCGCCGAGTCCTAGCGTCCGTCAGCCGCGCTCGGCGCGGCGGGTCACCTCGACGAGCGCCCGCTCGAGCTCGAGGTCGGCCGGCATCCGCGAGCCGCCCTTCGCCGCCGCGTCCAGCTCCGCGAGCCGGACCGTCGCCTGCGCCAGCTCGTCGCGGGAGAAGTTCGCCGCCTGCTTGCCGGCCTTCTCGGCGGCGAACGGGTGCATCTTCAGGCGGCCGGCCGCCTCGCGCGCGCCGACGCCCTCGTCGGCGAGGCGCGCCACCTTCCGCACACGGCCGACGTGCGAGACGAGCGAGGCGACGAGCCGCATCAGCTCGCCGGAGCGCGTGCGGTGCGTCCGCTCGAGCAGCGCCTCGGTCGACGCGAGGACGGCGCCGACGTCGCGACGGCCCCAGGCGTCGGTGACCGCGAAGATCGGCGTCTCGGCGCGGCCGACCGCGAGCAGCTCGACCGCCGCGACCGTCACCGGCTCGCCCCCCGCCCACGTCGCGAGCTTCTGGATCTCCGAGGAGAGATCGTCGAGGTCGTCGCCCACCGCCTCGACGAGCGCGCGGCAGGCGTCCGCGTCGGCGTTCGCGCCGAGCCGCGCGAACTGCTCGCCGACCCACTCCGGCACGCGGCGCTTCGAGACGTCGTAGGCGAGCACCTCGCCCGCCTTCGCGACCGCCTTCGCGAGCGCGGAGTCGGACTTGATCTCCTCCGCGAGCAGCGCGAGCACGGTCGCCGGCGACGGCGCCGCGAGGTACTCGGCGACCTCCTTGACGTCCTGCGCCTTCCAGCGCTCGACCTCCTCGACGATCACGAGCCGGCCCTCCTCCCCGCCGAAGAGGCCCATCGCGTTGCAGGAGGCGACCGCGTCGCCCCCCGTCGCGACGGCCGCGTGCAGGTGCTCGACCGAGTCCTCGCCGATCCGCTCACGGAGCCGCTGCAGCGCCCGCGCGATCTTCGGCTTGTCGCTGCCCGTGATCAGGTAGACGGGCTTCAGCGCGGGTGCGGCGGCCACGGCTCCAAGCATAGGCGGTGGCCGCGAGCGCTCCCAGCGCGAGCGCCGCGGCCGCCGCGCCCGAGCGGACCTGCGCTCCCGGCAGGCCGCCGAAGAGCCGCGCGCACGCGACGAGGTACGCGGCGCACCAGCCGTTCGCCCAGGCGACGAGCGCGGCGAGCGGCGGCGCCACGGGAGCGACGAGCGCGCACACGAGCGCGAGGACGAGCAGCGGGGCCACGACCGGCGTCGCCGCCGCGTTCGCGGGCACGGTCAGGAGCGGGATCTGGTGGAACTGCAGCCACGAGATCGGCGCGGTCGCGAGCCCGCACGCCGACGAGAGCGCCACCGGCTCGCGGAGCCTGCGCGGCAGCGGGTAGCCCTCGAGCCAGGCGAGGATCCTCGGCGCGAGCAGGAAGATCGCGAGCACCGCCGCGAACGAGAGCTGGAAGCCGGGATCGAGCAGGTTGTACGGACTCCAGGCGAGGAGTGCGATCGCCGCCACCAGCAGGGCGTAGCCCGCGTCCCGGTGGCGGCCGGCGAGCCAGGCGAGCGCCCCGAGCGCGCCCGCGATCCCGGCCCGGATCACCGACGGCTGCGGCCCCACCGCGAGCACGTACGCGCCGATCGCGACGAGCGAGGCGAGCTGCGCCGCGAGACGCGGGACGCCGAGCAGCAGGCAGAGGCCGAGCGTGCCCGCCACCACGACCAGCACGTTTCCGCCGCTGACCGCGAGCAGGTGGTAGAGACCGCTCGCGCGGAAGTCCTGCTGCAGCGAGTCCGAGAGGCCCTGGTCCTCGCCGAGGAGGACGCCTTCGAGGACCGCGCGGCGTTCTCCCGCGAGCCCGGGCACTCCGTCGCGGGCGAGCCAGCCGTGCAGCCGGTCGGCGACCCCGCCGAGGCCGCCGCGGCGGCCGACCGCCCGCCACGCGTCCGCGCGCAGCACGGCGTGGACGCCGTGGCGGCGGAGCCACGTCTTCTCGTCGAAGCCGTTCGACGGGCCGCGCGGCTCGCGCAGCCGGCCGAGCAGCGACAGGCGCGCCCCCTGCGGCGGCGCCCGCCCGAGCGGCAGCTCGAGCAGGACCGGCTCGTGCGGACGCAGCTCGCCCCAGCGCAGGACGAGCGCGCGCACCCGCAGCTCGAAGCTCCCGTGCCGCGGCGGCTCCTCCACCTCGACGAGCGCCCGCTCGGCCGTGCCGATCCGGGGCGCGAGGACGCTGCGGTCGATCCGGTCGAGCCGCGCGCTCCCCCACGCCCAGCCGCCGAGCGCGAGGGCGAGCGCGGCGGCGACGAGCCGGACGCGCGACGCGGAGGCGCCGACCGCGGCCGCGAGGAGCGCCGCGGCGGCGAGTGCGGCCGGGACGACGGCGACGCGCGCCGCCGTCGCGGCCGCGAGCCCGAGGCAGAGCGCCGCCGCCAGCGCGTGCGGCAGCCGGGCGCGCTCGATCACGGGATGACGAGTCCCTTCAGCTCCGCGAGCTTCGCCGGGCCGATCCCGCTGACGCCGTCGAGCTCCTCGACCGAGTGGAACGGCCCGTGCGCCTGGCGGTAGTCGACGATCTTCTGCGCCGTCGACGGCCCGACTCCCGGCAGCGAGTCGAGCTGCTCGAGCGTCGCCGTGTTCAGGTCGAGCGGCGCCGCCGGCGAGGCTCCCGCGGCCGGAGGGGACGCCGCGACCGCTCCGCCGGCGGCGCTCGGGACGACCACCTGCTCGCCGTCGGCGAGCGGGGCCGCCAGGTTGACGAGATCGACGGCCGCCTTCGCCGTCGCGCCGCCCGCGGCCGCGACCGCGTCCGCGATCCGCTCGCCCTCGCGGAGCCGGTAGAGGCCCGGCCGGCGCACCGCGCCCGCGACGTCCACGACCAGCACCGGCGCGGCCGGCCGTGCCTTCGCGACGCGCACCGGCGCGACCGAGTGGGCGGGCGCCCCGCCGCCGCCGAGCTGGCGCACGACGAGCACGAGCGCGACGGCGACCGCGATCGCGACGGCCACGAGCCGGCGAACCGAGAGCGACGGAAGCGAGAGATCCACGTCGTCCATGCTGACAACGGAAACGTCACGTGTCCGTGGCGACTTCGTAAACTCGCGCGATGGCCGACTGGGCGACGATCTCCGCGCTCGCGACCGCAGGCGGGACGCTCGCGCTCGCCGGGGTCACGCTCGCCTCCGTCCGCTCCGCGAACCGCGCCGCGCGCGTCGCCGAGCAGTCGCTGCTCGCGGCGCAGCGGCCGCTGCTCGTGACCGCGCGCGTGGACGACCCGCCGCAGAAGGTCGGCTTCCAGGACGACGTCTGGTTCCAGGTCGCGGGCGCCGAGGCCGTCGTCCGCGCGACCGACGGCGTGATCTACCTCGCGTTCCCCGTCCGGAACGTCGGCACCGGGATCGCCCTCCTCCACGGCTGGCGCCTGTATCCGGAGTTCCAGGTCGGCCGCGACGCCCGGCCGACCGCGGTCGGGGACTTCACGGCCCTGACGCGCGACCTCTACGTCGCGGCCGGGGACGCGGGCTTCTGGCAGGGATCGTTCCGCGACCCGCAGCGGGAGGACACGCGCGCGGCGCGGGCGGCGATCGAGGCGCGGCGGCGGCTGAACGTCGATCTCCTCTACGGCGACCTCGAGGGCGGGCAGCGGGTGATCAGCCGCTTCACGCTGACGCCGCGCGAGGACAACTGGTACGTCTCGGTCGGCCGCCACTGGAACGTCGACCGGCCGAACCCGCGCTGAAGACGCGACGACGCGGGCGCGTCGGGCATTCCGACCGGCACGGGCGCGCCGTCGCGCGCCGCCATCGGTAGTCAGACGACGAAGTTCACGAGCTTGCGCGGGACGACGATCGTCTTCCGCGGCTCGCCGCCGTCCAGGTGCTGCGCCACGCGCTCGCTCGCCCGCGCCAGCGCGACCAGCTCGTCCTCGCTCATCCCCGCCTCCGCCTGGATCCGGTCGCGCACCTTCCCGTTCACCTGCACGACGAGCTCGAACGTCTCGCGCACGAGCTGGGCCTCGTCGGCCTCCGGCCAGGGGCGCTCCCAGAGCCGCTCGTGGCCGAGCACCGCCCACAGCTCCTCGGCGATGTGCGGCGCGTACGGCTGGATCACCGACACGGCCGTCTCCGCGGCGAAGCGCGCGTCCGGCGCGTCGGGCGCGGCGGAGAGCTCGTTCACGAGCTCCATCACCGCCGCGATCGGGGTGTGGAACTGGAAGCGGCGCAGGACGTCGTCCGTGACCTTCGCGATCGTCTCGTTCGCCTTGCGGGCGAGCTCGCCCTCGCGCTCGCCGGGGTCGGGCGCCCGCTCCGCGACCTCGTGCACGACGCGCCAGAGCCGGCGCAGGAAGCGGACGATCCCCTCGACGCCCTCGGGCACCCACTCCATGTCCTGGTCGGCCGGGCCCATGAAGAGGATGTAGAGGCGCACCGCGTCCGCGCCGTACGCGTCCACGATCTCGTCCGGGCCGGCGACGTTCCCCTTCGTCTTCGACATCTTCGTGCCGCCGAGCTGCACCCAGCCCTGATGGAACAGGCGCGCGAACGGCTCCCGGAAGCCGAGCAGCCCCCAGTCGTTCAGCGCCTTGACGAAGAAGCGCGAGTAGAGCAGGTGACCGGTCGAGTGGTCGATGCCGCCGATGTACTGGGACACCGGCATCCAGTAGTCGACGACGAACGGATCCCAGGCCGCCTGGTCGTTGTGCGGGTCGACGTAGCGGATGAAGTACCAGGACGAGTCGACGAACGTGTCCATCGTGTCCGGGTCGCGCCGCGCCGGGCCGCCGCACTCCGGGCAGGCGACGTTCATGTACTCCTCGTTCTGGGCGAGCGGCGGCTTGCCCTTCGGGGCGTAGTCCTCGATGTCCGGCAGGATCACGGGCAGCTCGTCCTCGGGAACCGGCACGACGCCGCACCGCTCACAGTGGACGAACGGGATCGGGCAGCCCCAGTAGCGCTGCCGCGAGACGCTCCAGTCGCGCAGCCGGTAGTTGACGGTCGCCCTGCCGCGGCCCTCGGCCTCGAGCGCGGCGACGATCGCGCGCCTCCCCTCCTCCGCGGGCAGGCCGTCGAAGCTGTCCGAGTTGACCAGCCGCCCGTCCTCGTCGATCACCGGGACGACCGGCAGGTCGAACGTCTCCGCGAACTGGGCGTCGCGCTCGTCGTGCGCGGGGACGGCCATGATCGCGCCCGTGCCGTAGTCCATCAGCACGTAGTCGGCGACCCAGATCGGCAGCCGCGCGCCGTTCACCGGGTTCGTCGCCCAGTGGCCGGTGAAGACGCCCGTCTTCTCCTTCTCGGCGGCCCGCTCCTCCGTCGACTTCGCGCCGCTGTGCTTCGCGTACTCGCGCGCCTCCGCGCTCGCGTGCGCCTCGACGAACGGGTGCTCCGGCGCGACGACGAAGAAGGTCGCGCCGTACAGCGTGTCCGGCCGCGTGGTGAAGACCGGGATGTCCAGGTCGAGCTCGTCGACCCGGAAGAGCACCTCGGCGCCCTCGGAGCGGCCGATCCAGTTGCGCTGGATCGCCATCGTCTTCTCGGGCCAGTCCGCGCCGGGGTACTCGAGCAGCTCGTCGGCGTACGCCGTGGTCCGGAAGTACCACTGCGTCATGTTCCGCAGCTCGACCTCGGCGCCGCACCGCTCGCAGCGCCCGTCGACGATGTACTCGTTCGCGATCACCGTCTGGTCGTTGGGGCACCAGTTGACCGGCCCCTCCTTGCGGTAGCCGAGGCCGCGCTTCACGAACTGCTGGAAGAGCCACTGCGTCCAGCGGTAGAAGGTCGGCTGGTGGGCGGCCACCTCGCGGTCCCAGTCGATCGCCCAGCCGAGGCGCTTCATCTGCGCCCGCATCGTCTCGATGTTCCGCTCGATCGTCTCGCGCGGATGGCTGCCCTCGCGGATCGCCGCGTTCTCGGCGGGCAGGCCGAACGCGTCCCAGCCCATCGGCCGGACGACGTTCCAGCCGCTCCGCCGGCGCACGTGGGTCTGGACGTCGCCCATCGTGTAGTTGAGGACGTGGCCCATGTGCAGGCTCGGACCCGACGGGTACGGCAGCATCTCGAGCTGGTACCAGTGGTTCTCCGGCAGGGCGTCGCCCGGCCTCGGATTCGGCACGTGGAAGGCGTTCTCGTCCTCCCAGACGCGCTGCCACTTCGCTTCGATCGCGTGCGGTTCGTAGCGTTCCATCGAGGCTCCAAGAGTACGCAGGAGCGGCGCACGCCGCATGCCGTGCAGACTTGAGCCGTGCTGGAGTTGTTCCCCGAGAGCGCGCGGGTCGAGGACGGCGAGCTGACGCTCGGCGGCGTGCCCGCGTCGCGGCTCGCGGCCGAGCACGGGACGCCGCTCCTCGTCTACTGCGAGGAGACGATCCGGGCGCAGGCGCGCGCCTACCGCGAGGCGGCGCCCGGGGCGCTCGTCGTCTACGGGACGAAGGCGTTCGCGAACGTCGCGCTGCTGCGGCTGCTCGCCGAGGAGGGCGTCGGCGCGGACGTCTCGACGCTCGGCGAGCTCGCCTTCGCGCGCGCGGCCGGGATCCCCGGCGAGCGGATCGTCTTCCACGGCAACAACAAGTCGGTCGAGGAGCTGCGCGCCGCCGCCGGGGCGGACGCGCTCGTCGTGCTCGACGCGCCCTGGGAGGCCGACGCCGCCGCCGAGGCCGGCGTGCGGCGCGTGCTCGTCCGGCTGACGCCCGGCGTCGAGGCGGTGACGCACCGCTCGATCCAGACCGCGCACGAGGAGTCGAAGTTCGGCCTCGGCCCGGACGCGGCGCGGGCGGCGGTCGTGCGCGCACGCGAGCGCGGGCTGCACGTCGCGGGGCTCCACGTCCACGTCGGCTCGCAGCTCCTGCGCGCGGACGAGAGCGTGGTCGCCGTCGAGCGGCTGCTCGCCTTCCTCGCCGACCTCGACTGGACGCCCGACGCGATCGACCTCGGCGGCGGGCTCGGCGTCCGCCACAACCGCGAGGAGCAGCCGCCGAGCGTCGCCGAGTTCGTCGGCCCGCTCGTCGCCGCGGTGCCGGACGGCGTGCAGGTGATCCTCGAGCCGGGCCGCTCGCTCGTCGGGCGGGCCGGGGTCACGCTCTACCGCGTCGGCGTCGTCAAGGAGAGCGGCGGCGTCACGTACGCGGCGATCGACGGCGGCATGTCCGACAACCCGCGCCCGCAGCTCTACGGCGCCCGCTACGAGGCGCTGCTCGCGAACCGGGCCGACGAGCTGCCGACCGGCGTCTACCGCGTCGCCGGCAAGCACTGCGAGTCGGGCGACGTCCTGATCGAGGCGGCCGAGCTGCCGGAGCCGCGCCCCGGGGACGTGCTGGCGGTGCCGGCGACCGGCGCGTACACGCTCGCGCTCGGCTCCACCTACAACGGCGTCCCGCGGCCGGCGGCGGTGCTGGTCGCGGACGGCGCGGCGCGACAGATTCGCCGCCGCGAGTCCGTGGAAGAGCTGCTCCGATTCGAGACGTGAGCGAGCAACACGAGATCCTCGTCTGGTCGGACGTCATCTGACCGTTCTGCCGGCTCGGCCAGCCCATCGCCGAGCGGCTCGCGCACCGGTTCGGCGCGCGCGTGACCTGGCTCCCGTACGACCTGCACCCGGAGTACCCGCCGGAGGGGCTGCCGCGCGCCGAGCTCCACGCCCGCTACGGCGACTCGTTCCACGACCGGCTGCAGGCGTCGTTCGCGCGGGCGGGGCTCGCGTACGCGCCGCCGCCGGAGGTCGTGCCGCGGACGCTCGACGCGCTCGCCGTCGCCGAGCTCGCGCGCGACCACGGCCTCCACGACGCGGTGCACGAGCGGCTGATGGACGCGTACTGGAGCGAGGGCCGGAACGTCGGCGACCGCGACGAGCTGCGAGCGCTCGCCGCCGAGGCGGGCTTCGCGGACGTCGAGCCGGCGTTCGCGGACGCGCGGTACCGCGAGCGGGTCGAGGCGTCGACGCGGCAGGCGCAGGCGCTCGGCGTCTCCGGGATCCCGGGCTTCCTGCTCGACCGGCGGCTGCTCGTGCTCGGCGCGCAGCCGGACGAGGTGTTCCAGGAAGCCTTCGCGCAGCTAGGCTCGCGCCAGTGAGTCGCCGTCTCGCAGCCGTTCCCGGAGTCGTCCTCGTCGCCGTCGCGGCCGCGATGTGGGGCACCGACCCGATCATCCGCAAGACGATGAGCTTCTCGACGAGCGCGACGACGATCGTCTTCGGGGAGCACGTCGTCCTCGTCGCGGGGACGCTGCCGTTCCTCCTGCCCGCGCTGCGCGCCCTCGCGAAGGCGGGCGGGCGGACGATCCTGGCGGTCGTCGTCGTCGGCGCGGGCGCGTCGGCCGTCGCGACGATCCTCTTCACGGACGCGCTGATCGGCCACAACGACTTCGTCACCCCGGTCGTGATCCAGAAGGTGCAGCCGCTCGTGGTCGTCGCCGGCGCGGCGGCGATCCTCGGCGAGCGGCCGCGGCGGCGCTTCGCCTGGTTCCTGCTCCCCGCCCTCGCAGGGTTCTGGCTCGTCAACCAGCCGCATCCGCTCGCGCCGTCCGCGAAGGGCCTGGTCGTGATCGTGGAGGCGACCGCCGCCGCGGCGCTCTGGGCGCTCGGCACCGTGCTGGGGCGCTACGCGAGCCGCGAGCTCCGGTTCCAGCACATCCTCGCGCTCCGCTTCTTCTTCGGGCTCGTCGCGAGCGCGATCGCGGTGCCGGTGGTCGGGACGGCGTGGCACGCGGGCGGGCACGACAGCCTGCTGATCGCGTACCTGGCGGTCGTGACGGGGCTGCTCGCGCTCTCGCTCTACTACTACGGCCTGCAGCGGACGCCCGCGCTCTTCTCGTCGCTCGCCGAGCTGACGTACCCGGCGATCGCGGTCGTCGCGGGCATCTACGCGTACGACTCGAAGCTGACGTGGAGCCAGTGGCTCGGCGTCGCGACGATCGTTGCCGTCGTCACGCTGCTGCCGGTGCAGCGGCGGCGGAGCATCGTCGAGCTCGCCCCGCGCGACGCGCGGCTCGAGCCGGCGACCGCGTCCGCGTAGCGGCTCCGTCACAGACCCGTCACGGACACGTACGCCTTTTGTGACGGTGCTTCGGCAAGCCGACGCACCGGGGTGTCGGCGCAGCGCGGGCACCGCACGGAAGTCGTCACCCCTGGACTTCGGCTTGCCGAAGCATGGTCACGAGAGCGTGTCGGACCTGCGGCGCGCGACTCACCGCTTCGCGACGCGGGTCGACTGCGAGATGATCGGGCCGTGAACGCCTTCGAGGGCTCGCTGATCCAGAACGCGATCTACATCGCGGGACAGGCGGAGTGGCCGGTCGAGGCGGCGGACTGGGAGCGCGCCGCGGAGGCGGTGCTCGACCCGGGCGCGTTCGGCTACATCGCGGGCGGCGCCGGCGGCGAGGCGACGATGCGCGCGAACCTCGACGCCTTCGAGCGGCGGCGGCTGCGGCCGCGGATGCTCGCCGGCAACACGCGGCGCGACCTCTCGGTGAACGTGCTCGGGACACGCTCGCCCTCCCCCTTCTTCCTCGGCCCGGTCGGCGTCCTCTCGATCGCCCACGAGTCCGCGGAGGTCGGCGCCGCGCGCGGCGCCGCCGCGGCCGGCGTCCCGTTCGTCCTCTCGAGCGCGGCCTCCTCGACGATCGAGGACGTCGCCGAGGCGGCCGGGGACGCGCCGCGCTGGTTCCAGCTCTACTGGATCAACGACCGCGACGTCGCCGCGAGCTTCGTCCGCCGCGCCGAAGCCGCCGGCTACGCGGCGATCGTGGTCACGCTCGACACCCCCACGCTCGGCTGGCGGCCGCGCGACCTGCGGCACGCGTACCTGCCGTTCATCCGCGGCGAGGGCTGCGCCCAGTTCTTCAGCGACCCCGTCTTCCGGGCGAAGCTCGACGAGCCGCCCGAGGAGGACATGCTCACGGCCGCGGCGACGATGCTCTCGACCTTCCCGAACCTCGGCCTCACCTGGGACGACCTCGACTGGATGCGCGAGCAGACGACGCTGCCGCTGCTCGTGAAGGGGATCCTGCGCGGCGACGACGCGCTCCTCGCCCGCGAGCACGGCGTCGACGGGATCGTCGTCTCGAACCACGGCGGCCGCCAGGTGGACGGCGCGGTCGCCGCGCTCGACGCGCTCGTCGAGGTGCGCGAGGCCCTCGGGCCCGACTATCCGCTCCTCGTCGACGGCGGCGTCCGCCGCGGCGCGGACGTGGTCAAGGCGCTCGCGCTCGGCGCGGACGCGGTGCTGATCGGCCGGCTGTACGCATACGCGCTCGCGGTCGGCGGCGCCGCGGGCGTCGAGGCGGCGATCCGCCAGCTGCTGGCCGAGGTCGACCTCACGCTCGCGCTCTGCGGCGGCGTTTCGGTGCGCGAGCTGGACGGAAGCCTCCTGGCATGAGGGCCGCGTACGTGGAGGAGTTCGGGGGCCGCGACAAGATCCGGGTCGGCGAGCTGCCCGCGCCGCGCCTGCTCCCGGACGGCGTCCGCATTCGGATCCGCGCCGCCGGGCTGAACCCGGTCGACTGGAAGACGCGCGAGGGCCGGCAGGAGCAGCGCTTCCCGCACGTCTTCCCGCTCGTCCTCGGCTGGGACGCGGCCGGCGTCGTCGAGGAGGTCGGCCCGTCGGTGACGCGCGTGCGGCCCGGCGACGAGGTCTACGCGTACTGCCGCAAGCACTTCGTCGGCGAGGGCACCTACTGCGAGCAGGTCGTGGTGCCGCAGGAGTTCGTCGCCGCGAAGCCCGAGACGCTCGACTGGGAGCGCGCCGCCGCGGTGCCGCTCGCCGCGCTGACCGCGTGGCAGTGCCTCGTCGACAGGCTCCAGGTGGCCGAGGGCGAGACCGTGCTCGTGCACGCCGCGGCCGGCGGCGTCGGCCACTTCGCCGCCCAGATCGCGGTCGCGCTCGGCGCCCGCGTCGTCGGCACGGCGAGCGCGGCGAACGAGGGCTTCGTCCGCGGCCTCGGCGCCGAGTTCCTCGACTACCGCTCCGGCGAGCTGCCCGACCACGTCGACTGCGCGCTCGACCCGCTCGGCGGCGACTCGCTCGCGGCGACGAAGCGGATCGCCGACCGCGTCGTCTCGATCGTCCAGCCCGGCCCAGGCGCCGATCTTCCCGGCCGGGAAGCCTCGGGACACCTGTACCACTACGTCCGCCCGGACGGCGTCCAGCTCGAGTCGCTCGCGCGGCTGATCGACGACGGCCGCGTGCGTCCGCACGTCCAGCAGTCGTTCCCGCTCGAGCAGGCGGCCGCCGCGCACGAGCTGCTCGAGGACGGCCACGTGCGGGGCAAGCTCGTCCTCACGCTCTAGAGTCTCGGGACGTGAGGGAGCAGGCGAGCGAGCGCGAGCTGGACCCGGCCGTCGCGCTGGCCGGGGACCTGCGCGACGTCGGCGCCTCGGTCAAGGATCTCTGGAAGCAGGTCGCGACCCTGCGGCGGAGCGTCGACACGCTCGTCGAGGAGCTGAGCGCGGCCCGCTTCTCCGACCTCGCGGTGCCCGGCCGGCGCGCGATCCTCACCGACCAGCTCGACCGCGAGCGGGCGCTCCTCGAGGTGCTCCAGCTCGCCGGGGTCGACTCCCGCCGCTTCGTCGACGTCGGCTGCGGCCGGTCGGGCGGCCAGTCGCGCCTCCTCGCCGACCGCTTCGGCTGGAGCGGACTCTTCGTCGACGCGTCGCCGGGCGCGGTGAAGGCGGTGCAGCGGGCCTTCCTCAAGCGGCCGGACGTGCTCGTCGCCGAGGCCGAGGTGACGCCGGAGAACGTGAACGAGCTGATCGCGCGGCTTCCGGGCGAGCCGGACCTGCTCAGCATCGACATCGACAGCTACGACTACTGGCTGTGGCGGGCGGTCGAGGCGCGGCCGCGGGTGGTCGTCGTCGAGTACAACGCCTACTTCGGCGAGCAGCGCGTCGTCGTCCCGTACGGCGCGATGGGCGCCGAGACCCCGAAGGGCTACTTCGGCGCCAGCCTCGGCGCGCTCCACGCGCTCGGGCGGGAGAAGGGCTACGGGCTGCTCGGCTGCGACTCGCTCGGCGTCAACGCGTACTTCGTCCGCACCGACCTGCTGCCCGAGTCGGCGGCCGTCGAGCCGGAGGAGGTCTTCCGCAAGAAGCTCGTCCGCACGGACGCCGAGGACGTCGGCCACGACCCGCGGAAGATCCTGAAGAAGATCCGGCTCGCGGAGCTGCCGCTCGTCGAGGTCTGACCGCGCGGCCGCGCGGGCATGTCACGAATCGCCCTTCGGTCTCGTCCAGGGGACGAGCAACCGAAAGGAGACGGAGATGCGTGTGTTCCTGGCAGGCGGCACCGGCGCCGTCGGACGGCGGCTCGTGCCGCTGCTCGTCCAGCACGGCCACGAGGTGACGGCGACGACGCGGACGCCCGCGAAGGCGGCGGCGCTCGCCGAGCAGGGCGCGACGCCGGCGGTGCTCGACGCGCTCGACGCCGACGCGGTGCGCGACGCCGTCGCGGCGGCGGGGCCGGAGGTGGTCGTCCACCAGCTGACGGCGCTCTCCGGCGACCTGAACTGGCGCAGGTTCGACGAGACGTTCGCGGCGACGAACGAGCTGCGCACGCGCGGCACGGACATCCTGCTCGAGGCGGCGGCCCGCGTCGGCGCGCGCCGCTTCGTCGCGCAGAGCTTCTTCAGCGTGACGATGCCCGACCCGCCGGCGAGCCTCCGTTCGACGGTCGAGGCGATGCGCCACCTCGAACGGGCGGTGTCCGCGGCGGACGGGCTCGAGGGCGTCGTCCTCCGCTACGGCGGCTTCTACGGGCCCGGCACCTCGCTCGCGGCGGACGGCGAGCAGGTGGCGGCCGTCCGCAGGCGGATGTTCCCGGTGATCGGGGACGGCTCCGGCAGGATGTCGTTCGTCCACATCGACGACGTCGCGAGCGCCACGCTCGCCGCGATCGAGAGCGACGTGACCGGGACGTTCGACATCGTCGACGACGAGCCCGCCCCCTCCTCGGAGTGGCTGCCGTGCCTCGCCGCGGCGGTCGGCGCGCCGCCGCCCCGGCGACTCCCGGTCTGGCTCGCGCGGCTCGTCGCCGGCGACGCGATCGTCGCCATGTCGACGCGGATCCCCGGCCTCTCGAACGCGGAGGCGAAGCGGGCGCTCGGCTGGACGCCGCGCTGGCCGAGCTGGCGGGAGGGCTTCCGCCACGGTCTCTCGGAGGACGGCGCCTGGGAGGGGCTGGCCGCGTGAGCGAGCGCGACGACCTCCGCCCGCTCCTCTTCTCGATCGCCTACCGGATGCTCGGCAGCGTCGCCGAGGCGGAGGACGTCGTGCAGGAGGCGCTCCTCCGCGAGCAGCGGGCGCGGGCGGAGGGCGTCGAGATCGAGTCGCGCCGGGCGTGGCTGACCTCGGTCGCGACGCGGCTCGCGGTCGACCAGCTCCGCTCCGCGCGGCGGCGGCGCGAGCAGTACGTCGGCCCGTGGCTGCCGGAGCCGCTCCTCGTCGACCCGTCGCCGGGGCCGGCGCAGGCGGCGGAGCTCGCCGACTCGCTCTCGCTCGCGTTCCTCGTCCTGCTGGAGACGCTCTCGCCGCTCGAGCGGGCGGTCTTCGTCCTGCGGGAGGTCTTCGACTACGGGTACGCGGAGATCGGCGAGATCCTCGGCCGCAGCGAGGAGAGCTGCCGCCAGCTCGCGACCCGGGCGCGGCGTCACGTCGAGGAGCGGAAGCCGCGGTACGAGGTCTCGCGGACGGAGCGGAACGAGGTCGCGGCCCGGTTCTTCGCCGCGTTCGAGCGCGGCGACGCGGCGGAGCTCGTCGCCGTGCTCGCGCCCGACGTCGTCGTCACCGGCGACGGCGGCGGCCGCGCGCCGGCGCTCCCGCAGCCGCTGTTCGGCCGCGACCGCGCGGTCAAGGCGCTCCTCGGCTTCTCCCGCCAGGGCCGGCGCGTGCGGGCGACGCTCGAGCCGGTGCTCGTGAACGGGCAGCCGGGAGCGGTCGCGCGCGACGCGGAGGGCAGGGTCGCCGCGGTGCTCGCCCTCGAGATCGCGGACGGCCTCGTGCAGGGGGTGAAGTCGGTCGTGAACCCGGAGAAGCTCGCGCACCTGGGCGAGCCGGCCGACCTGCGCGCGCTCCTCCGTCGCGGCTGAGGGAACGATCGGGCGTCCTGCGCCGTATATACGGCGATGCGCCGCCTCGCTCTCGTCGCCCTGCTCGCGCTCGCCGCCGCGCCCGTCGCCCGGGCCGGCGGCGAGCCGCTCGCGGTCGCCGCGACCGCGGGCCGCGTCTGGGTCGCGAACGGCGACGGCGTGATCGAGCTCGACGCGCGCAGCGGCCGGATCGTGCACGTCGCCGGCACGCGCTACGCGTACGCGACGGGGCTCGCGCTCACCGACGGGAACGTCTGGGCGACGAGCGTCCGCAACGGCTTCGGCGCGGGCGCGGTGACGCGGATCCCGTTCGGCGCCGGGTTCGGCCGGACGCCGCTCGTCCTGCCGCACCGGCCCGTCTTCGCGATCGCCTCCGACGGACGCGCCGCGTGGACGCTCGCCGGCGGTCGCGGGAACGAGGAGCTCGTCCGCATCGACGCGGCGACCCGCCGCCTGCGCCGCATCGCGGTGCCGAGGGACGTCGCATTCCTCGCCGCCGACGACTCGGGCCTCGTCTCCGGCCTCTTCGCCGTGACGACCGCCGGCTGGGTGCTCCGCTACGGCGCGACCGGCTCGGTCGTGCAGCTCGCCCGCGTGCCGAGCGCGCAGGCGCCGCCCGCGGTCGGCCTCGGCCGCGTCTGGCTCCCCGGCGGCGGACGCCTGGTCGCGCTCGACGCCGCGAGCGGAGCGCGGCGCGGGGAGCTGCGGCTCCCGGGAGCGCAGCTCGCGGCCGTCGGCGGCGGCTTCGTCTGGGTGCTGCGGCTCCACGACCGCAGGCCGACGCTGCTGAAGGTCGACCCGGCGCGGCTGCGCGTCGTCGCGCGGGCCGAGCTCCCCGGCCGGGCCGCGGCCGGGCTCACCTGGGGCGACGACCGCGTCTGGGTCGCGCAGACGGTTCCGCGGCGACGGATCTGGGAGCTCGACCCGAGGACGCTGCGGCGGCGGCTGTTCGCGACCCTGCCCTGACGGATTGAACCGTCAGTCAAAGATCGGGTAGGCTCGCGCCGTGGACCTGCGCGACACGCCCGAAGAGGCCGAGTTCCGCGCCGGGCTGCGCGCCTGGATCGACGCGAACCTGCCCGAGGAGAAGCGCGGCAGCCGCGGCGGCGCGCAGCGCTTCGACGACCCGTTCATGCGCGAGTGGAGCCGCAAGCTCCACGAGGCGGGCTACGCGGGCCTGACCTGGCCGAAGGAGTTCGGCGGCGCGGGCGCGCCCTACAGCTTCCAGGCGATCCTCTACGAGGAGATGGCCGCCGCCCAGGCGCCGCCGCACATCGGCGTGATCGGGCTCGGGATGGCCGGGCCGACGATCATCGCGCACGGCACCGACGAGCAGAAGTCTCGCTACCTGGAGCCGCTGCTCTCCGCCGAGGAGATCTGGTGCCAGGGCTTCTCGGAGCCGGACGCGGGCTCCGACCTCGCGGCCGCCCGCACCCGCGCCGAGCGCAGGGGCGACGTCTACGTCGTCAACGGCCAGAAGGTCTGGTCGTCGTTCGCGCACATCGCCGACTTCTGCATCCTCGTCACCCAGCAGTTCCCGGACGAGCCGCGCTACCGCAACCTCACGTACCTGATCGTCGACATGCACGCGCCCGGAGTCGAGGTGCGGCCGCTGCGCCAGATCACCGGCGAGGCGGAGTTCAACGAGATCTTCTTCTCGGACGTCGAGGTGCCGGTCGAGAACCGGCTCGGCGACGAGGGCGACGGCTGGAACGTCGCGATGACGACGCTCCTGCACGAGCGCGGCACGCTCGGCTTCGCGCTCACGGCGACGCTCGACGGCAGCGTCAAGCGCCTGCTCGACACGGCGCGCGAGCACCTGGACGGCGACACGGCTCTGCGCGAGCGCATCGCGCTCGAGTGGATCGAGCTGCAGGCGCTCCGCTACACGAACTACCGCGCGCTCGGCACCTACCAGCGCACCGGCATCCCGGGCCCGGAGGGCTCGGGCGTGAAGCTGCGCTGGTCGGAGGCGAACCAGCGGATGACGAAGCTGGCGCGCGAGGTGCGCGGCGCGGAGGGGATCCTCGACGACGGCTGGTGGCACCACCAGCAGCTGCGCAGCCGCGGCAACACGATCGAGGCCGGCACCTCCGAGGTGCTGCGGAACATCGTCGCCGAGCGCGTCCTCGGACTCCCGAGGTCGCGCTGATGGACTTCACGCTGAACGAGATCCAGCAGGAGCTGAAGGAGCAGGCCCGCGCCTGGCTCTCGGTGCGCTACCCGCTCGACCGCGACTGGGAAGGGCAGGACGACCGCTGGTCGGAGCTCGAGGAGCTCGGCTGGCTCGACGTCGCCGCGGCCGAGCTCGGCTTCGTCGAGGAGGCGCTCCTGCTCGAGGAGATGGGCTACGCGCTCTACCCCGGCCCCTACCTCGCCCACGTGACCGGCCTGAAGGACGCGTTCGGCCCGGGCGGGACGATCGTGACGGTCGACCCGACGCGGCCCCTCCACCGGCTCGCGCAGGCCGCCGACGAGACGCCGCGCTTCCGCGCCGGCGCCGCGGCCGAGGCGGTCGGCATCGCGCAGCGCGCGCTCGAGCTCGGGATCCAGCACGCCTCGACGCGGACGCAGTTCGGCAAGCCGATCGGCGCCTACCAGGCGGTCTCGCACCCGCTCGCGGACACGTACACGGACGTCGAGCTGGCGCGCTCCCTCGCCTACTGGGCGGCGTGGTGCATCGCGAACGACGACGCGCAGGCGGCCGTCGCGGCCGCGGCGGCGAAGGCGTTCGCGACCGAGGCGGCGGTCGCCGCGTGCGAGCGCTCGATCCAGGTGCACGGCGGCACCGGCTTCACCTGGGAGCATCCGCTCCACCGCTTCTACAAGCGGGCGCTGTGGCTGGAGGGCTTCGGCAAGCGGCCTGCGCAGTTGCGCGCCGAGGTCGCGGACGCCATCCTTGGCGTCGCGATCCCCGCGTAGCCACTCGCCCAGGAAGGAGCACCCCCGTGGACGGCCTGATGATGGACTTCCCGCTGACGCTCACGCATCTGCTGCGGCGCGCGGAGACCTTCTTCGGCGACGGCGAGATCGTCTCGCGGCGGCCCGACAAGAGCTTCCACCGCACGACCTACCGCGAGACGATGCGCCGCGCCCGGCAGCTCGCCGCGGCGCTCGCGAAGTCGGGGCTCGAGCGCGGCGACCGCGTCGCGACCCTCTGCTGGAACCACGCGCAGCACCACGAGGCGTACTTCGGCATCCCGTGCGGCGGCTTCGTCCTGCACACGCTCAACCTGCGCCTGCACCCGAACGACCTCGCCTACATCGCCGACCACGCCGGCGACAGGGCGGTGATCGTCGACCGCGCGCTGCTGCCGCTGCTCGACCAGTTCCGCGACCGGACGAAGATCGAGCAGATCTACGTCGTCGAGGACTCCTACGAGGAGCTGCTCGCGACCGCCGACCCGGACGACTGGCGCGACCCGGGCATCGACGAGAACGAGGCGGCGGCGATGTGCTACACGAGCGGCACGACCGGGATGCCGAAGGGCGTCGTCTACTCGCACCGGTCGTCCGTCCTGCACGCGTTCGGCGTCGGCGCGAACAACCCGCTCGGGCTCGCCGTCGCCCTGAACGACACGATCATGCCGGTCGTGCCGATGTTCCACGCGAACGCGTGGGGCTACCCGTACCTGGCGACGATGCAGGGCTCGAAGCTCGTCTACCCCGGGCCGCACCTCGACCCGGAGAGCCTGCTCGACAACATGGCGCAGGAGCAGGTCGCGTGGGCGGCGGGCGTGCCGACGATCTGGATGGGGATCCTGCAGCTGCTCGACGCGAACCCGGGCCGGTGGGACCTCTCGAGCCTGAAGGCGATGCTCGTGGGCGGCTCGGCGGTGCCGCGGGCGATGATCGCCGGCTACGAGTCCCGGCACGGGATCAGGATCGTCCAGGGCTGGGGCATGACGGAGACCTCGCCGGTCGCGTCGACGGCCGCGCTCCCGTACGAGCTGGCCGACGCGGACGACGACACGCGCTGGGACTTCCAGGCGATGGCCGGCCTGCCGCTGCCGTTCGTCGAGATCCGCGCCCGCGTCGGCGACGACGAGATCCCGTGGGACGGCGAGGCGATGGGCGAGCTCGAGGTCCGCGGCCCGTGGGTCGCGGCGAGCTACTACGAGGCGCCGGAGTCCGCGGCCCGCTGGACGGACGACGGCTGGTTCCGGACCGGCGACATCGTCTCGATCCACCCGCGCGGCTTCATCCAGATCAAGGACCGCTCGAAGGACGTGATCAAGTCGGGCGGCGAGTGGATCTCGTC
>DASSNM010000057.1:0-24203 GCA_035688025.1 Gaiellaceae bacterium | reverse complement strand
GCTCCGAGTTCGACCTCCGCACCGGCGCCGCGCTCTCGGGCCCGGCGACCGACCCGGTCAAGACGTACCCGGTCCGCGTCGCCGACGGCCGGATCGAGATCGAGGTCGAGCCCGCCTAGCCGCCGCGCGCGGCGGCGTATGCGCGCGCCGCCTCGACGAGGCCGCGGAAGAGCGGCGCGCCGCCGTCGCGGGCGTGCTCCTCCGGGTGCCAGAGGACGCCAAGCGCGAAGCTCCGGCTCGGGTCCTCGAGCGCCTCCGCGAGGCCGTCGGGCGCCTCGGCGGTGACGACGAGCCCGTCGCCGATCCGCCCGAACGTCTGGTGGTGCTGCGAGGCGACCGTCGCCACCTCCTCGCCGGCGAGCTCGGCGAGCCTGCCGCCGCGCACGCGGACCGGATGGCGGCCCCAGGTGCCCGGCTGCGGCAGGTGCTCGCCCGGCTCCTCCAGGTGCTGGACGAGGTCGCCGCCGTAGGCGACGTTCAGGAGCTGCGCGCCGCGGCAGACGGCGAGGACGGGCAGGTCGCGCTCGAGCGCCGCCTGCAGGAGCGCGAGCTCGGCCCGGTCGCGCGCCTCGTTCGCGGCCCCCGTCGCCGGATGGCGCTCGGCGCCGTACAGCGCCGGGTCGAGATCCTCGCCGCCGGTGAGCAGGAGCCCGTCGAGGCGGTCGAGCGCGAGCGCCGGCTCGGCCGCGACCTCCGGGATCGGCGGGACGAGGAAGGGCAGGCCGCCCGCCTCGCGCACGCCCTCGACGTAGCCCTGCGGCACCAGCGAGACCGGGAAGCCGCGCCAGGGGCCGAAGTCGACCGGCCGCCAGTAGGCGCTGATCCCGATCAGGGGGCGGGGACTCGTCTCGCTCACCTCGACTGGATACAATATCCGGAATGAGCGCGTCCGCGATACCGCCGCTCGTCTTCCGCGACTGCGTCGGCGAGTTCGCGACCGGCGTCACGGTCGTGATCGCCGAGCTCGACGGCCGGCCCGCCGGGATGACGCTCAACTCGTTCACGTCGGTGTCGCTCGACCCGCTGCTCGTCCTCGTCTCGCTCGCGCACGGCTCGCGCACGCTCCACGCGACCGCGCAGAGCGGCCGCTTCACGGTCAGCGTGCTGCACCGGGGCCAGGCCGAGGTCGCGCTGGACTTCGCCGAGCGCGGCGCCCCGTTCCCGGAGCGGCACGTCGGGCGCCGCTACCACGGCAACCTCGCGGTCACCGGCGCGGCGGCGATCCTCGCCTGCCGCGTCGTCGGGACGACGACCGCAGGCGACCACGACCTCGTCGTCGGCGAGGTGGACGAGATCGAGCACGGCGGCGGCGAGCCGCTCGTCTTCTACCGAGGCCGCTTCGGCGGGATGCAGGCGGACGCCGTCGTCCCGGCCGACCGGCCGATCTGGCTCGACGAGGGCTCCGGCTGGTAGCGCCGGCCGACACCGCACTCGTCCCCCAGCCCGAGATCCCGGAGGCCGTCGACCGGGCGCGCCGCGCGGCGTTCCCGCTCGGCGCCGCGATCGAGTTCGCCGACCTCGAGGAGCAGGCGCGGCTCGCCGCGCTCGAGCGGCTGCGCGAGCGCGAGCCGGTCTCGTGGGTGCCGGTCCTCGGCGGCTGGCTCGTCACCTCGTACGCGCTCGCCCGCGAGGTGCTGTCGCGCCGCGACGACTTCACCGTCCGCTCGGAGGCGAACCTCGTCCGCGCCTCGCTCGGGACGATGATGCTGACGAGCGACGGCGACGCGCACGACGCGCAGCGGGCGCCGTTCGACGCGCCGTTCCGGATGCGGGCCGTCCGCGAGCGCTTCGAGGCGCCGGTCGCCGCGCGGCTCGACCTCCTGCTCGCCGGGCTCGCGCCGCGCGGAGGGTGCGAGCTCGCGGGCGAGTTCGCGCTCCCGTTCGCGATCGGCGTCGCCGGCGACGTGCTCGGGCTCTCGCTCGACGACGTCCCGAAGATCGGCCGCCTCTACGACGCGTTCGCCGGCGCGATGACCTACGACGGCGACCCGGAGCCGCAGCGCCTCGCCGACGCGGCCCGCGCGGAGCTGGACGCGATCCTGCACGCCGAGCTCGCCCGCGTGCGCGCCGCACCGGACGCGTCCGTCACGTCGGCGGTCGCGAACGACCCGCAGCGCGGGCTCGACGACGGCGAGCTCGTCGCCCAGCTGCGCGTGATCCTCTTCGGCGCCGTCGAGACGGTGCAGTCGCTCGTCGTCAACACGGTGCTGCTCCTCCTCGGCGCGCCCGAGCAGCTCGCCGCGGTCGCCGCCGAGCCGGAGCTGCGCGAGAACGCGGTCGAGGAGGCGATCCGGCTGATCCCGCCGGTCTCGTTCGTCGAGCGCTGGGCGCTCCGCGACCTCGTGCTCGGCGGGGTCGCGATCCCGCGCGGCGAGTTCGTCGGCGTCGCCGTCCCGGCCGCGAACCGCGACCCCGAGACGTTCCCGGAGCCCGAGCGCTTCGACGTCCGCCGCGAGAACGCGCGCCGCCACCTCGGCTTCAGCTTCGGCGTCCACCACTGCCTCGGCTTCAACCTGGCGCGGCTGCAGGGAGCGCTCGCGGTCGGCGAGCTGCTCGCGCGGCTGCCCGGCCTGCGGCTGGTCGAGGCGCCGGCGCCGGCCGGCTTCGCGTTCCGCCGCCCCGAGCGGCTCGTCGTCGCCTGGGAGCGCTGATGGCGCGGATCCTCGTCGCCCAGAACGGCCGCGGCGGCCCGATCGGGGCGTTCGAGGCGCCGCTCCGCGAGGCCGGGAACGAGCTCGACGTCTGGCACGCGCCCGAGGTTCCGGCCGCGCCGGACGTGCGCGGCTACGACGGCCTCGTCGTCCTCGGCGGCGTCGCGAACCCGGACGACGACGGCCGGGTGCCGTGGATCGCCGAGGAGCGCCGTCTCGTCGGCGCGGCGCTCGAGCACGACGTGCCGGTGCTCGGCCTCTGCCTCGGCGCGCAGCTGCTCGCGCAGGCGAGCGGCGGCGAGTCGCCCTTCCTCGGCGAGCTCGACCTCGGCTGGCGCGAGCTGGAGCTGACGGCGGAGGCGGCCGCCGACCCGCTCCTCGGCGGGCTGCCGCCGCGGTTCGCCGGCTTCCAGTGGCACCGCTACGGGCTCCGTCCGCCGGACGGGGCGGCCGTGCTCGCGCGCGGGCCGCTCGGCGTCCAGGCGTTCCGGGTCGGCGACCGCGCGTGGGGGCTGCAGTTCCACCTCGAGGTCGACGAGCGGATCGTCGACCACTGGCTCGACCTCGCGCCCGAGGAGGCGGAGGCGGCCGGCGAGTCGGTCGCCGGTCTGCGCGCGGCGACGGCCGCGGAGGCGCCCGCGTCGACCGAGCGGGCGCGCACGGTCGGCGAGCGCTTCGCCCGACTCGCTACGTGATTTCACGCCCCGGCGCTCGGGGCCGCTCCCGATGCAGTCCGGCGCGCGGGCGGCGACGCTCCGACGGTGGGCCAGATCCTGCAGTGCGTCCCGAACTTCAGCGAGGGGCGCGACCCGGCGTTCCGGCGCGAGCTCGAGCTCGTCCTCGCGCGCTTCCCGGTCAGGGTGCTCGACCTCTCGCAGGACGCCGACCACAACCGCGCCGACTGCACCTTCCTCGGCGCGCCGGCCGCGGTCGAGGAGTGCGCGACGGCGCTGTGCGCGCGGGCGGTCGAGCTGATCGACATGCGCGCGCACAAGGGCAGCCATCCTCGGCTGGGCGCCGTCGACGTCGTGCCGTTCGTCCCGATCCGCGGCCTCGAGATGGCGGACGCGGTCGCGGTCGCGCGCCGCTTCGGGACGGCCTTCGCGGAACGGCACGGGATCCCGGTCTTCTTCTACGAGGAGGCGTGCACGAGCGAGGGGCGCCGGAACCTCGCGGACGTGCGCCGCGGCGAGTACGAGGGGCTCGCGGCGCGGCTGCAGGAGCCGGAGTGGACGGCCGACGCGGGCCCGCAGGCGTTCAACGCGCGCGCGGGCGCGACCGCGGTCGGCGCGCGGATGCCGCTCGTCGCGTTCAACGTCAACCTCGGCACCGGCGACCTCGCCGTCGCGAAGGCGGTCGCGGCGGCGGTACGGCACTCGAGCGGCGGCCTGCGCTTCGTGAAGGCGATGGGCCTCGAGGTCGCCGACCGCGGCGTCGTCCAGGTCTCGATGAACCTCGTCGACCACCGGCGCACGCCGATCCACCGGGCGCTCGAGCTCGTCCGCACCGAGGCGGCGCGCTACGGCGTCCCGGTGCGCGACTGCGAGCTGGTCGGCCTGGCTCCGCTCGACGCGCTCGTGGACACGGCCGGCTGGTACCTGCAGGTCGCGGGCCTCGAGCCGGCGAAGGTGATCGAGTACCACCTGCTTCCGGAGGAGGACGGATGAGCTATCGCGAGACGACCGTCGAGGGCTTCCTGGCGGAGCTGAGCTCGGGCGCGGCGACACCGGGCGGCGGCTGCGCGTCGGCGCTGGCCGGGGCGCTCGCGGCCGGCCTGGTCGGGATGGTGGCGCGGAACACGGGCGGCCTGGACGAGCTCGCCGCCGAGGCGGACGAGCTGCGGCGCCAGCTGGAGCGGCTGGTCGACGCGGACGCGGCCGCGTTCGAGCAGGTGATGGCCGCCTTCCGGCTCCCCAAGGAGAGCCCGGAGGAGAAGACGGCGCGGAGCGCGGCGATCCAGGCGGCCTACCGGGGCGCGGTCGAGCCGCCGCTCGCCGTGTGCGAGGCGGCGGGGCGCGTCCTCGCGCTGGCCGCGGAGGTCGCGGAGCGGGGAAACCCGAACGCGGTCTCGGACGCCGGCGTGGCGGCGCTGCTGGCGGCGGGCGCGTTGGAGGGCGGAGCGCTGAACGTGGAGATCAACCTCGGCTCGCTCCGGGACGAGGCGTTCCGGCAGGAGCGCGCCGACGCCGTGCGCAGGCTGCGGGCGGAAGCCGAGCCGACGCGCGAGCGGGCGCTCGGGAGGGTGCGTGCGGAGCTCGGCTGACCTGACGCTGCGGGAGTACGCGGAGGAGCTGGCGTCGCTCGCGCCGACCCCGGGCGCCTACGCCGTGCCGGCGGTGCTCGCCGCGAGCCTGGTCGCGAAGGCGGCGCGCCAGACCGCGGCGAGCGAGCCGTTCAGCGCGCTCGCCGACGACATGGAGGCCGTCGCGGCGGAGGCCGACGAGCTGCGGGCCGAGCTGCTGGCGCTGGTCGAGGAGGACGAGCGGGCCTTCGAGCAGGCCGAACGGGACGCCGCCGACCGGCTGCGCTTGCGCAGCGGCGACCTGTCGCGGCGAGTGCTCGAGCTCGCGGCGACCGTCGCGGAGCGCGGCCATCCGTTCGTGCTGCGCGAGGCGGCCGAGGCGCGCAGCCTCGCGGCGGCGTCGCTGCAGCATTCCCGGCGCGAGGCGGCGCTCTCGGCGTAGCGGACGCAGCTGCAGGGTTCGTCGCCTCGCTCGACGGATCCGCGGAGCACGCAAGCGACGTCGAGCCCCTTTCGCCCGTCGCACCGGGGAGCCGCGGCTAGGACGGCTGCCCGGCCGGCGCGCGACCGCGCTGCCAGACCGGCGCGGCGACCGCCGCGAGCAGCACCGTCGCGGCGCCGGACGCGGTCAGCGTCCAGCCGGCGCCGAGACCGGCGACGAGCGGACCGCCGACCGCCGTGCCGAGCGGGGTCGAGACGATCAGCGCGGCGCTCCGCGCGGCGAGCACGCTCGGGAGGTTCGCCGTCGTCGTGATCGACTGGAAGAGCGCGTACGTCAGCGGCACGAACGGCCCGTAGATCAGGCCGCCCACGGCGAAGCACGCGACGGTGACGCCGACCGGCGCGAACGCGAACGGCACGAGGCAAGCGCCCCAGCCGGCGACGATCAGCAGCACGACGCGTCGCGACGCGTGTCCGCGCAGCGCGCCCGTCAGCAGCGTCGAGGCGAGCGCGCCGACGCCGAAGCTCGTCCAGTACAGCCCGAGCAGCCGCGCGTGCGCGTGCAGGTCGTGCGCGACGTAGACCGGCAGCGCGTCCTCGACCGGCCCGTAGAGGAAGAAGAACAGCCACGTCAGCGCGATCAGCCCGAGCAGGTCGTGCCGCCGCAGCAGCCGGAAGCCCGACTCCGCCGCCTCCGTGTCGACCGGCCCCTCCGCCTCCGCCGCGCCCATGTGCGCGCGCTGCGCCTGCAGGCCGAGGAACGCGAACGACGCGGCGTCGAACGCGAGCAGCCAGCCCGGCGCGACCCGCGCGAGCAGCAGCCCGGCCGCGGCCGGCCCGAGGATCGTCGCGAGCCAGACCTGCGCGGCGGAGAGCGAGTTCGCGGCGAGCCGGCCCTCCTCGCCTCCGATCTCGGCCAGCATCGTGTACTGGCCCGCGTTCCCCCAGCTCGCGAGCAGCGACGAGCCCGCGAGCAGCGCGACGTAGGCCGCCGCGGAGAGCGCGCCCGCCGCCTCGAGCGCGACGACCGCGCCGAGGAACGCGGCGCGCAGCAGGCAGTGCGCGAGCACGAGCGCGCGCGCCGGCCGGCGCCGCAGCCAGCGCCCGAGCGCGAGCGCGCCGGCCGCCCCCGGCAGCGTGTACGCCGCGACCGCGAGCCCGACGTAGAGCCCGAGCCGGCCCGCCGGCGCGATCCGCACGGCGAGCCACGCGATCGTGACGACGCTCATCCCGTCGCCGAGCGACGAGACGCCGAGCCCGGACAGGAGGCGCCGGGCCCGGCGGTCTCGCAGCAGCGAGCCGTACGCGGACGGGATCAACGCACGGCGTGCTTCACGAGCGCGACGATCTTCTTCTCGACCGCCGGCGTCAGCTCCGCGAGCGCGAACGAGGTCGGCCACATCGCGCCGTCGTCGAGGTTCGCGTTGTCGCTGAAGCCGAGCGTCGCGTACCGCGCCTTGAACTTGCTCGCGTTCTGGAAGAAGCAGACGACCTTCCCGTCCTTCGCGTAGGCGGGCATCCCGTACCAGGTCCTGGGCGCCAGCTCGGGCGCGGCCGTCCTGACGAGCTCGTGGATCCGCGTCGCGAGCGAGCGATCCGGCTCGGGCATCTTCGCGATCGCCGCGAGCACGTCGGGCTCGCCCGTCTCGCCCTTCTTCCGCTCCGCCGCGTACTCCTTCATCGCGGCCTTCTCCTCGGCGGTGAAGCCGTCCGATCGCTTCTTCGGGCTCATGACGCGGGCGGCTGGTCGACGCGGATGAGGTTGCCGGCCGGGTCGCGGACGGCGAAGTCGCGCGTGCCCCAAGGCTGGTCGGTCGGCTCCGACACGACCTCCGCGTTCGCGGCCTGCGCTCTCGCGAAGGCGGCGTCGAGGTCGTCGCTGCGGAAGTGGACGCCGTTCAGCGCGCCCTTGGCGACGAGCGACGCGACCGCGTCCTGGTCGGCCGGGCTCCCGTTCAGGTAGTTCGTGAGGACGATGCCGACCTCGGGCTGGGACGGCGCCCCGACGGTGATCCAGCGGAAGCCGTCGCGGGCGACGTCCATGCGCACCTCGAGCCCGAGCGCGTCGCGGTAGAAGGCGAGCGCCGCGTCCGGGTCGTGGACGATGACGAAGCATGTCGAGAGATTGAGGTTCATGCGCCCAAGGCTAGGGGCGCGTCGCTCGCTGCGCTTCTCCGATCCTGCTCGGTGCGCGCGGGCCGCGTCAGGTCGCGCGCGATGCAGCCGGGAACGCCGGCGAGCGCGCGATGGTCGCGGGCGCGGTAGGCGGTCGGCGTCTCGCCGACGATCTCGGCGAAGCGCGCGCTGAAGGAGCCGAGCGAGGTGCAGCCGACGGCGAGGCAGACCTCGGTGACGGAGAGGTCGCCGCGGCGGAGCAGCAGCTTCGCGCGCTCGATCCGGCGGGTCATCAGATACGCGTACGGCGTCTCGCCGTAGGCGGCGCGGAACCGGCGCGAGAAGTGCGCGGGCGACATCAGCGCGGCGCGGGCGATCGCCGAGACGTCGAGCGGGCGCGCGTACTCGCGATCCATCAGGTCGCGCGCGCGGCGCAGGTGGGCGAGATCCGCGAGCTCCTCCGGCGTCACGCACGCAGTCTAGGAGCGGGCTACCCGTGGGCGAAGGGGTCGGCGCCGTCGCGGACGAGCAGCGGCAGCCGGTCGAGCGGGACGGCCTCGAGCGAGAACCAGCGCGGCCCCTCGAAGCGCTCGCCGGTGAAGTGGTCGGTCCAGCCGCCCTCGGGGACGTACAGGTCGACGTCGCCGCTCGGCGTCAGCACCGGCGCGACCAGCAGGTCGGGGCCGAGCAGGAACTCGGTGTCGACGTGCAGCGCGCCGGGGTCGTCCGGGAACTCCATCGCGACCGGCCGCATCAGCGGCACCCCGGTCTGTGCCGCCTCCTCCGCGCAGCGGAGCAGGTACGGCAGCAGCGACCTGCGCAGCTCGACGAACGCCTTCGTCACCGCGACGGCCTCGTCGCCGTACAGCCACGGCTCGCGGCCGACCATGCCGTGGAAGCGGCAGTGGCTGCAGAGCATCCCGAACTGCGTCCAGCGGATGAAGACCTCCGGATCGGGGCGCTTCAGGGTCGAGTCGTCCTCGGGGACGCCCGAGCGCCACTCGTCGCGGCGGAAGAAGCCGCCGATGTCCGTCGACCAGTACTGGAAGCCGCTCCACGCGAGCGCGAGCCCGCCGCGCAGGTTCCCCGCCAGGCCGTTCCACGTCGCCTGCGCGTCGCCCGGCCAGTGCACCGGGTAGCGCTGGCTGCCGGCCGTGCCGGAGCGCGTGTACACGAACGGGACGCCGGCGCGGGCTGCCGTCATCGACGCCATCAGCCCGTACAGGTTGTGCGCCTCGCGGCCGCTGCGGCCGTCGGCGAAGCGGCCCTCGACCGGGACGATCTCGCCGTAGTCGAGCTTGAACGCGTCGACTCCGGCCGCCATCAGCCGCTGCATCTCCTCGACCCACCACTCGCCGCCGGCGCCGGTGAAGTCGACGAAGCCGCGCACGGGGAAGCACGACTCGCGCACCTTCCCCTTGCTGACCAGCCGCTCCTCGACGAACGCGTCCGTCCCCTCGAGCACGTTCGGGTTCACCCAGAGGCAGAGCTTGACGCCGCGCTCGTGCAGCCAGGCCGTGAACTCCTCGATCGGCCCGAAGTCCTCCTCGTTCCAGACGAAGTCGCAGTAGTGGACGGCGAACTCGCGCGCCGCGAGCCACCACGGGTCGAGGCCGATCACGTCGATCGGGATCCCGAGCTCCTCCGCCTTCGCGAGGTTCGTCTCGACCTCGTCGCGGCTCATGTACATGCACTTGGAGAGCCAGACGCCGAACGTCCACTCGGGCGGCACCTCGGCGCGCCCGGTCAGGTCGGTGTAGCGGCGGATGATCTCCTTCGGCGTCCCGAGCAGGACGAACAGGTCGAGCTCGCCGGCGTCGACGAGGATGCTCGCCGACTGCGTCGAGGTGCCGCCGAGGTCGAACACCGCCTCCTCGCCGTGGTGGAGGAAGAGGCCGTAGTTGCGGCTCGAGATCACGAACGGGACGCTCTTGTAGGTGCGGTCGGTCGTGTTCGTGCCGCCGGGTTCGTCGATGAAGTGCGCGACGCGCCGGCCGCGCAGGCCCGGGCCGGTGAAGCGCTCGCCCATCCCCCAGAACTGCTCGCGCGGCCGCAGCGCGAACGTCTCGTAGACGCTGACGCGGTGGTCGGCGGTCAGGTTCGTCGCCGCCCAGCCGCCGGCGAACGCGACCGGCTCGATCAGCGACCCGTCCGAGCGCTCGGTGGCGAACTCGCCGAAGCGGATCTTCCACGGGCTGCGCTCGAGGGTCAGCGTGCTGCCGCCGGCGTCGATCCGGACGACGTCGCCGTCCTCGACGACGTTCACCGGCAGCCGCTTCGGCGGCCCGACCAGCATCTCCGTCAGGTGCTCGTCGGGCGTGCCGCCGAGCGCCCACTGGACCCGCACCACCTCGGGGTCGGGGAACGTGAAGCGGCCGCGGACGAGCTTGTCGCCGTACGTGCGGAGCACGACCTCGACCGCGTCCGCCTGCACCTCGAGCTCGACGAGCTCCTCGATCGGGTGGAAGTGCCTGCGCGTCCGGTCGAAGATCGGCTGCGCGCGCTCGTACGTGCCGATGTACCAGTGCATCAGAAGGCGCCGAGGCGGCCGTACACGTCGCGCGGGTTCGCGCCCGAGGCGAGCTCGCGGTCGGTCTCGACCTCGCGGCCGAGCCGCTCCTCGGCGAGCTCGAGCACCGCGACCTCGTGGGCGGCGGGGACGACGACGACGCCGTTCGCGTCCGCGAAGACGAGGTCGCCCGGCTCGACCGGGACGCCGCGGAAGTCGACCGGGCCGCCGTAGGAGACGATCTCGGCGCGGCCGCGGATGTCGTACGGCGACCGGTAGAGCGCCCAGACCGGGAAGCCCGACGGGAGCACCTGGTGCAGGTCGCGGATGCCGCCGTCGACGACCGCCCCGACGCCGCCGCGCCGCAGGACGGCGGTCGTCATCAGTCCGCCCCAGAGGGCGACGTGGGCCTCCTCGTCGCAGGCGACGACGACGAGCGCATCCGGCGGCGTCGCCTCGACCGCCTCGAGGAGCATGTCGATCTCGACCCGCTCGGAGGTGCGGTGCGCCTGGAACGGGAACGCGCGGCCGACGGCGACCGCGAGCGGCTCGGTGTGGAACGGTTGCAGGCCCTCGCGCGGGCAGCGCGGGCCGAGACCGAGCGCCTCGACGCAGTCGGAGACGATCGACGAGTAGAGCGTGCGGTAGCGATCGAAGAGATCCGCCGGCATCGACCCGCTGACCTTACACGATCGCGGGAGGCTAGTAAGGAATTCTTCCTAATCTCCGCGGCGTCGGTTACCAGGGGTAGAGCGAGCGGAACGCACCGGGCGAGAGGCCGGCGTGCCGCCGGAAGATGCGCGTGAAGTAGCGCGTGTCCCGGAAGCCCGTCTCGTGCGCGACGCGCTCCACCGGCCAGTCGGTCGAGCGGAAGAGCGTGCGCGCCCGCGCGACGCGCAGCCGGTGGATGTGGCGGACGAGCGTCTCGTCGTGGGCGGCCCGGAAGGCGCGCCCGAGATGGTCCGGGTTGCAGTAGAGCGCGCGGGCGACGCTCGCGGTCGAGAGGGAGGGGTCGGCGAGGTTCGCGGCGACGTGCTCGGCGGCGCGGGCCGCGAGCCTGTCGGCGGCCCGCGTGCGGGCGCCCGGCTCGGCGCCGGCCCCCGCGAGCTCCTCGACGACGAGGGCGAGGAAGGCGCGGGCGCGGGTGGGCGTGAGCGCGCCGGCCTCCTGGTCGGCGAGCGCCTGCTCGAACAGCGAGCGCAGCCGCCCCGGCCGCGCGACCGTGCCCGACCGGGCGGCGACGGGCGCCGACCCCGAGAAGCAGACCCAGTAGAACCAGAGGTCGGGGGCGAGGTCGGCCGTCCCGAAGTGCCGCCGCTGCGGCCGCAGGAGCAGCCACTCGCCGGCCCCGACCCGGAACCGCTCGTCCTCCTCGGCGATCGGCAGCACGCCTCCCTGGACGGCGACCAGCTCGAAGACCGGCAGCGTCCGGTCGGCGTGGCGGGGCAGCAGCCCCGGCGAGTGGACGCCGAACTCGATCGGCGAACCGGTCGGAATCGTGTCGATCACGACGGAATCGACCCTGGCACCGCCGCATCCATCGGCCTACGGTACCCGGACTCCACGTCGGAATGAGGACATCGACATGCTGAGCAGCAACCAGATCGACGCGTTCCACCGTGACGGCTTCCTCGTCCTCCGCGGGCTCTTCGCCCCGGACGAGATCGAGGAGCTGCGCGCGGCGGCCGCGCAGGTGCAGGAGCAGGCGGTCGCCGGCCGCGGCGAGGGGCACTCGTTCCGCGAGGTCGACGGCGAGCGCCGCTACTACCGCACCGACGGCCTCTGGGACCTCCACCCGGCCTTCCGGAAGGCGACCGCGAAACCGGAGCTCCTGGCCGCGGTCGGACAGTGTCTCGGCCACGCCTTCCTGCCCGTGAACGACTCGATCGTCGTCAAGCTCCCCGGCTCCGGGGTGCCGATCGAGTGGCACCAGGACCCGCCGTACTACGACCCGGCCTCGGCGTTCGCGGACACGTTCCCGGTGCCGAACTTCGACGTCGACGTCTACCTCGACGTCGCCGACCTCGAGACGGGCTGCCTGTTCGGGATCCCCGGCCACCACCTCGTCGGACGCACGCACGTCGAGCGCTTCGAGGAGGAGGAGCTGTTCGCGCACCCGAACGCGGTCGCGCTCGAGCTGGAGCCGGGCGACGTGCTCTTCCACGCGCTCTCGGCGCCGCACGGCTCGCGGGCGAACGCGGGCGAGACGATCCGGCGCGTCTTCTACGTCCACTACATGGCCCGCGAGGTGCTCGAGGGCTGCTACCCGGACTGGGTCGCGCGTCCGAATCGCGGCTTCGGCGAGGACGGGCTCGCGTGGGCGCGGGCGCTCGTCGAGGAGGCGGGCGGCGTCGACCGTCTCGCGGCCGCGGGCGTCGAGCTGACCGAGGAGGGCTTCGTGTTCGCCGGCGAACCGTCCACGCCGCCCCGGCACTGGGCGACGCTGATCGCCGCGATGTCGCCGGAGGAGATCGCGGCCAAGCGCGACCTCGCCGCGACCGCGCCGGTCTAGCGGCGTTCGGGGAGCGCGCCGAGGAACTCGAGCCGCGGCAGCGGGGGAGCGGCGACCGGCCCGGCGAGGAGCGGGTCGCCGGTCTCCTCCTGCCAGCGGCGCAGGTCGGCCGCGAGCTCGTCGCGCCGGGCCGCGTGGGCGGGGTCGTCGACGAGGTTCCGCTGCTCGAGCGGGTCGTCGGCGAGGTCGTAGAGCTCGCGGGCGGGCCGGTGCTCGAGGAAGCTCGCGTCCATGCCCCAGCTCGTCGCCGAGCCGGCGTAGTCGAGCGGCATCACGAGCCGCGGGCGCTCCTCCGCGTTCTCGACATACTTGAACCGCGTCGTCCGCACCGCGCGGACCGGGTCGTAGCGGTCGTGGTAGGTGTTCTCCGCGTAGACGCGATCGCGGACGGGGGCGCCGTCGCGCCCGGTCAGCCAGGCGGCGTGGCTCACGCCCTGCAGGTTCGCGGGCCGCTCGGCGCCGGCCAGCTCGAGGATCGTCGGCGCGAAGTCGACGTGGCTCCACAGGCGGTCGCTCGGGCCGCGCGGGGCGTCCGGCCACGACGACGGCGGCCGCAGCACGAGCGCGACCGAGATGCCCGCGTCGAAGAGCGTGCACTTCGCGCGCGGGAACGGGATGCCGTGGTCGGTCGTGAAGACGACGAGCGTCTCGTCTGCGAGCCCGGCGCGGTCGAGCGCCGCGAGCACGCGGCCGAACGCGGCGTCGGCGGTGCGGATCGAGCCCTCGTAGGGCGCGAGGTCGTCGCGCGTCCAGCGGTTGTCGGGCAGGTAGCCGGGCACGTCGACCTCGGCCGGGTCGGACGGCTCGTAGCGGTCGAGCGGCCACGGCCGGTGGGCCTCCCAGAAGCCGACGCTCGCGAAGAAGGGCCGGTCTCGGTTGCGGCCCGCGTCCTCGAGCCAGCGCTCGGCCGCGTCGGCGACCATCCCGCAGTAGCGGAAGTCGGAGGCGATCGACTCGCCGATCGCGTGCGTCTCCTCGAAGCCTGTCCGCTCGGTGTGCCAGCTCTCGTGCTGGAGGCCGATCAGCGCCGTCCGGTAGCCCGCGTCGCGCAGCAGCATCGGCAGCGTCCGCTCGCCCTCCGCGTACTCCCAGCCGAGGTTCGAGAGGCCCATCAGCCCGTTCGCGTGCGGGTAGCGGCCGGTGAAGAGCGACCCGCGCGAGGGCGAGCAGACGGGCGCGGCGGCGAACGCGTTGTCGAGGCGGATCCCCTCGGCGGCGAGCGCGTCCACGTGCGGGCTCTCGACGCTCCCGACGCCGTAGGCGCCGAGGTGGCGGCCGGTGTCGTGCCAGTGGACGAGCAGGACGTTCGGGCGTCCGCTCATGCGCGCCTCGGCAGCTCGGCGACGTGGACGCCGCGGAAGCGACCCGGGGCGACGCCGTCGAGCTCGAGCTCGACGCGCCACGGGCGCTCGAGGTCGTCGCAGGCGAGCAGCCGGTCGTGCACGTCGAGATGGTGACCGAGCAGGTTGTTCTCGAGCCCGAGCCGCTCCGCGTCCTTCACGTCCGGGAAGGTTCCCACGTACGCCTGCGCCACCTCGACCTCCTGCCCGTCGACCCAGACCCGCACGCGCGCCGCCTGCGGGTCGACGAGCTCGACGAAGAGGCGCAGCCGGCTCGGATCGGACCAGGGCTGGAGGAGCTCGTGGCCCTCGGGCGCGAGCGGCGGCGCGAGCGTCGCGAGCAGGCCGGGCAGCGCGGCGCCGGGCGTCCAGTCGGCGACGAGCCGGCCGCCCTCCTCGCGCCAGGGGCCGAGCGTCGACTGCACGCCGTCCCGCGGCGCCGCGAGCGCGGCCGCGGGGCCGCTCCCGGCCGGGACGAGCTCGTACACGCCGATCTCGTGCGGCTCGACTCCCACCGCGCCGGGCTCCCAGAGCCGCCCCTCCTCCGGGTGCAGCTCGCGCAGCATCCGCCCGGCGGGGAGGCGCGGGACGGCGACGGTGTGCGGCTCGAAGTCGGGGTTCGCGAGGAAGACGAAGCCGTTCCCGTCCTCGCCGACCGCCGCGGTGCCGTCGACCTTGCCGGGCTCGGGCTCGCCCCAGAGGTCGTCGAGGCGCGAGAGGAGCTCCGCGTGGTCGCGCGCGAAGCCGAGCCAGCGGGCGAAGAACTCGCCGTCGCGCTCGAGCGTCGCCGCCCACTCGCGCTCGTCCCAGCAGGGCAGGAAGCAGAACGAGACGGTGCTCGGCGCCGAGGCGATCGCGGAGAGCAGGTTGTAGCGCGCGCCCGCCCAGTCCCAGCCGCGCTCGACCGGCGCATAGCGCAGCCGGTTCGCCTGGTGGCTCACCTGCGACGGCACCTTCGCCGTCGGCAGGAACGCGTAGTTGCGGTACCAGTAGGCGACGCGGCGCTGGAAGTTGCCGAGCGCGCGGTGGAGCGACAGGTCGGGCCAGGCGGGCGCCCACTGCGGCTGGTTGTCGCCCATCGACGGGCACGGGTGCGTGAGCCCGAGGCTCCCCCACGGCATCTGCTCCTGGCTCGCCATCAGGCCCTCGACCCACTCGATCCCCGCCTCGCGCAGCGCCCGCACGACCTGCCGGTAGCCGTCCCATTGCGCGTAGCGGGAGTCCTCGCCGGGCGCGTGCCCGTGATGCGTCGCGTGGCAGGGCCGCCAGAAGACGAAGTCGAGCGCGACGCCGCCGACGCCGTACTCGGGGAGGAACTCGCGCAGCCGCTCGACGAGGAAGGCGCGCGCCGGCTCGTGCGCGAGGCAGGCGATCCGGTAGCCCTCGTCCAGCTCCTCGCCGGCCTGGTGCACGACCTGCCACTCCGGGTCGCGCAGCCAGAGGTACTGCGGGTTCGTGTACGCGGCGACGCGCAGGCCGCGACCGCGCGCGTCGGCGACGACCTCCTTGACCCCGGCGGGCTCGGCTCCCGGTCGCCACTCGCCGCGGCCGACCTCGTTGCCCATCCCGAGCCACATCGCGTGCTGCCACGGCCCCGACTCGCGCGCCTCCTCCTCGAGCACGGGATGCTCGGAGAAGCGGCTGCCCGGGCAGAGGAGGAGCGTCTCGACGCCGATCCGCTCGCAGAGCTCGGTCAGCCGCGCGTACGCGGCGCGGCCCTCGCCGGTCGCCGGGTCGAGGCGGTAGAGGTTCTCGCCCCAGTCCCAGTGCGAGACCTGCATCCGCGCCGGCTCCCACGGCACGCGCGCCCGCACCGCCTCGCGCACCGCACGCACCTCGGCGGCGTCGAGGGCCGTCCGCGTGCGCCCGAGCGTCCGGACGTAGCTGCTCTCGCGGCCGCAGACGGTGTCGCGGCCGGGAACGACCTCGCGCCGGATCTCGCGGCCCTCGAGGCGGTAGGCGCCGAAGACGAACGGGTCGGAGACGAAGCTGCCCCCGGCGGAGATCCCGGGCCGGTACCAGAGCCGGACGCGGTTCCAGAGGACGCGCGCGCGCCCGAACGGGTTCGCGACGCAGGCGAAGAAGCCGCTGCCGTCGCCGCGGACGAAGAGCGCCGTGCTCTGCTGCAGGTCCCAGTCGTCGAACCAGGCGTAGTCGACGATCTGCGCGGGTTTCGGCGTCACCTGGTGGTCGAGCAGGCAGACCTCCTCGACCCGGTCGACGCCGTCCGCCTCGAGCACGACCGACCAGGAGCCGTCCGCGGTCCGCTCCTCGCGCAGGCGGATCCGGACGCCGTCGAGCCGCCATTCCTCGCCGTCGCGCTCCATCGCCTCCGGGCGGTGGGCGACGCCGTCCGCGATCAGCGTGAACGCGGGGCCGGCGAGCTCGAATCCGGCTTCCCGGAACGCGTTCACGGCGAGACCACGAGCAGCCGCGGCCGGCCGAGGATGCCGGTGATCCGCTGGTCCTCGGGGCCGAACTGCGTCGGGATGCCGCGGCCCGCGAGCGGGCCGAGCGTGCTCGCGACGTCGAGCTCGATCGTGTTCTCGCCCGCCCGCAGCCGCACCGGCAGCCGCCACGGCGCGCAGAAGACGACGCCGGCCTCCTCGCCGTTCACGCGCACGCCGACGCTGCCGCGCACCTGGCCGAGGTCGAGGATCGCGTCGGTCTCCGTCTCCGACGCGACGGTCGCCCGGTGCCGCACGATGCCCGCGAACACGTCGAGTCCCTGCCGGTGCCAGGAGAGGCCGGTGCGGATGCGGCCGTCCGCGAGCGTCAGCAGCGGGTGTTCGCGGAAGCACGCCGCGCCCCGGTACCCCGCCGGCGCCTGGACGCGCAGGGCGACGCGCGCGCCCTCGCGCAGCGCGAGCGTCTCGTCGACGACGGGCGTCTCCTCGCCGTCCACCCACGCCCGCACCTCGCCGACGACCGGCACCGTCGTCGCCCGGGCTCCGGGCGGCGCCGTGAAGCAGAACCACGCGGGCGGAGGCGCCTCCGGCGAGTCGGCCCAGAGCTGCGGGACCTGGCCGGCGAGCGCCTCCTCGCCCTCGAGCCACGCCGCGTCGGTGAGCACGTGGCCGATGCGCTTGCCGCTCTCCGGCCCGTGCGTCCCCGCCATCGTCGAGCCGATCGGGAACGCGCCGGCCCAGCGCGCGCCGCTGCCCGTCGCGGCCATCCGCTCCTCCTGGTCCGGCGACCAGCGGTCGGGATACACCTCTTCGTCGGACTCCTCGAGCACCTCCCAGCGGTCGTCCGTGACGATCTCGACCCGGCCGGAATCCGACTCGAGCACGAGCCGGCCGTTCAGCTCGTCCCCGTAGAGCGCGCGGCCGACCGTCACCTCGATCGCGTGCTCGCCCGGCTCGAGCAGCTCCGGCGCGCTCACCTCGAGCGAGCTCGACGCGGTCAGCTCGACCCGCAGCCGCGTCGGCTCCGAGACGCGGACGAGCCGGCGGAACCGCTTCGGGCCGGGGTCGCCCTTGTGGTCGGGGTGGATGACCTTCCAGCTCCAGATCCCGCGCGAGTGGCGGCTGTACGGCGCCGAGAGCACCCAGCCGAGCCGTGTCCGCGGCTTCGCGCGGTAGATCACGGCCCGCGACTGCTCGGGCGCGCGCGGCTCGATCTCGATCCGCACCTCGTGCCAGCCGGCGTCGAGCCGCACCGGGATCGAGAGGACGCCGCCCTCGACCGGCCCGATCAGGCGCCGGCCGTCGAGGTGGACGGTCACGGTCCCCGAGCCCTCGACGACGAGATGCGTCTCGACCGGCTCCTCCACGCGGCACCACGAGGTCGCCGTGCCCGACGCGTCGGTGCCGAAGTCGACCTTGACCGGCTCGATCCAGCCCTTGATCCCGAACGGCGTCGTCAGCGCGAGATCCTCGACGCCGAGCCGCTCCGAGTACTCCGCGAGGCGCTCGCCGCCGGCGTCGCCCGCGACGAGCTTCGGCCCGTACGTGGAGACGACCTCGCGCCAGCCGTCGGTGAGGACGCGCTCGGCGGGCGGGACGCGGCCCTTCGCGCCCGACATCCGCTGCTCGAAGCCGAGCTCGAAGGTCGGCTGCTGGACGTCCTCCGGCGTCACCGGCGCCTCGCGCCAGCCCGGGTCGTCGCCCTCGCGGAAGGCGAAGGTGCGTCGCTCGGGCGGCGGCGTCCCCTCGTTCGGCGGCAGGCGCAGGTCGCCCCAGCGGTTCTCGCCCCACGGCAGGTACTCGCACTCCCAGACCTCGGGCAGCTCGAGGACGCGGTACGCGACGTCGCTCGGCGGCTGGGGCTCGCCCTCCGGGAGCGAGAGGAGCGCGGCCGGGCCGGAGCACTCGACGAGCAGGTCGTCGCCCTCGGCCCGCGCCGGGTACGGCGAGATCGCGCCGGTCAGCGGATCCCAGAGCTCGGGCGCGCGCCCGGCCATCCCGCGCAGGCGCGCCGTCCCCGTGCCGGTGAGGAAGACGAGGTCGAGCCCGTCCACGCGCCGCCACTGCGCCTTCAGGCCGTCGACGCGCGGCGGCGGCAGCGCGGCGACCGCCTCGGCGGGCGACGAGACGACGGTCGCGAGCTCGCAGAGCCGCTCGACGAGCGCGAGGAAGTCGGGGTCGTCGCGGCCGTTCTCCGCCGACCAGGCGGGCCGCGGCTCGACGACCACGACCGTGCGGCCGCGCTCCGCGTCGGCGACCAGCCGCCTCACGGTCTCCGTCCGCAGGCAGAGGCAGGCGGGCAGGACGATCGGCACGTCGAAGAGCGACACGTGCTCCTCGTCGACCGCGATCCGGTCGTAGAACGCCTCCGCGAGCAGGCTCGGCCGGTCGGCGCGCTCGAGGTCCGTGCCGGACGGGACGGAGTGCATCCCGAACAGCTCGACGTAGCAGTCGTCTGCCGCGAGCGCGGCCGGCCCCCAGCGCCGCGTCCCGGACGTGTCCGCCCAGACCGTCGTCTGCGGGAACAGCACCGCGACCTCGGGGACGTGCCGCCCCGCCGAGAGCGCGGAGAAGAGCCGGCCGACCGCCTCGGCGAACTTCGGGTAGTGGACGCCGTGCGGGTGCACCCAGCCGAGGTCGGGCGGCGCCCATTCCCACCAGAGCGCCTTCGTCGTGTAGTAGAAGCAGACCGGCAGGTGCAGGTTCGCGCCCTCGCGGCCCCACTCGTAGATCAGCCGCATCTGGTCGTCGAGGGTGAAGCCCCAGCCCATCGAGTGGAAGCCCTCGAACCAGACGCGCGGCGAGCCGTGGATGTCGGCGAGCGAGAGGTGGAAGCGCGCGTCGCCCATGTGGTCGGTGCCGGGCGCGTTCGCCCAGGCCATCGTCTTGAACTGGTCGAAGTGGTAGAGGCTCGTCAGGAGCGGCGTGCCGCGGCGGCTGCACTGGTCGTAGCCGGCGAGCAGGTTGTGCGTGCCGACGAAGTCGGTCTGCCACTGCCCGTAGCCGCGGAGGACGCGCTCGGTGGCGACGTCGACGAGGTCGACGCGGTGCGCCGGCGTGCGCGGCCCGATGTCCTGGTCGACCGCCTCGAGCGGGAAGTCGTAGCCCTTCGCGGCGCGGAACTCCTCGGCGAACCCGGGCGCCCAGCGCGGGAAGGCGACGAACTCGTCCTCGAAGAGGGCGACGATCGGGTCGCCCATCAGGTCGCGCAGGCGCACGAGATACTCGCCGGTCTTCGTCGCCGGGTCGACCAGCGCGGCGAGCGCCTCCGGGCTGCCCCAGTCGTAGCCGAACGGGCGCACGTCGAGGCCGCCGCTCGTGACGACCTCCTCGCCGCGCAGCTCGGGCCGCGCCTCGAGCAGGCGCGGGACGTCGAGCGGGGCGCCGACCTGCAGCGGGCTCCACGTCGTGACGCCGAGGCCGAGCTCGCGCGCGCGCTCGCACGCGGCGAAGAACAGCTCGTACCAGTCGTCGGAGAGGCTGCGCGGGTCGTCGGCGACGGTGTCGACGGCCGGCCCGTGCAACGCGAGGCCGGTGATCGAGAGGCCGCCGCACCCGAGCTTGGAGACCTGCTCGACCTGCCAGCGCACCTTCTCCTCGGTGACCCGCTCCGCCGACCACCAGAACTGCACGATCGGCCGGTAGCGGGCGTCGGGGTAGCCGCCGAAGCCCTCGCGGAGCGCGCGCTCGTCCTCGAAGACGACCGTCCAGTCCATCCTCGCGAGAGCATAGTTCAGATTCTTTCCTAACGTGCCGGCGGCGCCGCGCCCCGCGTGATCGGCCGGTGCTCCGCGGCCGATCGGTAGGCCAGCTCGAGGAACTCGACCGTCGCCGCGCCGGCCTCCGCCGGCGCCGGGTTGTCGTCGCGCAGACCGAGTACGAGGTCGACGATCGTCGCGGTCGGGCCCGCCGCCGGGTAGCGCTCCGGGCCCTTCGGGAGCTGCGGCAGCACCTCGGACGTGCCGTCGTTCCGGTGGATCTCGAGCGTCCCGTTGCGGATGTCCTGGAGCATGAAGCCCTCGCTGCCGTAGTAGCGGAGCTCCTGCTGCTCGGGCTGGCGCAGGCGGAGGCTGCCGGTCGAGGCCATCGTCCCGATCGCCCCGCCGTCGAGCCGGTACGAGATCGCGTCGGCGAGGTCGACCGCGAGGTCGCGCTGCGCCATGTGCGCGAAGACCTCGTCCGCCCGTGCCCCGGTCAGCCAGTGGACCATCCCCATCGCGTGCGTGACCTGGGTCGTCCCCTGGCCGCCGCCGCTGATCGCCGGGTCCGAGTAGGTGTCGCGCTGCGGGCCCTCGAGCTGGAAGTCGAACAGCTCGTCGTACGCGCTCGTGTCGCCCCGGTAGAACGCCTCGACGATCGAGGAGAAGAGGCCGGAGACGAGCAGCAGCTCGCCGAGCTCGCCGCTCTCGAACGCCTGCTTCGCGCGCCGCGCGTGGGAGCTGAACTGGTACGTGTAGCCGACGACGAGGTGCAGGCGCCGCTCGCGCGCGAGCCGGACGAGCTCCCACGCGTCGGCGGCGCGGATCGTCATCGGCTTCTCGACCACGACGTGCACGCCGGCCGCGAGCGCGTCGCGCGCGACCTCGAAGTGCGCGGCGTGCGGCACCGCGACGACGAGCGCGTCGACGACCCCGGCGGCGAGCAGCTCCCGGTGGTCGGCGAACGCGCGCGGCGCCCCGTGCGCGGCCACGGCGCGCGCGAGGCGGGCCGGGTCGCGGTCGGCGACCGCGCTCAGCTCCGCGCGCTCGTTCGCGACGAGGGCCGGCAGATGGCTGAGCGTCGACCACCAGCCGGCGCCGACGACGCCGACCCGCACCCGCTCTGCGCTCACCGGGGCTCGACGGCGACGGGCTGTCCGCTCGCGGCCGACCGGTACGCGGCCTCGACGAACGCGACCGTGCGCGCCGCCGGCACGGCCGGCGCGAGATTCGGGCCGCGCCCCGCGATCAGGTCGGCGAAGCCGCGCGCCGGCGCCTCGGCCGGATAGACGGACTCGCCCTCCTCGAGCGCGACCCGCTCGGTCGTGCCGTCGTCGAGGGCGATCTCGAGCGTCCCCTCGGCGAGCCGGTGCACGGCGTTCCCCTCGCTGCCGAAGTAGCGCGCCTCCTCGTGCAGGTCCTGGCCCGGCCGGATCGTCCCGGCGGCGGCCATCGTGCCGACCGCGCCGCCCGAGAGCTCGTACGCGATCGCGTCGACGAGGTCGACCTCGAGCTCGCCGTTCCGCATGAACGCCATCACCTTCGTCGGCGCGAGCCCGGTCACGTAGAGGACGAGGCCCATCGCGTGCGTGATCTGCGTCGCCGCCTGCCCGCCGCCGGCGAGCTTCGGGTCGGAGTACGTCTGCGGGTCGGGGCCGGCGAGGCTGAAGTCGAAGACCGACGCGTAGTCGTCGGGCCGGCCGCGGTAGTACGCCTCGACGATCGACGCGAAGATCCCGGAGACGGCGAGCAGCTCGCCGAGCGTCCCCTCGTCGAAGAGCCGCTTCAGCCGCTGCGCGGCGCGCGTGTACTGGAACGTGTAGCCGACGGTCAGCTGCAGCCCGGCGCGCTCGGCGCGCTCGACCAGATCCCACGCGTCGGCGGAGGCGAGCGTCATCGGCTTCTCGAGGAAGACGTGCAGGCCGGCGTCGAGCGCGGCGCGCGCGAGCGGGTAGTGGTGGGCGTGGGGCACGGCGATCATCACGCCGTCGACGAGACCGGACACGAAGAGCTCCTCCGCGTCGGCGAACGTGCGCTCGACGCCGAAGTGGGACGCGACCCGCGCGAGCTTCTCCGGGTTCGTGTCGGCGAGCGCGGCGAGCTCGGCGCCCTCGTACCCGAGCAGGCTCGGCACGTGGTGCTCGATCGACCACCAGCCGGTGCCGACGACGCCGATGCGAGGACGGCCCTGGGTGCTCATGCCGCGACCACGGTAAGTAAGAGATACTAACGATATGGCGCAGCACGGCTCTCCCGGGCCCGACGACGCCGTCGTCCGGCGCGAGCTCTCGGCGGGTTCGCGACCGCCCTGGAGCGACGTGACCTCCGCCGGCACCTTCCGCGTCGAGCCGGACGGCCGGTTCGACCGCCACTACCACGACTGCCACGAGTACTGGCTCGTCGCCGCCGGGCGGGCGCGCGTCCTCGTCGGCGACCGCACCTACGACGTCGGCAAGGGCGACATCGTCTGCATCGAGGCGGGTGTCGAGCACGACGTCGTCGGCGTCTTCGAGCCCTTCGAGGCGTTCTGGTTCGAGGCGGCGACGCCGCCGGGCGGGCGCGTCGGCCACCTCCACCGCCGGCCCGAGGACGCCGAACGCCACCTCGTGCCGCTCCTGAGCGAGTGATGCCGTCGGGGCCTCCGCGCTTCATCCAGGTCGGCACCGGCGGCTGGGGCCGGCGCTGGTGCGAGACCTTCCTCAAGCGTCTCGTCGACCTCGGCCGCGCGCGACCGGTCGCCGCCGTCGACCGCGACCCCGCCGCCCTCGAGCACGCGCGGGCCGCGTTCGGGATCCCCGAGGACGCCTGCTACACGAGCGCGGAGGAGGCGTTCGCCCGCCACCCGGCCGAGTTCGCCGCGGTCGTCGTCCCGCCCGCCCACCACGAGGAGCTCGTCCGCCTCGCGTTCGCGCACGGCTGCGACGTCGTCTGCGAGAAGCCGCTCGCCGACTCGATCGAGGCGAGCGCGCGCATCCTCCTCGCGGCGCAGGCCGCGGGCCGGCGGCTCGCCGTGACGATGAGCCACCGCTTCGACCAGGACAAGCAGACGCTCGAGCGGGTCGTGCGCAGCGGCGAGTTCGGGCGGCTGCACTACGTCGTCGGCCGGCTGCACTACAACCTCCGCCACCGCGGCGAATGGGGCGCGTTCCGGCACGAGATCGAGCATCCGCTCCTGCTCGAAGGCGCCGTCCACCAGTTCGACGTCGCGCGTGCGCTGACCGGGGCCGACGCCGCGACCGTCTACGCGACGACGTGGAACCCGCCGTGGGGCGAGTACGCCGGCGACAGCACCGCGCTCGTCGTCGCGACGATGACCAACGGCGTCCGCGTCCTCTACGAGGGCGCGAAGGCGAACGCCGCGACGCTGAGCCCGTGGGAGGGCGAGTACTGGCGCGCGGAGTGCGAGCACGCGACGCTCGAGCTCGACCGCCGCCGGCTACGCGCCTGGTCGCGCGGCCCGGGCGGGCCGGACGACGTCGTGGTGCGGGAGATCGCGCTCGACGAGCGGCCGGCGTGGGCGAACAGCTGGCTCGTCGAGCAGTTCGTCGACTGGCTCGAGGGCGGGCCGCCGCCGCCGACCCAGGTCTCGGACAACATCCAGTGCGCCGCGCTGACCTTCGCCGCGGTCGAGAGCGCGGTCAGCGGCCGCCCGGTCGACGTCCAGGCGTTCCTCGCGGACGCGCTCAGCCGAAGTACATGACCAGCACCAGGATCGACATCGCCGCCGACGCGACCGCGAGGAACCCGACTCCGAGCGTGAAGCGGTCGAGTCGCAGCAGCAGCGGCGGCGGCGGCGCCCCGCCGGGGGCGATCTCGCCGCAGAGCGGGCACTTGCCGTCCGTGTAGGGCGGACGGAACCAGAAGCCGTCCGTCGTGCAGAGGACGTAGCCGTCCGGCCGTCCGCGCGACCCGGCGAACAGGCGGTCGGCGGTCTCGAGCATGGCCTTGCCGACGCTCATGCCGTCCCGCCCTTCCGCCAGCTCCACAGGCTCGCGCCGGTCGCGATCACGAGCGCCTGCCAGACGAGGTAGGCGACCAGGAGCCAGACCGGCTTCCGCAGCGCCGAGACGAACGCCTGCGGGATGCTCTGCTGGGTGCTGCCCGTCGGGCTGGAGACCGGCTGCGCCGCGGCGACGTCGCCGCTGCCGCCGACGTAGCTCGAGGTCGGCTGCGAGGAGCCGGACGAGTACGAGGACGGGGACGACGAGCTGAAGCCCGTCGTCCCGCCGGCCGAGGCGCCGCCGCGGCGCTTCGAGCCGCCGGCGGGCTTGCCCTTCGTCCCGCCGG
>DASSNM010000049.1:0-8494 GCA_035688025.1 Gaiellaceae bacterium | reverse complement strand
TGTCCCCGGACCTGGTCCCGGGACATGTCCCGAGCAGACGCGATGCCGTCCGCCACGAACGCGCGATACCGCTCGCGTGCGCCGTCGCCGCGACCGAAGAGCGAGCGCGTGAACGAGACGATCAGGAACGGCGGCCGGTGTTCAAGTCCGGCGGTCGCGCGATACGAGCTGTATGTCCAGTGCTCGGGCCGCCGGCTCAGGCGCGCACGCACCGGGTTGAGCGGGATGTAGCAGCAGACCTCGAGCAGGTGCGCCTGGTCGGCGATGAGCTCCTCGTGATACGGCCCCTCGAAGACATGTCCCGTGCGGTCGTAGCGGACGTTGATCCTCTGCGCGTAAGACCCGTTGACGTGCCGCATCACCCGCGAGATCTCCTCTCTGGAGCCCCGCAGCAGGAGGTGGTAGTGGTTCGGCAGCAGGCAGTACGCGTGGCACTCGACTCCGTACCGCCGGAGCGCACGCTCGAGGATTCGCAGCCACGCGACGTAGTCGAAGTCGTCGCGGAACACGGCGGCGCGGTTGTTGCCGCGCGTATAGACGTGGACGAGCTCGGACTCGAACGGCGTGCGCGGACGTCTTCCCACGCGTCGACGGTACGCCGTCGGCGCGCGGCTGACCAGATGGCAAATAGAGCCATGTCCCGGGACCTGGTCCGGGGACATGTCCGCGCGAGACAGAGGACTGTCCGAACGAGCCATGGCCCGGGACCAGGTCCGGGGACATGGCCGGTCGAGACAGGTCGTGCGCGCGCGGCGCTAGCTGGAATGCGGACGGAGCTCGACGATCAGCTCGCAGTCCAGGGCTTCCGCGATGCGGAGGAGGGTGTCGATCCGCGGCGGGCGGCCGCCTCGTTCGAGGCGGGCGATCGCCGACTGCGTCGTCCCGCAGCGCTCGGCGAGCTCACGCTGGGAGAGGCCCTTCGCCAGCCGCTGCTCGCTCACCCGGTCCGCGATCCGCGCGAAGAACCAGCCGCGGTCGCCGGTCGCGATCCGCTCGCGGAGCCGCTCGAGCGGCCGCTTCGGCTCGGGGAGAGCAGGCGCTGCCATCACGCCCACGATAGCAGGCGTGCTATGTCCGGACGGCGGCCGCGACCGGCCTGACCGGATCGCCGACGCGGACGACACCCGCCTCGGCGACCGTGCAGTAGACGCCCATCGGCAGCGGCTCCGCGACTCCCTCCCGGCGGTAGCCGGCGAGTGCCTTCAGCGTGTCGAGGTCGGAGACGCCCGTGTCCGGGTCGCAGGTCGTGACGACGCAGCGTCCGACGTCGCCGATCGGGACGAGCGTCGCGTCGCCGACGCGGACGCGGCCGCCGAGCCACTCGTCCTCCTCGTGCGCGCCCACGCCGTCGATCTCGAAGAGCATCCGGAAGCGGCGACCGTCCACCTCCCGCTCCGCCCCGGCCTCCTCGCGCAGCCGCTCGAGCGACGCGCGCGAGACGACCGACGCCCAGCCGCCGCGGTCGGCGCCGCGGTCGACCGCGCCCCGCTCCGACCAGAGCAGCGTCAGCGGCTCGCCGGCGAGCTCCGAGAGCGCCTCCTGCCACGCCCCGGGCACCCGCCGCGACGGATGCGGCGTCCCGTAGAGCACGCCCGCGTACGGCTCGCCGAGCTCGACGACGCCGGCGACGACCTCGCCGCCGGGCAGCTCCAACGAGAGCCGCCGCGTCGCCTCGTCCCACGACGGCCTGACCCGCATCAGCTCCGGGAAGCGCTTGCCGTTGACGAGCCGCCCGTCCGCGTCGACGAGCCAGAACCGGCGATCGCCGGGAACGCCCGACTCCGTCAGCTCGACCTCGTCCGGATGGACGAGTCCCAACGCCTTGACCGGCGCGATCGAGATGCGCACGACGTGCCCCACGCAGAGACGCTACCTACGCCGGCCGCTCCTGCACCTCCACGTCCGGCCGCCGCCCGCGCTCCCCCTCGAGCTCGAACACCCAGAAGTCGCGTCCGGTCACGTGCACCGCGACGTTGTAGACCGGGATCTCGCCGATGCGGCCCTCGAATGCGCCGGCGTGCGCGTGGCCGTGGACGACGAGGTCGGCGCCGTACTCGGCGATCGGCGTCGCCAGCCGCTCGCACCCGAGGTACGTGTGGATGCCGGGCGGCTCGCCCTCGATCGTCGCCTCGATCGGCGCGTAGTGGAGCAGCACGATCCGCAGGTCGCAGTGGACGAGCGTCTGCAGGCCGCGCGCGATCGCCTCCGCCTCCGCGCTCGTCTCCGCGTAGATCCCGCGCAGCAGCGGCTCGCCGAAGTCCGGCAGCGCGGAGCCGGGGAAGCCGCCGACGAACCCCTTCGCGCCGACGACGCCGAGCTCGAGCCCGTCGATCTCGCAGGTCGCGCACGAGCGCTCGAGCATCCGCACCCCTGCATCCGCCATGACGGCGCAGAGCTCGTCCGTCCTGCGCGCGTGGTGGTCGTGGTTGCCGAGGATCGCGAAGACCGGGATCGAGAGCCCGCGACACGCATCCGCGAGCACGGCGATCTCGTCGGGCTCCCCCGTCGTCGTCAGGTCGCCCGCGAGGAGCACGACGTCCGCCTCGCCCTCGACCGCCGCGAACGCCCGCTCGACCCGCTCGCGCGACGCCTCGGACGCGTGGACGTCGCCCGCTGCCGCGATCCGGATCACACGCTCCGATGTTGCGCGTTCTGGCGAAACGGAAACGACCCGCCGAGTGCCGGAGCCGACCTTCGAGGAGCTGATCGAGGCCATGAAGGCGGCGGCCGGCGTCCTCCAGCGGGCCGAGATCCCGTTCGTGCTCGGCGGCGGCCTCTCCGCCTGGGCGCGCGGCGGGCCGCGCAGCGAGCACGACGTCGACTTCCTGATCCGACCGCAGGACGTCGAGACCGCGCTCGCCGCCTTCGACGGCGAGGGCTGGGAGACGGCGCGGCCGCCCGAGGGCTGGCTGGTGAAGGCGTGGCACGAGAACGGCGCGCTCGTCGACCTGATCTACAACCCGGCCAGCGGCCCGATCACCGACGAGCTGATCGAGCGGGCGCCGCTCGCCGAGGTGATGGCGATGCGCGTCCACGTCTCCTCGCTCGAGGACGTCATGGTCTCGAAGCTGATGGCGATGACCGAGCAGGAGCCGGACTTCGGCTCGGTGCTCGAGTGGGCGCGCGCGCTGCGCGAGCAGATCGACTGGAGCGAGGTGCGGGCCCGGACGGAGGCGTCGCCGTTCGCGCGCGCGTTCTTCACGCTCGTCGAGGGGCTCGGCGTCGTCTCAGAAGAAGAAGCCCGACCAGGCTGACCACCAGTCGTCGCCGCGGACGACGAGCGAGCGCGGGCCGGTGACCTCGACGCCCTTGCGGTTCGCGTACTCCTCGAGCCGGTCGGGCGAGGTGAAGTCGATCTCGATCACGGCGGGCCTCCCGGGGTCGTAGGGCGCCACCGCGGAGAGGTCGCCGAGCGCCTCTCTCGCGCCCGCCTCGATCAGCTCGCGCGCCTCGTGCGGCGTCTTCGTGCGGGCGCTGAAGCGGCCGAGCCCGACCTTGACCTCCACCGTCGTCAGCCCGGCGCCGAGCAGCTGGCGCGCCTCGCGGCAGACGGCGCGGTCGCCGGTGACGAGCAGCACCGGCACGCCGAAGTGCCCGCAGAGCGCGGCGTTGATCCCGGTCTCGCCGACGGGCGTGCCGTTGAAGCGGAGGTTCTGCCACGCCTGGCCGGAGACGGTGTGCGAGAGCACGCCGTCGGCGACGCCGGCCATCGCGTGCATCCCGACGAACAGCGCGGCGTCGCAGCCCTCCTCGAGGAAGGCCGTGTACTCGGTCCACTCGCTCTGGACGACGTACTCGCACGCGGGGTCGAGCAGCTCGGGGACGAGCGAGTTGAACGTGTAGTCGCCGCCCGCGCCGTGGCAGTCCATGACGACGATCTCGGTCGCGCCGGCGGCCTTCGCGCCGCGCACCGCGGCGTTGATCTCCTCGGTGTAGAGGACGCGGCCCTCGTGGTAGAGCTTCGTGTCGCCGCCCGTCTGGCCCCATTTGACGATGCCGGCGACGCCCTCCATGTCGCTGATCACGTGGACGCGCACGGCGTGACGATAACGTCCGCCCGTGGACTCGGGACTCGCGGGCAAGGGCGTCCTCGTCACCGGCGGCGCCGGCGGGATCGGCTCGGCGTGCGTGCGCGCGTTCGCGGCCGAGGGAGCGCGGGTCGCGATCCACTACCGCACGAGCCGGGAGCGGGCCGAGGAGCTCGCGCGCGAGACGGGCGGGACGGCGATCGGCGCCGACCTGACCGACGAGGACGCGGTCGACCGGCTGTTCGCGGAGGCGCGGGCCGCGCTCGGCCAGGTCGACGTGTGCGCCGCCGTCGCCGGCGTCTGGCCGCGCCCGGACGAGCCGGTCTGGAAATTGCCGCTCGAGCGCTGGCGCGCGACCGTCGACGCGAACCTGACCGCGACGTTCCTCACCACCCGCGGCTTCCTGCGCGAGGTCGAGCGCACCGGGCACGGCAGCCTCGTCCTCGTCGGCTCGACGGCGGGGCGCTTCGGCGAGGCCGGGCACGCGGACTACGCGGCCGCGAAGGCGGCGCTGCAGGTCGGACTGCTGCTCAGCCTCAAGAACGAGATCGTCCGGATCGCGCCCCGAGGCCGCGTGAACGCGGTCGCCCCCGGCTGGACGTACTCGCCGATGACCCGCGGCGCGCTGGACGAAGAGCTGGTCGAGCGGTTGACGCGGACGATGGCGCTGCGCAAGGTCGCGCTCGCCGAGGACGTCGCGCGCGCGGTCGTCGTCCTCGCCTCGGACGAGCTGTCGGGGCACGTCACCGGCGAGCTCGTCACGGTCGCGGGCGGCATGGAGGGGCGCACCGTCCATCCCTGAACGAAAGAGCGGCGCCGAAGCGCCGCTCTCGAGCCCCTGCCGCAGAGAGAGTGCCGTCAGTCCGCCGCAGGAAGTCCGGTTTTCCCGATCGGCGGCAGGCGGCCGCGACTTGAGGCCCGGCTAGGCTGGCGCCCCATGAGCAGGTTCCTCGAGCGGCTCGCGTCCGGGACGCCGGTCGTCGCGGACGGCGGCACCGGGGTGCTCCTCGCCGCGGCCGTGCCGGGGCTGCGCTGCCCGGAGGAGGCGAACCTGCGCGCGCCGGAGAGCGTCGTCGACGTCCACCTCGGCTACATCCGCGCCGGCGCCGACCTGATCGAGACGAACAGCTTCGGCGCGAACCGGCCGAAGCTCCGGCAGCGGTTCCTCGAGGACGACTTCGAGGCGATCAACGCGGCCGCCGTGCGCCTGGCGCGCGAGGCGCGCGAGGTCTCGGGCCGCGAGGTGTTCATCGCCGGCTCGATCGGGCCGCTCGGGGACGTCGAGCTGATCGGCCGCGACCCGAGCGAGCTCTTCGCCGAGCAGGCGCAGCTGCTCGAGGGCCGGGGCGCCGACCTGTTCATGGTCGAGACGTTCTTCGACCTCGCCGAGCTGGAGCTCGCGGTCGCGGCGGTGCGCTCCGTCTCCGCGCTGCCGATCGTCGCGCTCATGACCTTCGACGCGGACGGCGAGACGCTCGGCGGCGTCTCGGCCGAGCAGGCGGCCGAACGGCTGCGGGCGCTCGACGTCGCCGCGTTCGGCGCGAACCACGGCGCCGGCCCGACGGCGGCGCTGCGCGCGCTGACGCGGATGCAGGCGGATGGCGGCCCGCCGCTCGCCGCGCTCCCGAACGTCGGTCTCGCGAGCATGTCCGGGCAGCGGATCGTCTTCCCGCACGCGACCCCGGAGTACTTCGGCGAGTTCGCGGCGCGCGCGCGGGCGCTCGGCGCGCGGCTGATCGGCGGTTGCTGCGGCACGACGCCGGCGCAGATCGCGGCGATCCGCGCGGCCGTGGACGAGAACCGCGCCCCGGCCGGGTCGCTGCTCGTCCGCGAGCGCGAGCAGGCGGTCGCGTTCGTCCCCACCTCCGAGGAGACCGGCCTCGCGCGGAAGCTCCGCGAGGGGGAGTTCGTCGTCTCGGTGCAGGTCGACCCGCCGCTCGGCGCGAATCCGGAGGCGCTGCTCGCGACGGCGCGCGCCGTCAGCGAGTCCGGCAAGGCCGACTTCGTCGACGTGAACGACAACCCGCGGGCGCGGGCGCGGATGAGCGGGATCATGGCCTCGGTCGCGATCGAGCGCTTCACCGGCGTCGAGACGATCCCGCACATGACGCCGCGCGACACGACGATCACCGGGCTGGAGTCGCTGCTCCTCGGGGCGGCCGCGGAGGGAGTCCGCAACGTGCTCGCGGTCACCGGCGACCCGCCCGAGGCGGGCGACTACCCGGGCACGCACTCGGTGTACGAGGTCGACTCGATCGGGCTCGTCGAGCTGATCGGCAAGCTGAACGCCGGCGAGGACTGGCACGGCCGCGCGATCGACGCGCCGACCTCCTTCCACCCGGGGGTCGCGGTGAACCCGACCGCGGACGACCTCGGGCTCGAGGCGGAGCGCTTCCACCGGAAGGTCGCCGCGGGCGCGCGCTTCGCGATGACGCAGATCCTGTTCGACCTGGAGGCGCTGGAGTCGTTCCGCGAGCGGCTCGGAGGCTCCTGGCCGATCCCGGTGCTCGTCGGCGTCTGGCCGATCCGCACGACCGAGACGCTGATCCGCGTCCACAACGAGACGCCGGGGATCGTCGTGCCGGAGCACGTGCAGCGGCGCTACCTCGACGCGGGGGCGGGCGCGCGGGAGGTCGGCCTCCGGCTCGGGCTCGAGCTGATCGAGGGCGCCCGCGAGCTGGCGCACGGCGTCTACGTGATGGCCCCGTTCCGTCAGCCGCTGAACGTCGTCGAGCTGCTGCCCGAGCGCTAGACCGGCCGCCGGCCTCTCGTCACACTTCAGGCACGGGGTCTGACCCGGGTCTGACCCCGGTCTTACGCTTTGCAACCGGTGCCGCCGAGGGCTGACCCGCTCGGCGGGCGGGGTTGCGGGTCAGCGGCGGCCGGGCGGGAGTGCCAGAGGCCGTTGCGAGAGTGTCGCGGGAGCGTGACGTCAGCCGGCGCAGGTCGTGCCGGTCGAGACGGGGTCGCCCGTCGCCCGCGCGAGGTCGCTGCGGACGATCGAGGCCGGAATCCCGTAGCCGCTCGCCGCGCCCACGCGGGCGGCGAACATCGTCGACTCGACCGCGCCGGACGTGTCGATCGCCGGCCCGCCCGAGTTCCCGTGCCGGACACGGCCGGCCACCGCCGTGATCGTCCGCGTGACCGGGCCGTGCCCGAGCGCGTCGCGCGTGACCACCACCGACGTCTTCCCGATCCGGCCGGGCGCCGCCTCGATGACGCCGTTCTCCGGGTAGCCGACGATCGCGACCGAGGCGCCCGGCACCGGGTCGACGAGCTCGAGCGGGCGCGCGTTCGCGTCGGCGACGCGGAGGATCGCCACGTCGTTGTGGACGTCGAAGACGAGCACGTCGGCCGGATGGTTGCCGGCGACGCCCGGGATCTGGACGATCGTGTCCCGCTCGCCGGCGACCACGTGCGCGGCCGTGACGACGAGGTCGCTGCTCGCGAACCAGCCGCTGCCCTCGACGCCGAGCCCGCACGCGGTGCCGAGGATCTTGACCACCCGCGTCGCGGCGTCGTGGATCGCCCGGTTGCGGAGCACGCCCGTGGTCGGCGGCTCGGCGGGCGCGGCCGGGCCGGCGATCGACGGGAACGGGTCGACGCGGGCGAGCAGGTGGAGGATCGTCCGCGGCGGGACGACGTCGTTCAGGCGGCGGACGAGCGACGAGCGCTGCACCTCCTGCCGCAGCCGCGTCTGGCCGGGCGCGAGCAGGGCGACCGCGGCGGCGACCCAGACGAATGCGAGCCCCGTCGCGGCGCCGAGCAGCAGCCCGCCCGCCGAGTCGAGGAAGCGAAGCGGCGTCAGCCGCAGCCCGCCGCGCACGAACGAGCCGGCGAAGCCGGCGAACCCCTGGAGCAGGAACGCCCCCGCCACGGCGCCGATCAGCCCGGCGAGCGGCGTCCAGGGCGACCCGGCGCCGCCGTGGAGCAGGTGCGGCGCGACGCGGGAGCCCGCGTAGGCGCCGAGCGCGAGCCCGGCGAGCGAGAACGCGCTCAGGACGAGCCCACGCCGCCAGCCGCCGAGGGCGGCGAGCAGCACGACGCCGAGCCCCACCCAGTCGACGGTGGTCAGGTGCACGCGCGGGAGCGTAGTGACAGCACCGGCGGCGCCGCGGCGCGGCTACACTGAGGCGCCCGCGGGGGCGTAGTTCAGTTGGTTAGAACGCCGGCCTGTCACGCCGGAGGTCGCGGGTTCGAGTCCCGTCGCTCCCGTTCCACTTCCGCGCAGCCGTTCACGCTAGAGGCGGTGTCCGCCCCGGCCGCTGCGGAGGCGCGCCTGGCGCGGATCCTCTCGCGTCACGAACGACACGTTGACCGCGAAGGGTGCGTCGTCGCCCGGCTCGCGGTCGAAGACGACCGCCCGGCCCTTGCAGCGCAGCTCGGGCTCGTGGCCCGGCAGGAAGCCGCTGCGCTCGACCGAGAGGCGCTCGTCGTCCTCGGTGCGGATGAAGCCGTAGCCCTTC
>DASSNM010000044.1:0-14736 GCA_035688025.1 Gaiellaceae bacterium | reverse complement strand
CGGCGACGTCTGGTACGTCGTCTGGACGTCCGGCGGCACGCAGTACTTCCTCGAGGCCGAGTATCCGGGGAGCACGGTCGACCCGAGCAACCCGGGCGTGCCTGTGGACTACAGCTACGGCGACATCGAGGTCAGCCCGACCGGCGGAGCGCTCTACCACACGCTCGGCACGGCGACGGGCAGCAGCGACACCGCCGCCGGCACGATCCCGACCAGCGCCCCGGCGGACGCGTTCGGGCTCGCGGCGAACGCGACGCTCGGCTCGGCGACCGGCCAGACGTTCGAGTCGGTCGGCACCCCCGCGACGGGCGGCCTGCTCGAGGCGGCGGACACCGCCGGCCCCGGCGGCGACTACACGCTCGGCAGCGGCTGCTCGACCTCGAGCTCCGGCTCGGGCGGCGGGCACGGCCACGGCTCGGGCGGCGGCTCGCACGGCGGCTCCGGCTCGGGCGGCTCCGGCGGCGGCAGCGGCTCGGGCGGCGGCGCGCACGACGGCACGAGCCCGGGCTCGGGATCGAGCCACGGCTCGACCTCGTCCTCCGGCTCGCGCTCGTTCGACTCGGGCACGACCACGAGCTCGGGCGACACGAGCACGCAGGCCGGCGCCGCCTCGGACAACGGCGTCGCCGCCGCGCACGCGACCAGGCAGCGGGCGGTGCGGGCGCACGGCAGCGTCCGCGTCCACGGCGGCAAGGGAACCGCGATCTTCTCGATCCGCGGCTCCCGGGTCGTCTACGTCGACCGCGCGCAGCACCTGCGGTTCCACTCGGTGCGCATCCTCAGCGTCCGCTGGGGCGCCCACTTCGCGCTCCTCCGCGGACTCGGGATGCTCAACGGCCGGAAGGTGCACTTCACCGCGCGCGCCGTCGACCGCGGCGCGAAGGGCGACCTCTTCCGGATCGTCTGGACGCACGGCCGCGCCCGCGGCGGCAAGCTCGTCCGCGGCTCGGTCGTCGTCGCCTGACGGGTTCCCTGCGGCCGCCCCGGCGAGAGCCCGGGCGGCCGCAGGGCCCGCTACGGCCCGCCGGACAGCCCGTACGCGGCGAGGCAGTGGCCGCGCGCGTAGAGCACGACCGGCGTCGAACGGAGCGAGCGCGGCGGCGCGGTCAGCGAGTCGAGCTCGGAGTGCGGCAGCAGCAGCGGCACCCGCCCGGTCAGGAAGCCGGCGATCGAGCCGACGCGGCGGAAGGGCAGGTCGCCTCGGCGGCGCGCCTCCGCCTCGGAGCTGCAGACCGGCTGGATGTAGTCGCGGCCGCGGTAGGAGACGGAGTCGGGCAGCGAGAACGGCGTCGCGTAGCCGAGCCGGCCGGCGACCGGCGGCAGGAGCGCCACGCCGAGGACCGCGGCCGCGACGACGAGCACGAGGACTGCGATCCAGCCGCGCGGCGACACGTCAGCCCCGGGCTGACTTCAGCTCGCGCTCGATCTGGCGCTTCGCGTCGCGGGCGGCGATGTCGCGCCGCTTGTCGCGCAGCTCCTTGCCTCGGGCGAGCGCGAGCTCGACCTTGACCCGGCCGTCCTTGAAGTAGAGGCGGGTCGGCACGAGCGTGAAGCCCTTCTCGCGGACGCCGGCGTGCAGGCGGTCGATCTCGCGGCGGTGGAGCAGCAGCTTGCGCGGCCGGTCGGGGTCGTGGTTCGAGCGGTTGCCCTCGACGTACTCGGGCACGTGCAGCCCGTAGAGCCACGCCTCGCCGTCGCGGACGTCCGCGTACGCCTGCTGGATCGTCGCCTTGCCGTTACGCAGCGACTTCACCTCGGTGCCGGTGAGGACGACGCCCGCCTCGACGCGATCGCCGAGGTGGTACTCGTGCCGCGCCCGGCGGTTGTCGACGATCAGCTTCTCTCCGCTCGGCTTCGCCATGGGCCAGGGAAGTGTAGGGACGGGCCCGCGGCGGTACGCGAGGCGGGAACCCCGATCCGAGGAGGCCAGATGAAGCTCCGCGTCATCCCCACGAACGTCCACGGAGCGATCGACCACGCGATCGCGCCGACCCTGATCGCCGCACCCGCGATCTTCGGGCTCCGCGACGGCAGCCCGGAAGGCCTGGTCGCGCGCGTCGTCGGCAGCGTCGAGACGGTCTACGCGAACCTCACCGACTACGAGATGAGCCTGAAGAACGTGATCCCGATGCGCGCGCACCTTGCGCTCGACGCGGTCGGCGGCGCCGCGCTCGCGACGATTCCGCACGTCACCGGCGCCCGCAAGCGCGGGCTCCTGCACTGGTTGCCGCACACGGCGATCGGCGCCTTCGAGGTCGCGCTCGCGCTGCTGACGAAGCCGGAGCCGCCGAAGACGATGCCGCAGCGGGCCGGCAAGGTGGCCGGGCTGCTGAGGAAGCTGAAGCCCTAGGCGCCCGAGGCGGGCCAGGTGGAGGATTCGAGCGGGTGCAGCATCAGCTCGTCCTCCTTCCAGAGGTGGACCCGGATCAGCGCGTCGAGCCCGTAGAGGAGCTCCTGCAGGGTGGCGACGTCGTCGTCGTCCGCCTCGGCGAGCTTCGCGATCCAGGCGCGGATCGCGAGGTGGTCGTACGCCATCGACGCGGTCGCGAGCGGCGAGCCCATCCGGGCGGCCGCCTTCGGGTAGAGCACCTGCTCGTCGACGTGCGTGTGCGGCTCCACCTTCTCCTGGAGGAAGGCGACGAGGTCGGCGACGAGCGCGAGCCGCGCGGCCGCATCGAGCTCGGGGAGGATGCGCGCGGCGGCCCGCAGCTCGTCGGTCCAGGCCCGGAACCCCTCGTGCTGGACCTGGAACTGACTCTCCATGCCGCCAGCGTGCCGGAGCCGCGCCGGGGCGGCGTCGGCGTCCGCCCCTAGGACGAATCCGTGATTCCCCGCTAGCGGCGACCGGTCTTGTAGCCGCGCGCCATGAAGCAGCGGTCGCAGAGCTTCGCCCACGGCGCGGTGCGGGCGCCGCAGACGCGGCAGCGGCCGATCGTCGGGTCGTCGATCTCGGCGCGCAGCATGCGGACGACGCGCGCCGCGGCCGCCTCCTCGAGCGCGGCCGCCTTCTCGATCGTGACGCCGGCGACGCCCGGGTACTGGAGCGCGAACCAGCGCAGGATCGACGCCTCGCGCGCCGCCTGCTCCGCCTCCTCGAGCCCCGCCATGTCGAGCCGGTGCGGGTCGAGCAGCCAGCCGATCACGGTCTTCTGCAGCGTGTCGCCGGCGAGCGCGGTCGCGAGCGTGCCGAGGAGCGGCAGGCCGTCCTCGTCGATCGGCGCCTGCATCAGCCGCCAGACGTCGGCGAGCTCGAGCCGGCGGCGCGCGTGCCGGAGCGCGTCGCGGACGGCGTCGAGCCGGCCGAGGAGCGGCTGGATCGACTCGACCTCGAGCCAGCCCTCGTCGACCCAGTAGCTGAGCGCCGCCTGCCGCCACGCGTGCAGCGCCGGCTCCAGCTCGTCCACCGAGGACACGTTCAGGTCGGAGAGCTGCGGGCGGATCCGGCCGCTGTCGACGACGCGGTAGCCGAGGCGGCCGCCCTCGATCGCGACGTGCGGGGTCAGCGCGTCGCGGACGAGCTCCGGGTCGGGGTCGGCCCAGGGGACGCCGGTGAGGACGCCGACGTGGCCGCGCTCGTGGAAGCCGAAGCGGCCGGCGCGGCCGGCGATCTGGGCGATCTCCCACGGGAGCAGGTTGCGGCGCTCGGTGCCGTCGAACTTCGTCGTCTCGGCGAAGAGGAGCGTCTCGCACGGCAGGTTGACGCCGTGCCCGAGCACGTCGGTGGCGGCGCAGACCTCGGCGCGGCCGTCGAGGAAGCGGTCGATCTCCTCGCGCCGCGACGCGAGCGGCATCGCCCCGTAGAGGCACGCGACCCTGCCCGGGTGGAGCTGGTTCAGCTCGCCGGCGAGCCCGATCACGGCGCGGCGGCTGAAGGCGACGACGACCGTGCCCGGGCCGAGGCCGGCGATCCCCTTGCGGCCGGCCCAGTCGAGCGGCGACTTGCGCTCGAAGAAGCGGAGCTCGGCGTCCGGGAACGCGTGCCGGACGAGCGGCAGCGCCTCGACCGCGCCGAGCAGGAGGATGTGCCGGTACTCGCCGCCGAGCATGAGGCGCGTCCAGGCGGAGCCGCGCTCCTCGTCCTCCGCCCACTGCACCTCGTCGAGGACGAGCGTCTCGCCGCTCATCGGCGCCATCTCGGCGGTGCAACAGACGATCGGCGCGTCCACGTTGACCCGCTCCTCGCCGGTGACGAGGCCGACTCGCTCCTCCCCCAGCTCGGCCGCGAGCCGCCGGTGCGCCTCCTGCGCGAGCATCCGCAGCGGCGCGGCGTAGACGCCGCGACCGCTCCGGATCAGGAACTGGAGCGCGTCGTGGGTCTTGCCGGAGTTCGTCGGGCCGAGGTGCGCGATCACCGACTCGGGCTCGCGGCGCCGCTCCGGCAGCCGGACGGCGAGCTCGGACACGGGCTTGCGCCGCGGCCCCTGCTGCCGCCGCCGGTAGCGCTCGCTGCGGCTCGGCCGCTTCTGCCGTCCCCGTGCCACGAGGGCACGCTAGCCGTCAGACCTGCAGGAAGCGCCGCAGCGTCAGACCGGAGCCGGCGGCCCCGAGCAGGAGCCCGGCGCCGACGAGCACGATCGCGTTCAGCCCGAACGGCAGCGCGTGCACGTCCGAGCCGCCGCCGATGTGCGGCAGGATCGACGGCAGCGCGACCGACTTGCCGACCACGAGCAGGAGCACGGCGAGGACGGAGCCGCCGAGCCCGCAGAGCAGCCCCTCGAGCATGAACGGGCCGCGGATGAACCAGTTCGTCGCGCCGACGAGCTTCATCACCTCGATCTCGCGTCGCCGCGCGAAGATCGAGAGCCGGATCGTGTTCGCGATCAAGAGCGTCGAGGCGACGACGAGCAGGACGACCGCGACGAGGAAGACGACCCAGATCACCTCCGCGATCGTCAGGACGCGCTTCGCCGTCGAGCTGCCCCAGCGCACGTCGTCGACGCCCGGATAGTGCGCGGCCTGGACCGCCTTCCCGAGGTCGGGCGTGTCCTCCGCCTTCGTCGGCGTCACCTCGTAGGAGTCCGGCAGCGGGTTCGACGGCAGCGGCGTCGTGTACAGCTCCGGGAAGAGCTTGCGCATCTTCGCCTCCGCCGCCGACTTCGAGACGAAGACGACCTTCTTCGCGCGCGGGTCGGCGCGGAGCTTGCGGTAGACGAAGATCTTGTCGGCGTCGGTCGCGGTCGAGGCGAAGTAGACCTTGACCTGCAGCTCCTTCTTGACGTGGTTGCTCCAGGAGAGCACCCAGGTGCCGAGCGCGATGAACACGCCGAGCAGGAACATCCCGATCAGGACGGTCATCGTCGCCGCCACGGTCGTCGAGAGGTTCATCCGGATCGAGGACCACGCCTCGGAGACGAGCAACCGCAGGCGGCTCATTCGGAGGTGTAGCCCCCGCGGCGCTCGTCGCGGGCGAGCCGGCCGCCCTCGAGCGCGATCACGCGCTTGCGCATCTTGTCGACCATCTCGCGGTCGTGGGTGACCATCAGGATCGTCGTGCCGGCGCGGTTGATCCGGTAGAGGAGCTGCATGATCCCGACCGAGGTGTCCGGGTCGAGGTTGCCGGTCGGCTCGTCGCAGACGAGGAGCGGCGGGTGGTTGACGACGGCGCGCGCGATCGAGACGCGCTGCTGCTCGCCGCCGGACATCTCGTCGGGGTACGAGTTCATCTTGTTCGAGAGCCCGACCATGTTCATCACCTCGGGCACCTTCCGCCGGATCGAGGAGCGGCTCTCGCCCTGCACCTTGAGCGCGTAGGCGACGTTGTCGGCGGCGGTGCGGCTCGGCAGCAGCTTGAAGTCCTGGAAGACGCAGCCGATGTTGCGGCGCAGCAGCGGCACCTTCGAGCCGCTGAGGCGGGTCAGGTCGCGGCCGCCGACGAGGATCCGCCCGCCGGTCGGGTCGAGCTCCTTCAGCAGCAGCCGGATGAGGGTCGACTTGCCGGAGCCCGAGGCGCCGACGATGAACACGAACTCGCCCTTGTCGATCCCGAACGAGACGTCCTGGAGCGCGACGACGTCCGGCTCGTAGATCTTCGTCACGCCCTCGAAGACGATCATCGAGCCGGCCGGCGCGCGGCCGTTCTGCTCCGAGGGAGCGACAGGCGTGGTTTCTATCTGCAGGTCGGTCACGTCCGGGGAAAGACGACGGTGAGGCCGTACGTGGCGCGGGCCTCCACCTTAGCGCATGGTTCGGTCGGCTACGACCCGTTTCCTGCCGCTTGCAGGAGATATGCGCTGATGAAGCCGTCGAGGTCGCCGTCGAGGACGCCCTGCGCGTTCCCGACCTCGAAGCCGGTGCGGGCGTCCTTCACCTGCTGGTACGGGTGGAGGACGTAGCTGCGGATCGCGTTGCCGCCGAAGCCCATCGAGACGCCGCCGCGCTCGCGCGCCAGCTCCGCCTCGCGCTCCTCCTCGGCGCGTTCGGCGAGCCGCGAGCGGAGGATCTTCATCGCCGTGTCCTTGTTCGCCGACTGGCTGCGCTCGTTCTGGACGGCGACGACGATCCCGGACGGCAGGTGGGTGATGCGGACGGCCGAGTCGGTCTTGTTCACGTGCTGGCCGCCCGCGCCGGAGGAGCGGTAGGTGTCGATCCGGAGGTCGTCCTCGTCGATCTCGACCGCGCCCGCCTCCTCGAGCAGCGGCGCGACGATCACCTGCGCGAAGCTCGTGTGGCGCCGGTGCGCCTGGTCGAACGGGCTGAGCCGGACGAGCCGGTGCTTGCCGCGCTCCGCCTTCAGGATCCCGTAGGCGTTCTCGCCGCGGACGGTGAAGGTCGCGGACTTGATCCCGTACTCCTCGCCCGGGCTCGCCTCGATCACCTCGGTCTTGAGCCCGCGGCCCTCGGCCCAGCGCAGGTACATGCGCAGCATGATCTCGGCCCAGTCCTGCGCGTCGGTGCCGCCCGCGTCGGACTGGATCGTGACGACGGCGTCGCCGGAGTCGTACTCGCCCGAGAAGAGGGCGTCCTCCTGCAGCCGGGAGAGCTCGCCGCGGAGCGGCGCGAGCGACGCGCGGACGTCGTCGGCGAGGTCGGGGTCGAGCTCGAGCAGCTCTTTCGCGTCCGCGAACTCGCGGGTCAGGCGGTCGTAGCGGTCGAGCCGCTTCGTCACGCGTGCGTGCTCGGCGGAGACCTGCGCCGCGCGCTGCTGGTCGTCCCAGAATCCGGGTCGGCCGAGCTCCTGCTCCAGCTCGGCGAGGCGGGCCTTCAGCGCAGCGGGGTCAAAGGTAACCACGGACCCAGTCGAGCTGGGCCCCGATCTCCTCGAGCTGCTGGTCGAGCGGCTGTTCGTCGTGCTCGGCCATCGTGCGGGCCATGGTACCCGGGCGGCCGCACCGTCCTCTGCGGACATGTCCCGGTACCTGGCACCTGGACATGTCCCGAAGGGACAGGGCCGAGACCGAAAGCCGCGGCGGCCGGAGCAGGCTGTTCTTGTCCCGGTACCTGGCACCTGGACACGGCCAGAACGGACAGCGCTCTCCGCTCGTCGCCGCCTAGCGCGCGGTCGCGGCCGGCGCGGTCACGCCCCGTGGCACTTCTTGAACTTCTTGCCGCTGCCGCACCAGCACGGGTCGTTGCGGCCGATCTTCTCGTGCGGGCTCGCCTGCACGGTCTGGGCGACGACGCCCGCCGACGACGGGACCATCTCCCCCGCCCCGGCCGTCGCCATCGCCGCCGCGCCGGCGGTCGTCTCGTGCTCGTAGCGGAGGTTGCCGTTGCCGGCCTGCGGCTCCGGGACGAACTCGGGCGGCGGCGCGCTCCCGTCCTGGGGCGCGAGCTCGGCGTGGAAGAGATGGAGCACGACCTCGGCGCGGATCGCGGCGCCGAGCTGCGTGAACATGCGCTCGCCCTCGGCCGTGTACTCGACGAGCGGGTCCTTCTGCGCCATCGCGCGCAGGTGGACGCCCTCGCGGAGGTACTCCATGTTCTCGAGGTGCTCGCGCCAGCGGACGTCGACGACCTGGAGGACGACGAACCGCTCGAGCTCGCGCATCAGCTCGGCGCCGAACTCCTCCTCCTTCGCCGCGTACTCGTCCCGCGCGTCCTGCTGGAACTCCTCGACGAGCGCGTCGCGCGTGATCTCGCCGAGATCCTCGCGCAGCTCGCCGGCGGTGATCTCGGTCTGGTAGAGCGCGGCCATCGCGCGCGTCAGCGCCTCGAGATCCCACTCCTCGGAGTACTCCTCCTGCGTGAACTGGAGGACGGTGTCCTCGACCACCTCGTCGATCCAGAGCGCGATCTGCTCGGACAGGTCCTCGCCCTCGAGCACCTGCCGGCGCTGCTCGTAGATCCGGCCGCGGTGCCGGTTGAGCACGTCGTCGTACTTGAGGACGTTCTTGCGCATGACGAAGTTCTGCTCCTCGACCTTCTTCTGCGCGCCCTCGATCTGCCGGGAGAGGATCTTCGCCTCCATCGGCTGGTCCTCCGGGATCTTGAAGCGCTCCATGATCCCCTTGATCCGGTCGCCCGCGAACAGGCGGACGAGGTCGTCCTCGCCGGAGAGGTAGAAGCGCGTCTCGCCGGGGTCGCCCTGGCGGCCGGAGCGGCCGCGGAGCTGGTTGTCGATGCGCCGCGACTCGTGCCGCTCGGTGCCGAGGACGTAGAGGCCGCCGAGCTCGCGGACGCCCTCGCCGAGCTGGATGTCGACGCCGCGGCCCGCCATGTTCGTCGCGATCGTGACCGCGCCCGGCTGGCCCGCGTCCTTGATGATCTCCGCCTCGCGCGCGTGCTCCTTCGCGTTCAGGACGTTGTGCCTGATCCCGCGCCGGGTGAGCAGCTGCGACAGGTACTCGGAGGTCTCGACCGCGATCGTGCCGACGAGGACGGGCTGGCCCTTCTGCGCGCGCTCCTCGATGTCGCGGATGACGGCGCTGAACTTCCCCTCCTTCGACTTGAAGACGAGGTCCTGCTCGTCGGCGCGCGCGACCGGGACGTTGGTCGGGATCTCGACGACGTTCAGGTCGTAGATCTCGACGAACTCCTTCTCCTCGGTCTTCGCGGTGCCGGTCATGCCGGCGAGCTTGTCGTAGAGGCGGAAGTAGTTCTGGAGGGTGATCGTCGCCATCGTCTGGTGCTCTTCCTGGATGCGGACGCCCTCCTTCGCCTCCACCGCCTGGTGCAGGCCCTCGCTCCAGCGGCGGCCCTCCATGATCCGGCCGGTGAACTCGTCGACGATCTTCACCTCGCCGTCCTGGATCACGTAGTCGACGTCGCGCTGGTAGAGCGACTGCGCCTTCAGCGCCTGGATCAGGTGGTTGACGAGCTGGGTGTTCTCGGGCGCGTAGAGGTTGTCGATCCGGAGCGCGCGCTCGACCTTGGCGACGCCCTGCTCGGTGACGCCGACCGTCTTGAACTTCTCGTCGTACTCGTAGTCCGCGCCCGCCGCGTCGGCCGCGCCCTTCGGGTCGCCGGGGTGCGAGCGGTGCGCGACGAGCTGGGCGGCGACGCGCGCGAAGTCGTAGTAGATCTGGGCGGCGACCTCGGGCTCGCCGGAGATGATCAGCGGCGTCCGCGCCTCGTCGATCAGGATCGAGTCGACCTCGTCGACGATCGCGTAGACGTGGCCGCGCTGGACGACCCCCTCGAGCGAGACGGCCATGTTGTCGCGCAGGTAGTCGAAGCCGAACTCGGAGTTCGTCCCGTAGGTGACGTCGGCGCGGTAGGCGTCGCGGCGGGGCTCGAACGGGAGCATGTTCTCGATCGAGCCGACCGTCATGCCGAGCGCCTCGAAGACGGGGCGGTTCCACTCGGCGTCGCGCTTGGCGAGGTAGTCGTTGACGGTGACGAGGTGCGCGCCGCGGCCGGTGAGGCCGTTCAGGTAGAGGGCGAGGCTGGCGACGAACGTCTTGCCCTCGCCGGTCTTCATCTCGGCGATGTCGCCCTCGTGCAGGACGATCCCGCCCATCAGCTGCACGTCGAACATGCGCTGGTTCGAGACGCGCTTGCGGGCCTCGCGGACGGCGGCGAACGCCTCGAAGACGAGGTCGTCGAGCGGCTCGCCGTTCTCGAGCCGCTGCCGGAACTCGACCGTCTTGCCCTGCAGCCCGGCCTCGGACAGCGTCTCGAACTCGGGCTCGAGCGAGGTGATGTAGGCGGCCTGCTCCTGCAGGCGCTTGAGGCGGCGGCCCTCGCCGAGGCGGAGGACCTTCTCGAACTGGCCGAGCTGCTGCGACATACGGGCAGGGTAGCGGTCGGGCCGACGGCCTAGAGAGCCGCTGCACGCACCTCCCAGAGGTCGCCGTCCAGCCGCTCCGCGTGCACCGCGTAGTCGCGGCCCTCGCGCTCGCCGCGCTGCTCGAGGGCGGGAATCGAGCCGAAGATCCGCTCCCCGTCGACGCGCACCTCGACCGCGTCGCCCGCGCGCACGACGTCGAGCGTCTCGCCGTCGGGGGCGCCCGGCAGCTCGACCACCTCGAGCCGCCGCGCCGCGACCGCCCAGAGCGTCTCGCCACGGCGGACGGCCTGCGCGCGGTACGGCGGCCGCAGCTCCTGCTCGACCGCCTCGGCGAGCCCGCCGAGTTCCGAGTCGGGGCCGTCCTCGACGAGCAGCGAGCCGTCCGGGAGGGCGACGAAGGTCGCCTCGTCCGCCTCGATCCCGTCCACCTGCGCGGTCACGGTCGCGTCCCAGGCGCGCGGCCGCTGCAGGCCGTGGATGCCGGTCTCGAGCGTCGGCGGGCGCGGGTCGAGCGGCGGCGGCCCGGTGCGCAGGCCGCCCTCGCGCGCCAGGCGCTCGTGGAGCGGCTCGCGCCGCCGGAACAGACTCAACTCTCGGTGATCCGGGCCTCGACGGGATCGGCCGTCGGCACGTGCTTGCGCCGGGTGACGCGCTTGCCGCGGACGTCCTTGACCTGGCGGACGAGCTTGTCGACGAGCTCGTCGATCGCGGCCCGCATGTCGCGCGCCTGCTCGCGCGCGCGCAGCGTCCGCCCCTTCACGTGCAGGGTCGCCTCCGCCACCTGGCTCTCGGCGATCGACGGGTTCCGCTCCACCGCCAGCTCGAGCTCGACGCGCGTCGAGTCGCCGAGCCGCCGGTCGAGCTTGCCCAGCTTCCGTTCGGCGTACCTCCTGATGGAGTCGTTCACCTCGAGGTTCTTGCCCTTGACGTGAAGCTGCATCGCGGCCTCCCGGGTAGCTGGTGTTCCGAGTGGTCTAACCCTACTCCCGGGATCTGAATCGGAGATGTGAGTCTGCGGCTCAGCGGCGCAGCGCCCGCGCGAAGGTGACGACCTCAACGCGGCGGGCGCCGGCGGCCCGCAGCGCGGAGGCGGCGGCCGACGCGGTGGCGCCGGTCGTGTAGACGTCGTCCACGAGCAGGACGCGGGCGGGCGCCGGCCCGACGGCGCGGAAGGCCCGGCGGACGTTGCGCCGGCGGGCGGCGAGCGACGCGCCGCGCTGCCGGCCGCGGCGGGTGCGCTCGAGCAGCGGCGCGACCGGGAGCTCCCAGCGCGCGCCGAGCTCGCGGGCGAGCCGCTCCGCCGGGTTGTGGCCGCGCTCGAGCCGGCGGTCGCGGTCGGAGGGGACGAAGCTGACGAGCGCGACGCCGTCCGGGCGCGGCAGGCGCTCGGTCACGAGCGCGGCGGCCTCGGCGGCGAGCCCGCGCAGCGCGCGCTCCTTCCAGCCGTGGACGAGCCGCCGCGCCGCGTCGTCGTAGCCGACCGCGGCGCGCGCCGACGCGAACGCGAGCCGCCGGCCCGCGCACTCGCGGCAACGGCGCACCGGCCACGCCGTCGGCGCGCCGCAGCGCTCGCAGAGCGGCGGCAGGAGCCACGGCAGCGCGGCGCGACACGGAGGGCAGAGCTGCCTCCCGCCGCGTCCGCAGACGAGGCAGCGCTGCGGCAGGAGCAGGTCGAGCACGCTCCCGACGCTACGCCGGCAAGCGTCACGGGACCGTCGCGACTCAGTCGAGCGAGTACGCCGCGCGTTCCGGCAGCCCGACGGTGCGGCGGATCAGGTTGTCCGCCTCGAGCAGCTGGTCGTGGTTCCCGATGTCGTACCAGCGGCCCTCGAAGCGGTAGCCGTACACGTGCTGGCGGCGCGAGAGCCAGCCGAGGAAGCTGCCCGCGTTGTCGGCGCCGTGCCCCTCCCCGAGGTAGCGCTCGACGAGCCGCGCGTGCTCCGGGGGCAGCAGGTAGACGAGCGTCGCCGCGAGCGTCGACGGCGGGTCGCTCGGCTTCTCGACGAAGTACGTGATCCGGTCGTCGTCGTCCGTCTCGACGATGCCGTAGTGCGTCGCCAGCTCGAGGTCGCCGACGTCGTAGAGGGCGACCGCGCTCGCGACCTGCGGCTTGCCGCGCCACCAGGCGACGTACGCCGGCAGCGAGAACTCGAACAGGTTGTCGCCGGCGAGGACGATCAGCTCCTCCCCGTCGAGCGCCGCGCGCTCGAAGACGAGCCGCAGGTCGCCGACCGCACCGAGCCGGTCCTCGTTCGAGGTCGTGCCGTCGTCGTGGACGACGACGCCGTGCGGCTCCGCCCAGCGCTCGAAGTCGGGGGCGAAGCGGCTGTTCGTGACGAGATGGACGCCGTCGACCTCGTCGAGCTCGTGGACGCGCTCGAGGATCCAGTCGAGCATCGGGCGGCCGCCGACCGGCAGCAGCTGCTTCGGCAGCGCGTCGGTCAGCGGACGCAGCCGGGTCGCGTAGCCCGCCGCCAGGACGATCGCCTTCACCGCGGCAGCGACTCCGCGTAGGGCGGCCGGTGGACGCCGGCCTCGGTGACGATCGCCGCGATCAGGCTCGCGGGCGTGACGTCGAACGCGGGGTTGCGGGCCGGGAAGCGCGTCGTCACCTCGGCCGGGTCGCGCTCCTCGATCGGGATCCCCGAGCCGTCCGCGGTCGCGAGGTCGACGGTCGACGTCGGCGCGACGACGTACAGCGGGATCCCGTGGTGGGCGGCGAGCACGGCGAGCGAGTATGTGCCGATCTTGTTCGCGGTGTCGCCGTTGGCGGCGATCCGGTCGGCGCCGGTGACGACGAGGTCGACCTCGCCGCGCGCCATCATCGAGGCCGCCGCCGAGTCGGGGATGACCGCGTGCGGGATCTCGGCCGCCTCGAGCTCGAAGGCGGTCAGCCGCGCGCCCTGCAGCAGCGGGCGCGTCTCGTCGACGAGCACGCGGTCGAGCAGGCCGCGCTCCCACGCGGCGCGGAGCGCGCCGACCGCGGAGCCGTAGCCGCCGGTCGCGAGACCGCCGGCGTTGCAGTGCGTGAGCGCGCGCGTGCCGGGCGCGAACAGCTCGGCCGCGTGCGCCGCCATCCGCCGGCAGCGCTCGACCTCCTCGGCGTGCAGCGCGCGGGCGCGCTCCGGGGTCGGGTCGTCGCGCATCTGCGCGAGCGCCCACGGCAGGTTGACCGCGGTCGGACGCGAGTCGTGGAGGACGCGTTCGGCGGCTGCGAGATCCTCGCCGCGAAGCGCGGCGAGCGCCATCCCGTAGGCGGCGGCGACGCCGATCGCCGGCGCGCCGCGGACGGTCATGTTGCGGATCGCCTCCGCGACCTCGGCCGCCGACGAGCAGCGGACCTCGACGACCTCGTTCGGGAGCAGACGCTGATCGAGGAGGACGACCGCCGGGCCGTCCTCCTCGAGTCGAGCGATCTGCTCCGGCTCCAGGTCGCGGCTCAGGTGCCCTCGTCCCAGGAGGCGAGGTACTTCGCCTGCTCCTCGGTGAGCCGGTCGATGTCGACGCCCATCGTCGCCAGCTTGAGGCGGGCGATCTCGGCGTCGATCTCGGCCGGCACCGGGTAGACCTTGCGGTCGAGCTCGCCGGCGTGCTGGACGGCGTACTCGATCCCGAGCGCCTGGTTCGCGAACGACATGTCCATCACGAGCGCCGGATGCCCCTCGGCGGCGGCCAGGTTGACGAGCCGGCCGTCGGCGATCAGGTAGAGCCGCCGCCCGTCGGCGAGCGTGAACTCCTCGACGAACTCGCGGGCCTCCCGGTGCTCGGATGCGAGCTGCCGCAGCGCCGGGATCTCGATCTCGACGTTGAAGTGGCCCGTGTTGCAGAGGATCGCGCCGTCCTTCATCCGCTCCATGTGCTCGCGGGCGATCACGTGCTTGTCGCCGGTGGCGGTGCAGAAGATGTCGCCGACCTCGGCCGCCGCCGCCATCGGCATCACCTCGAAGCCGTCCATCGACGCCTCGAGCGCCCGCAGCGGGTCGACCTCGGTGATGATCACGTGCGCGCCGTGGCCGTGCGCCCGCGACGCGACGCCGCGGCCGACCCAGCCGTAGCCGGCGACGACGAACTTCTTCCCGGCGAGCAGGACGTTCGTCGCCCGGATGATCCCGTCGACCGTGGACTGGCCGGTGCCGTAGCGGTTGTCGAACATGTGCTTCGTCATCGCCTCGTTGACGGCGATGATCGGGAAGCCGAGCTTGCCCTCCGCCTCGAGCGCCTTCAGGCGGATGACGCCGGTCGTCGTCTCCTCGGTGCCTGCGATGATCTCGCCGAGCTGCTCGCGCCGCGCCGAGTGGAGGACGCCGATCACGTCGGCGCCGTCGTCCATCGTGAAGTGCGGCTTGTGGTCGACGGCCGCCTCGATGTGGCTGTAGTAGGTGTCGTTGTCCTCGCCCTTGATCGCGAAGCAGGAGATGTCGTACTCCTCGACGAGCGCCGCGGCGACGTCGTCCTGCGTCGAGAGCGGGTTCGAGGCGCACAGCACGACGTCCGCGCCGCCCGCCTTCAGCGTCCGCATCAGGTTCGCGGTCTCGGTGGTCACGTGCAGGCAGGCGGACACGCGGTAG
>DASSNM010000038.1:0-90202 GCA_035688025.1 Gaiellaceae bacterium | reverse complement strand
CACACCTGGCCCGACTCACACCGCCGAGCCCGCAGCCTCCTAAGCTACGTCCGCTACTACAACCGCAGACGACCACACAGCTCAATCGGCGACCGGCCACCGATCAGTCGCATTCACAACGTCCGTGGGCAGTACAGCTAGTCGCTCGATGTGATCCGCGCGCTCCCCGATGGCCGGTGCGGCCGCCGTGCGGACGCTCGCATCGACGCGCCATGGCCGAGGAGCTTCGCTGCGCCGTCTGCGGTCGGGTCGCCTCCGCCGGCGACCGCTTCTGCGCGTCCTGCGGGGCCCGCGTCGACGAGCGCGGCCGGGACGAGGAACGCAAGCTCGTCAGCGCCCTCTGCGTCGACCTCGTCGGCTACACGAGCCTCTCGGAGGCGCTCGACCCGGAGGACGCCCGCAGGCTCCTCGACGCGTACTGGAACGGCGCCCGCGCCGAGATCGAGCGCTTCGGCGGCACCGCCGAGAAGTTCATCGGCGACGCCGTCGTCGGCCTCTTCGGCGCACGGCAGGCGCACGAGGACGACGCTGCGCGCGCGGTGCGGGCGGCGCTCGCGATCCGCGACCGCTCCCGCGAGGCCGGCGGGCCGCAGGTGCGCGTCGCCGTCGCCACGGGCGTCGCGCTCGTCGACCGCGCGGCCAGGCCGGAGACCGGCGAGCCGCTCGTCGTCGGCGACGTCGTCACCACCGCGACCCGTCTCCAGCAGGCCGCGCCCCCGGGCGCCGTCGTCGTCGACGAGGCGACCCGCAGCGCCACCGGCGCCGCCGTCCGCTACCGGAGGCTGCCGCCGGTCGCGGCGAAGGGCAAGCGGCGGCGCGTCCCCGTCTGGCGCGCGCTCGGCGTCCGCGACCGCCGCGTCAGGCCCGCGCCCGCGACTCGCTTCGTCGGGCGCCGCCACGAGCTGGACGTCCTCGGCGCCCTCCTCGGACGCGTCCGCGACGAGCGGACGTCCGGGCTCGTCACGGTCGTGGGCGAGCCAGGGATCGGCAAGTCGCGGCTCGTGCGCGAGCTGCCGGCGCCGGGCACGGCGCGCTGGGAGACCGCGGTCCTGCCGTACGGCGAGGGGAGCGCGTTCTCGGCGATCGCCGGGCTCGTGGAGGAGCGGGCGGGCCTGCGCGGCCGCGGCGAGGAGGGAGCGGCCGCGGCGCTCGCCGAGTTCGTCGCGTCGCTCCTGCCCGACCCCGCCGAGCGGGCGATCGTGGAGCGCCACGCGCGCCGGCTCGTCGGACTCGAGGCGGGCGCTTCCGCCGACGACGCGCTCGCCGCGTTCGCCGCCTGGCGGCGGCTGTTCGAGGCCGCGGCGGCGCGCGAGCCGCTCGTTCTCGTCGTCGAGGACGTCCACTGGGCCGACGACGCGCTCCTCGACTTCCTCGAGCACCTCGTCGAGTGGGTCGCCGGCGTGCCGCTCCTCGTCCTCTGCACGGCGCGCCCCGAGCTGCTGCGCCGCCGTCCCGGCTGGGGCGGCGGTCCCGCGAACACGCTCACGCTCTCGCTCGCGCCGCTCTCCCCGGAGGAGACCGGGCGCCTCGTCGCCGACGTCCTCGGCCGCGAGCCGGACGCCGGCGAGCGCGCCGCCCTCGTCGCCCGCGCGGGCGGGAACCCGCTCTACGCGGAGCAGCTGGCGCGGATGCTGCGGGAGCGCGGCGAGGTCGGCGCTCGCGTCCCCGAGTCGCTGCACGCCGTCATCGCCGCCCGCCTCGACCGTCTCTCGCCGACCGCGAAGGCGCTGCTCCAGGACGCGAGCGTCGCCGGCCTCGCCTTCCCGGCGGCCGTCCTCGTGTCGCTCGGCTCCCGCGAGCCGGCGGCCGTCGCCGCGACGCTGCACGAGCTCGCCCGGGTGGAGCTCGTGGAGCGTCGGGGCGGGGAGGACGAGTGGGCGTTCCGCCATCGGCTCGTCCGCGAGGTCGCCTACGGGGAGCTGCCGCGGGCCGTCCGGGTCGACAAGCACGTCCTCGTCGCCCGCTGGCTCGAGCAGCGGCGGCGGCCGGAGACGGACGAGCTCGTCGCGCACCAGTACCTGCGCGCCCGCGAGGAGGCCGCCGCGGCGGGGCTGCCGTGCGAGGAGCTGGCCGAGCGCGCGCGGCTCGCCCTCGTCGCGGCCGCGGAGCGCGCGCTCTGGCTGAACGCGTTCGCCTCCGCGACCCGCCTCTACGGCCAGGCGCTCGACCTCTGGCCGGCGGGGGAGGAGGGCCGGGCGCGGCAGCTTCTCCGCTACGCGTACGCGCTCTGGAACGCGGAGGTCTCGGGCGAGGCGGTCGCGCTCGAGGCTCGGGACGCGCTCGTCGCGGCGGGCGACGTCGACGGCGCGGCCGAGGCCGAGGCGCTGCTCTCGGAGATGCGCTGGTACCGAGGCGACCGCCGCGCGGCCGGCGAGCACCTCGCGCGCGCCGTCGAGCTGGCCGCGCCGCGCCCGCCGTCGCCGGCGAAGGCGCGCGTGCTCTCCCGGCTCGCGCGTTCGCAGATGCTCGCCGCCCGCTACGCGGACGCGGTCGCGACCGGCCGCGAGGCGCTGGCGCTCGCCGAGAGTCTCGGCCTCGTCGAGCTCCAGGCGGAGGCGCTGAACTCGATCGGCTCCGCGCGGGTCCGGGGCGGCGACGAGGGCGGCTTCGCCGAGCTCGAGCGGGCGATCGGGGTCGCGGGCGAGACGCGCGCGGCGGTCGTCGCCTGGAACAACCTCTCGGCGTTGCGCATGGAGGCGGGCGACCTCGACGGCTCGGACGAGGCGGGACGCCGCAGCGCGGAGCTCGCGGAGCGACTCGGCGACCGCCTGCATCTCGAGTGGTTCCGGGCGGAGGAGATCGGGCGGCGGTTCGACCGCGCCGAGTGGGACGAGCTCGTCGCCGACGCGGACGAGTGGCTCGCCTCGCCGCACCATCCCGTCTACCCGACGATCGGCGTGCTCGCGGCTCGCGGCTTCGTCCTCCACGCACGCGACGAGCCGGGCGCGCTCGACGACCTGCGGCGCGCGGAGCAGCTCTCGCGCGCCGCGGGCGACCCGCAGACGCTCGCGCCGACGCTGGCGGAGCTCGCGTTCGCGCTCGCCGAGGAGGGCCGCGCCGAGGAGGCGGCGCAGGCCGCCGGAGAGGCGCTCGCGCTCTGCGAGGAGACCGGCGACTCGGCGCCGCTCGCGCTCTTCGACCTCGCGGTCGTCTGCGCCGGCACCGGTCTCGAGGAGCGGCTGCGCACGCTCGTCGACGCGGCGGTGCGGACGAGCTGCTGGACCGAGCTCGCGCGCGACTACCTCGACGGCAGGACCGACGACGCGCTCGCGCTGCTGTGCGACGGCCGGAGCGCCTGGATCGCCGCGCGCCTGCGCCTCCGCTCGGCGGAGCTCGGCGGCCCCGGCCTCGACGAGGCGCTCGCGTACTACCGCTCGGTCGGCGCGACCCGCTACGTCCGCCGCTGCGAGGCGCTCGCCGAGGGATGGAGGAGCGGGACGACGCCGCTCCAGCCGTCCGCCAGCGCGCGGAGCGAGGTCGCCGGAGTCACGACCGTCGCCGAGCCGCGCCGCGGCCGCGGGACGCGCTCCGCGTAGCCGCCGGGCGTCCAGCGCAGCAGCTCGCGTCCGAGCACGAGCCACGGCTCGCCGTCCCGGAGCACGAACGCGCCGTCCGGGAGCTCCGCGAGCGGCCGCTCGGGGCGCGGACCGAGCCGTTCCGCGTGCAGGCGCTCGTCGAGCGGGTCGGCGCGCGTCTCGCCCGCGCGCGCGAGATAGCGGTCGTAGTCCTCGCGCCGGCACTCGGCGCACGGGCGGTGGCCGGCCGCGAACGCGGTCGCCTCGTCGAGGAAGAAGAGCCCCGTGTAGCGGCCCGGCGGCATCGGGTCGGCCCGGTACCGGCCCCGGAACTCGAGCCGGCACGAGATCCAGCGCCGCACCTGCCACCCGCGCCGGATCCGCCGCTCCGCGTCGTGCAGGCAGCCCCGGTTCCCGTAGACGAGCCCGCGCTCGGGCGTCGCGACGAGCTCGCCCAGCGGCGTGACCCGGTTCTGCAGCGGCATCGCTAGATGCTCAGCACGACCTTGCCGAGCTGCTCGCCCGCCTCGAGCCGCTCGTGCGCGGCGCGGATCTCCGCGAGCGGGAGGATCTCGTCCACGACCGGCCGCGCGCGCCCCGACGCGACGAGCTCGTACGCGCCCGCGAAGTCCGCGCGCGTCCCCATCGTCGAGCCGAGGATCGAGAGCTGCTTCCACCAGACGCGATGGAGCGCGGCGGGCGGATTCGGGCCCGTGGTCGCGCCGCAGACCGCGATCCGGCCCTCCCGCGCGGCCACGTCGAGCGACGTCCGCCACGTCGCCTCGCCGACGTGCTCGACGACGACGTCGGCGCCGTGCCCGCCGGTCGCCTCCTTCACCGCCGCCTTCACGTCGTCGGAGGCGTGGTTCACGGTCACGTCCGCGCCCAGCTCGCGCGCGCGCTCGAGCTTCGCGTCGCTCGACGACGTCACGATCACGCGCGCCCCGAGCGCCTTCGCGATCGCGAGCGCCGCGGTCGAGACGCCGGAGCCGATCCCCCAGGCGAACACCCACTCGCCCTCGCGCAGCCCGGCGCGCGTGACCAGCATCCGGTAGGCGGTCTCGAAGACGAGCGGGAACGCGGCCGCCTCCTCGAAGGAGAGCCCGTCCGGGATCGGGTGGACGTTCGTCGCCGGCACCGCGATCAGCTCCGCGTTCGTGCCGTCGCCGTGCTCGCCGATCACGTGGATCGTGCCGTCCGGCGCCTCGACTCCCGGGTTGATCACGACCCTCTCGCCGGGCTCGAAGCCGCTCACGCCCTCGCCGAGCGCCTCGACGACGCCCGCCCCGTCCGCGCCGAGGATGCGCGGCTTCGGGACGGAGGGGAGGCCCTTGCGGATCCAGACGTCGAGATGGTTGAGCGCGGACGCGCGGAGCCGGATCAGCACCTCGCCGGGGCCGGCGACCGGGTCGGGCGCCTCCTCGAGCCGGAGCACCTCGGGCCCGCCGTCGGCGTGGATACGGACTGCGAGCATGGCGGGCAGACTATCCGTGTGAGGGTGGAGGACCTGGAGGCAGCGGCCGCCGAGGTCGGCCTGGACGCGGTCGGCGTGACGCGCGCCGAGCCGTACGAGGCGACCGAGCGGCACATCCGCGAGCGCCGCGAGCGCGGTCTGTTCGCGGACATGAAGTTCACCATGGCCCGCCCGGAGGTCTCTTGTCACCCGGAGACGCTCCTTCCCGGCGCCCGCAGCGTCGTCTCCGCCGCGCTCTGCTACTGGCTGCCCGAGCCGGAGCGTCCGCCCGGCCACGGGCGGCTGCCGCGCTACACCTGGTTCGACGCGTACGCCGAGCTGCGCGAGAAGCTCGACGAGCTGGGCCGCCGCATCGGCGGGAGCTATCGCGTGCTCGTGGACGCGAACCAGCATGTCGACCGGGAGGCGGCTGCGCGCAGCGGCGTCGGCTTCTACGGCAAGAACACGCTCCTGATCACGCGCCGGCACGGCTCCTGGGTCGTGCTCGGGACGCTCGTCACCGACGTCGAGCTGGAGGCGACGCCCCCGCTCGGCGCGGACTGCGGCGAGTGCCGCCTCTGCATCGACGCCTGCCCGACCGGCGCCCTCGACGAGCCGGGAGTGCTCGACGCGACGCGCTGCCTCTCCTACTGGACGCAGGCCCCGCACGAGCTCCCCGAGGGGTACGAGGAGCATCTCGGCGCGCAGGTGTACGGCTGCGACATCTGCCAGGACGTCTGCCCGTGGAACCGTGGCGTCGAGAAGCGCCGGGCGGGGGCGCCGCTGCGGCCGGACGCGGAGCCGCACGTCTCGCTCGCCGACTGGCTCGGCGCCGACCCCGAGGAGCTCCGCCGCCGCTACGGGCGCCTCTACGTCCCCCGCAACGACGGCCGCTGGCTGCAGCGCAACGCGCGCGTCGCCGCCCGCAACGAGGAGCGCGGTGCCTAGGCGCGCCGGACACTGGCTGATCCTGCTCCGCGCCGTCCTCGTCGTCGTCGGCGCGGTCGACGTCGCCGTCACCGACCTGCCCTCCTCGTACCGGCCCTGGGGCTGGGCGGTTGTCGGCGGGTTCGCCGTCTGGACGCTCGCCTCGGCCGCGCTCGCCCGCGTCTGGCTGCCGCCGGCGCGCCGCGCCCAGGCGCGGGCCGTCGCGATCGCGCTCGACGCCGTCGTCGCGATCGGGTTCATCGCCGTCTTCTCGTACCAGTCCGGCGAACCGTACCGGCCGCTCTACCTGATCCCGATCGCCGAGGCGGCGCTCCGCTTCGGACTCCGCGGCGGCGTCCTCGGCGGCGTCGCGATGGTCGCGGCGACCGTCGTCGTCGACGCGCTCGGGCCCGGGAACGCGTCGCACGCGGTGGCGGTGCGCATCCTCGTCGGGCTGCTGACGGGCGTCGTGATCGGCAAGCTGCGCGACGACCTCGCCGCCGCGCGACTGACCGCCGAGGCGCGCGTCGGCGAGGCGGAGTCGCTCCGCGACGAGCTCGGCCGCCGCGTCGACGTGCTCGAGGCGGCGAACCGGGTGGCGCGCGCGCTCGGCTCGTCCCTCGAGATCGAGCAGGCGTTCGGGGCGTTCATCCGGGAGCTGCGCGGCCTCGTCCCGTTCGACCGGACGGCGATCGTGCTGATCGAGGGCGAGAACGCCCGCACGATGGCGACGGCGGGCCGCGGGGCCGAGGACGTGTTCCCGCCCGGCAGCATCGGCCCGCTCCACGGCTCGGTGCTGGAGCGGGTCATGGGCGGGCAGATCGTCGTCCGCCGCGACCTCGACGAGGACGAGTACCCGGAGGACCCGCGGCTCGTCGCGCTCGGACTCCGCAGCGAGCTCGTGGCGCCGCTCCTGCTCGGCGCGAGCCCGATCGGGATGCTCTCGCTGTCGCGGGCGCGCGTCGACGCGTTCAGCGAGGAGGAGATCGAGCTCGTCGCGCTGCTCGGCCGGCTCGTCGCGAGCGCCGTCCAGAACATCCGCGCCTACGAGGCGGAGCGCCAGACCGTCGAGGAGCTGCGCCGACTCTCCGCGCTCCGGGCCGACTTCGTCTCGCTCGTCTCGCACGAGCTGCGCAGCCCGATGGCGGCCGTGATCGGCGCCGCGCGCACGCTGCAGGACCGCTGGCGGCAGCTCACGGCCGACCAGCGCGAGGCGTTCCTCGCCCTGATCGGGGACGAGACGAGCCGGCTCGCGGAGCTCGTCGGCGACGTCCTCGACACCTCCCGGATCGAGGCCGGCACGTTCAGCTACCGCTTCGAGGACGTCGACCTGCGCCGGCTCGTCGCCGACGCGGTCGAGACGGCGGGCGTCGCGCAGCAGGAGGTGCGCGTCGTCGCCTCCGTCCCGGACGCGCTGCCGGCGGTCCGCGGCGACCGGGAGCGTCTCCGCCAGGTGCTCGGCAACCTGATCGACAACGCGGTCAAGTACTCGCCCGAAGGCGGCGAGGTGCGCGTCTCCGCCTCGACCGAGAACGGCGCGATCCGGATCGCGGTCAGCGACGAGGGGCCGGGCATCCCGGAGGAGCAGCAGGCGCGGATCTTCGAGAAGTTCGGCCGGGCGGACGTCGCCGGCGGCTCGAAGCCGGGCACCGGTCTCGGCCTCTTCATCGCCCGCTCGATCGCCGAGGCGCACGGCGGCACGCTGGAGGTCAGCTCGCGGCCGAGCTCCGGCGCGACCTTCACGATCACGCTGCCCGCCGAGCGCACGCGCTAGAGGCTAGGCGCGGGCGCGGAGGCGCTCGACGCCGAGCTCCTTCGCGAGCTCCCGGGCGCGCCCCGCGATGCGCTTGCGCAGCTCGACCGGCTCGACGAGGACGGCGTCGCCGCGCAGCGCGAGGATCTCGCTCTCGAGCCACTCGTCGTCGCCGTAGCGCCGCTCGCCGAGCGCGGCGCCGTCCGCGAGCTTGCGCGCGCCCCGCTCGATCGCCCAGCGGGCGATCTCCTTGCCGTAGAGGATCCGCGCCGTGCGCGCGTTCCGCAGCTTCGTCGGCTCGAAGCCGGGGCGCGGCTCGAAGCGCTCCTTCGTCAGCGTCGCGCTGCGCATCCGGTCGAGCCGGAAGGAGCGCTCGCCGTCGCTCGTGCGGTCCCAGGTGTGCACGTACCAGTGCGGCAGCTCGCGGCCGAACGTGTACGGCTCGACGAGCCGCGTCGAGGGCGCCGCGTCGGCCTCCTTCTGGTACTCGATCTCGACCAGCCGCTGCTCGCGCATGCCGCGCGCGAGCGTCTGGACGAGATCCTCCTCGGCGCCGGCGTCCGGGTGCGGCGTCTGCGCCAGCTCGAACTGGCCGAACGTCTCCTCGAGCTTGTGGCGGACGCGCGCGAGCGGCGTGTGCGCGTCGGCGGCGATCATCGGGCCGACGTACTCGAGTGCGAGCCGGATCGCCCGCGCCTCGAGCGGCGTCAGCCGCGGCGCGAGCCGGAACGTGTCGCCCCAGAGCTCCTTGTCGACGTGCACGACGCCGTCCGAGAGCTCCGCGTAGACCGTGTAGCAGCCGCCGCCGAAGTTGACGAGGTTCAGCAGCGACAGGTGCTCCTCGAGCTCCTCCGGCGGCACCGAGGGGAAGCGCTCGAGCAGCTCGCCCGCGGGGATGTCCGCGTCCTTGCCCTCGCCGCACGCGGCGAGGAGGAAGGCGAGCAGCGACTGGAGGACGGCGAACCGCTCCGGCGCGACCGGGCCGGCGGGACGCTCGGCGACGCCGTTCTGGCCTCGGAGCGGCGCCTCGCGCGCGGGCTGCGGCGGCGTGCCCTCGTGGCCGTCGCGGACGCGGCGGAGCGCGCCGGCGACCTCGCGCTTCAGCTCGGCCGGCTCGAGCGGGACGGCGCGCCCGTTCTGGCGGAGCACCCACGAGGCGAGCTGCGGCAGCGAGGAGTACTCGGTGACGAAGACGCCGTCCTCGAGCCGGCCGGTCGTCCCGTACGCGCGGCGCACCCACCACGCGGTGTCGCCGCGCACCTCGATCCGCGCCTCGCCGACCACGTCGCCGATCTGCCACGGCGGCCGGCCGCGGTAGCGCTCGATGTCGAAGTCGGCCGGGGCGCGGAAGTCGCGCTCGCGGCGGGTCGCGAACTTGATCTCGTTCCGGACGCGCGAGACCCGGAAGGTGCGGATGTCGTCGCGGTCGAGGTCGTGGCCGACGACGTACCAGACGCCGTTGTCCGGCAGGAGCGCGTACGGGTTGAGCGTCCGCTCGGAGACCTGGTCGCGCGAGATCGACCAGTACTCGAACTTGACGGTGCGCTGCTTCGAGATCGCGTTCTCGAGCTTCGCGAGCCGTCCCGGCATCTCCGGCGAGTAGTCGGGGTCGAGCACCTCGACGCGGCCCGCGGTCTCGGTCGGCGCCTCCCGGAAGCCGGGGCGGCCGAGCGCGAGGTTCTGCAGCGCGAGCCGCAGCGGCTCCGCGTACGCGAACTTGCCCTCGAGCAGGTAGAGCGCGGTCTGCAGCGCGGCCAGCTCCTCGTCCTCCAGCTCGAGCTGGGGGAGGAAGTACTGCTCCGAGCGGAGCGTGTAGAGCTCCTCGCCGGTGAACTCGTCACGCTGCGACTGCAGCGGCACGCCGAGCGACAGCAGCTCCGCGCGGTCCGAGTAGAACCGCCGGGCGAACGCCTCGTCCGACATCTCCGAGTAGCCCTCGACGTTCGACTTGACGTCGCGCGCGGTGATCGCGCGGCGCTCGGCCATCAGGAAGGCCACCAGCGAGAGCTGGCGGATCAGCTTGTCCGTGTCGTGCGACACCCCTGGCGCACACTACAGCGGCGCGCCTGTGGATCGCTCGTGTGGAAAAGCTGTGGACGCCGGGCTAGGCGGCGGCCTTGGTCTCGAGGTGCTGGTGCGACGGGCAGTAGTCGCGCTCCGGGAGCGGCGTCCGCTGGCACGGCTTGCCCTTGCGCGTGGTTGCGCGGCAGCGGGCGATGCCGCCGTCGAGCACGCCGGACTCGATCTGCTCCTGGATGAAGGTGACCGCCGCCGTGACGCCCCGCTGCACCGCCCACGCCACCTCGGCCTGCGCGGTGATCGGGAAGTAGCGCCGGATGTCCTGGAACAGGGCTCGCTCCGGCTTCGCGAAGTACAGCGGGTCGCTGGCGAGACGCTCCATCGTCTGCTCGCACGCGATCAACACCGCGCGCCGCGACTCGAGCTGCTGCTCGCGGTCGGAGTACGGGTCGACCATGTCCTTGATCGAGCGGTAAATCGCTCGCGAGTACTGATACATGCACTGCTGCAACTGGACAGTCCGCTCTTCGATCACTCGTCTCGTCGTCTCCTCGGTTGGCCCGGCGAAACCCTTTGTCAGAAAGCGGTTAGCGCGCGCCTCGGGTTCCGCCGAAAGGCGATCCTACACGGTTACCGGTCATGTTACAAAGTCGCGCAAATCGTTTTCCGACATGTAAACAGACCGTTGCCGGCGCGCATGGCTGGACGCGGGCTGGATGCCCAGATTGCGCCGATCTACACCTGCGGGGAGCGCTACGGGGCGACCTGGCCGGGATACGCCCCGGCATAGCCGTGCGCGTGCGCGGACGCGACGCCGCCCTGGGCGGCGGCCTCGGAGGCGTAGACGCCCGCGAACACGACCCAGTACCCCGCGTGGAGGGTCGCGTAGTCCGAGGAGAGCAGCAGGCCGACGCCGGCCACGCCCGCGTGCTGGGCGGCCCGCGCCCGGCCGAGCGCCGCGCTCCGCCCGGACGACTCCGGCAGCGACTCGAGGATCACGGTCCAGCCGGCGCGGCCGCGCGGCCAGGAGGCGACGCCGTTCGCGGGCGGACGCGACGCGGTGGTCGTCGGCGGCGGGGTCGTCCGGACGGTCGTCGAGGGCGCGCCGGGGGCGACCGGAAGCGTCCCGGTCGAGATCGTCGGCTGGGGCCCGGTCGGCGTCTGGACGGTCGGCGCCGTCGTCGTCGTGCGGGCGGTCGTGGTGCCGAGGGAGACGGTCACCTGCGAGCTGCTCGCGACCGAGGTCGCGACCACGCCGCCGGTGGCGGCGCCGATCAGCTGCGGCGTCGCCCGGTTCCGCGCGTGACGGGCGCCGAGCGCGACCGCGGTCGCGCCGACGGCGACGAGGGCCAGCACGAGCAGCGGCACGAGTCGGCGCCAGCCGCCGCCGAGCTGCGCCGTCAGCCGGGTCCTCCCGGGCAGGGGGGCGCCGCACTGCAGGCACGCCTCCTGCAGCGGCTCGGCCGGCGCACCGCAACGAGGACAGCGCCGGGGCGGCTGCGACCGCGCCTTCATCGCCGCGACTCTAGCGCTGCGCCCGGTCGAGCGGGCTGTTCTAGACCCTGCGCCGAGCGGTCGTGTCCCCGCGCGCCGCCCGCCGCCCGAAGCCGGCCACCCAGAGGACGGCCAGCACGAGCCCGACGATCGCGACGGGGATGCCGACCCAGGGGATCACGAAGAGGAAGATGACCCCGACGACGACGAATGCGATTCCGACCCCGATCATGGGTCGAGCATCCCCGCCGCGTCCGGGCCGGAAACGTCGTCAGCGCTGGAGGACGACCAGGCGCTCCTCGGTCATCTCCCGGACCGTGAACGCGGGGCCTTCCTTCGTGTTGCCGGAGCCCTTGACGCCGCCGTACGGCATCTGGTCGGCGCGGAACGTCGGCGCCTCGTTGACGGTGACGCCGCCGAACTCGAGCGCCTCGGCCGCCGCGAGCGCGCTCGCGATCGAGGCCGTGAAGATGCCGGCCTGGAGGCCGAAGTCGGTGCCGTTCGCGCGCTCGAGCGCCTCCGCGAGCGAGTCGACCGGGTTGACGACGCAGACCGGGCCGAAGACCTCCTCGCAGCTGACCTTCGCCGAGTCCGGCACGTCGCCGAGCACGGTCGGGCGGATCAGGTCGCCGTCGAGGCCGCCCGTGAGCAGGCGCGCCCCGTCCGCCTGCGCCTCCTCGATCCACGCCGCGATCCGGTCGCGGTTGTCGCGGTCGATCACCGGCCCGACGTCGGTCGCGTCGTCGGCCGGGTCGCCGACGACGAGCGCCTCGACCTTCGGCAGGAAGCGCGCGAGGAAGTCGTCGAGAGCGGGCCGCTCGACGTAGATCCGCTGCACCGAGATGCAGCTCTGGCCCGCGAACGAGTACGCGGTGACGGCGAGCTTCGCGGCCGCGGTCTCGAGGTCGGCGTCCGCGAGCACGATCGCCGGCGTCGAGTTGCCGAGCTCGAGCCGCACGCGCTTGCGCGGCGCGCGCTCCTGCAGGCCCCAGCCGACGCCGCTCGAGCCGGTGAAGGTGATCAGCTTGATCCGCTCGTCCTCGACGAGCACGTCGCCGATCGCGGACGCGGGCCCGGCGAGGACGTTCAGCCAGCCCGCGGGCAGGCCCGCCTCCTGCTCGAGCTCGGCGAGCAGGAACGCCGAGAGCGGCGTCTGGCTCGCCGGCTTCAGCACGACCGGGCAGCCGGCCGCGAGCGCGGGCGCGAGCTTGTGCGCGACGAGGTTGCAGGGGAAGTTGAACGGCGAGATCGCCCCGATCACGCCCACCGGCTTGCGGAGCGTGAAGGCGATCTTCCCGGCGCCCGCCTCCGAGGCGTCCATCGGGATCAGCTCGCCGGCGAGCTTGCGCGCCTCGACGGCCGCGAACGTGTACGTCGAGACCGCCCGCGACGCCTCGACCCTCGCCGTCTTGATCGGCTTCCCGGCCTCGGCGCAGATCGTCTGCGCCATCTCCTCGTGGCGCTCGCGGATCAGCTCCGCGACGCGGTCGAGGATCGCCGCCCGCTCGTGCGCCGGCAGCGGGCTCGCGAGCACGCGCGCGGCGGCGTCCACGGCGCGGCGCGCCTCGTCGGCGCCCGCCTTCGCGACGCGGCCGACGACCTCGCCGGAGTAGGGCGAGCGGACCTCGAGCCAGTCGCCCGTCTCGACCCACTCGCCGTCGAGGAGCGCCTTGCGCTCGATGATCGTGGCGGCCATGAGCGTGACGATACCCCTGCGGATAGCATTGGCGCATGCCCAGCTGGGAGTCCGACGCGCTGATCGTCGACGCCGTCCGCAGCCCGATCGGCAGGAAGAACGGCACGCTCTCGCACATCCGCGGCGACGAGCTCTCGGCGCAGGTCGTGAACGGCCTGCTCGGCCGCAACGACGTCGACCCGGCGGAGATCGAGGATCTGCAGTGGGGCTGCGTCACCCAGATCGAGGAGCAGGCCTGGAACATCGGCCGCAACGTCGCGCTCACCGCCGGCTGGCCCGTCTCGGTGTGCGGCACGACGGTCGACCGGCAGTGCGGCTCCTCGATGCAGACGAACTTCAACGCGGCGGCGGCCGTCTGGTCGGGGCAGCTCGACCTCGTGATCTCCGGCGGCGTCGAGATGATGTCGCGCGTCCCGATGGGCTCGAACCGAGGCTCGATGTCGCCGCTCGTCCACGAGCGCCACGACATCGTCATGCAGGGCATCTCGGCCGAGGAGATCGCGAAGCAGTGGAAGCTGCCGCGCGAGGAGCTCGACCGGATCTCGTACGAGTCGCACATGCGCGCCGCGCGCGCGATCGACGAGGGACGCTTCGAGAGGGAGATCGTGCCCGTCGAGCTCGACGTCCCGGCGCCCGACGAGGACGGCGGCACGGCGACGCTCACCCGCGTCCGCTTCGCCGTCGACGAGGCCGTCCGGCGCGAGACGACCCTCGAGAAGATGGCGCAGCTCCAGCCCGCGTTCCTCCCGGACGGCGTCGTCACCGCGGGGAACTCCTCGCAGATCGTCGACGGCGGCGCGGCCGTGCTGATCGCCTCCGAGAAGAAGGCATCCCAGCTCGGCCTGACGCCGCGGGCGCGCTTCCTCTCGTTCGGGCTCGCCGGCGTCGACCCGCACGTGATGCTGCACGGGAACCCGGAGGCGTGCGCGAAGGCGCTCGCGAAGGCCGGCCTCGACTGGGACGACATCGCGGTCGTCGAGGTGAACGAGGCGTTCGCGTCCGTCGTCGCCCAGTTCCTCGCCGACACCGGCCTGCAGGAGCGCTACGAGGCCGGCGACGTCAACCCGAACGGCGGCGGCATCTCGCTCGGCCACCCGCTCGGCGCGACCGGGGCCCGCATCACCGCCACGCTCGTCTCCGAGCTCGAGCGCCGGAACGCGCGCTACGGCGTCGCCTGCATGTGCATCGGCTTCGGCCAGGCGATCGCCGGCGTCGTCGAGCGGCTCTAGGTTCCCGCGTCGCCGGCTCCGGTCGGGCCGCGCGCGCAGGTCGCGCGCGGCCGTCGAAGACTCCGAGCCTAAGCTCGCCGCATGAGTGGCCACCTGTCGCTGCGGCGCGCGCACCTCGCGCTCGCGGTCGTCTTCGTCGCGTTCGGGACCGTGGACGGCACCTGGGCGGCGCGGCTGCCTGCGCTCGAGCACCGGCTCGCGCTCGACAGCGGCGAGCTCGGGCTCGTCATCTTCTCCGTCTCCGGCACCGCGACGCTGCTCCTCGTCGTCGCCGGCTGGCTCTCGGGACGGTTCGGAAGCCGCGGCCCCGCGGCGCTCGGGCTCTCGCTCGCCGCGGCCGGTCTCGTCGCGGCCGCGTTCGCGCCCGCGTACGGGACGCTCGTGGGCGCGGCCTGCGTGCTCGGCGCGGGCTTCGGCGTCGTCGACGTCGCGGCGAACGCGCACGGCGTCGCGCTCGAGGGCCGGGTGGGGCGGCCGATCCTCTCGGCGCTGCACGGGATGTGGAGCGTCGGCCTGCTCCTGGGCTCGGCCGTCGCCGCCGGCGCAGCGGCTGTCGCAGTCGGCCCGCGCGGCCAGTTCCCGGCGGTCGCGGCCGGCGTCGGCGCCGTCGCGCTCGTCGCGGTGCCGCGGCTGCTGCCCGGGCGGGAGGACGCGGCGGGGGAGACGGCGCACTTCGCCCTCCCGCGCGGAGCGCTCGCGCTGCCCGCCTTCCTCACCTTCTGCTCGATGTTCCTCGAGTCGAGCACGATGAACTGGAGCGCCGTCTTCCTCGCGGGGCCGGCCCACGCGGGCGCCGCCGTCGCCGCCGCGGGCGTGGTCGCGTTCTCGATCGCGATGGCGCTGTCGCGCTTCGTCGGCGACCGGTTGCTGCTGCGCTGGGGCGTCGCCGGGATCGCGCGTCGCGGCGGCCTGCTCTCCTGCCTCGGCGTCGCGCTCGCCGTCGGCTTCCGCACGCCCGCCGCCGGGCTCGTCGGGTTCGCGCTCGTCGGCGCCGGCTGCGCCGCGATCGTGCCGGTGCTGTTCCGCGTCGCCGGCTCGATCGACGGCGTGAGCGCGGGAGCGGGGATCGCGGCGGTCGCGACCGCCGGCTACACCGGCGGCGTCGTCAACGGCCCGGCGATCGGCTTCCTGGCCCGCGGCGTCGGTCTCTCGGCGGCGCTCGGCCTGATCGCGGCGGCGGGTGCCGCCATCGCGCTCCTCGGTCCCCGACTAGATTCCTCTCCATGAAGGTCGGAGTCGTCGGGCTGGGCGCGATGGGCGCGGGGATCGCGCAGCTGTGCGTCGAGGCGGGCGTCGAGACCGTCGGCCGCGAGGTGTCGGCCGAGCTGGGGGAGAACGCGCGCGGCCGGATCGAGCACTTCCTCACGCGCAAGGTCGAGAAGGGCCAGATCGAGAGCTTCGACATCGGCCTGCTGACGACGACGACGGAGCTCGCCGACCTCGCCGGCTGCGAGCTCGTGATCGAGGCGATCGTCGAGGAGCTCGGCCCGAAGCGCGAGCTCTTCGCCGAGCTCGAGCGGATCTGCGGGCCGGACACGGTGCTCGCGACGAACACCTCGGCGCTCTCCGTGACCGAGATCGCGTCCGCGACCGAGCGGCCCGGGCGCGTCGTCGGCATGCACTTCTTCAACCCGGCGCCGCTGATGCCGCTCGTCGAGATCGTCCGCGCCGAGCTCAGCTCCGAGGAGGCGTTCGAGACCGCGTACGCGTTCGGCGAGAAGCTCGGCAAGCATCCGATCCGCTGCCACGACACGCCCGGCTTCGTCGTGAACCGCGTGCTGATCCCGCTGCTCAACGACTGCGTCCGCGTCCTCGACGAGGCGCGTGTCACGGTCGAGGATCTCGACGCCGGGATGAAGCACGGCGCCGGCTGGCCGATGGGGCCGTGCGAGCTGCTCGACCTCGTCGGGCTCGACGTCCACGTGCACGCGAGCGAGGCGATCTACGAGAAGCTGCGCGAGCCGCGGATGGCGCCGCCGCCGCGGCTCGTCGCGATGGCGAACGCGGGCCTGCTCGGCCGCAAGAGCGGCCGCGGCTTCTACACGTACGAGGGCTAGGCGGCCGCCGCCGCGACCCGCACGGGCGGCTCGGCCGGCAGCCGCTCGACCGGCGCGGGCTCGGACGCGGGGACGGTCGCGGGCGCGGCAGGCTCCGCCAGGAGCAGCTCGAGCGTGAGCGCGTGCAGCGCCGCGGTCGCGGCCGTCTCGAGCAGGCGGCTCGCCGTCTCGGCGTCGACGCCGGCGCCGCTCAGGGCGCGCGCGAAGGCGTCCACGCGCTCGCCGAGGCGGCGCGAGCGCTCGTCGAGGTCGCGAACGTGCATGCGGCGCAGGTTCGCCGACGCGGCGGACGCTCCTTCCGGCCGGGTTCCTCTCTCCACACAGAATGTTTACAGTCCGATCAACCCGGCTGAACCGACCCGGCATACTGTGACCCCCGTGCGGCGAGTTCTCGTTCCCCTCACAGCTCTGCTCGCGCTGGCCCTGCCCGCAGCGGCGACCGCGCATCTCCTGCGCGGCTCCGGCCCGAACGACGGCACGCTCGTCGTCCGGAACGCGGACAACGGCGACGGCGTCGGCAAGGACGCGCGCCCGGTCGTCACGCTCGTGATCTCCGGCTTCGTGATCGGCCGCGTCTCGGGCGAGGGCCGGATCGCGATCTACGACCTCGACTCGACCGACCAGAGCAGCCCCGAGGTCACCGGCGCGGAGTGGCATCGCGACGCGACGACGCAGGACGGCATCTCGGGGACGTCGTGGGGCGGGACGCAGTTCACCTTCCGCGCCGTGCAGGGCACCTACAAGGTCGTGATCTACGGCTCCGGCGTCTACCTCTTCGCCGGCGGCCAGGGCCGCGTCTGGTTCACCGGCCAGGACGGCGCGCCCGACGGCAGCTACTCGATCAACGGCGACGACTGGCGCTCGCTGCCCTTCAGCGGCATGCGCATCGTCAACGCGAACGCCGGGTAACGCCGCCCGCGTGAGCACGAAGCAGCAGACCGTGCTCGTCGTCGAAGACGAGGCCTCGATCGCGTCCTTCGTCGCGGCGTACCTGAAGAACGCGGGCTTCGACGTGCGGACGACCGCGAGCGGCAACGAGGCGCTCCGGCTGGTCGAGTCCGAGAAGCCGGCGCTCGTCGTCCTCGACCTGATGCTGCCCGACCTCGACGGGGTCGAGGTCTGCAAGCGGATCCGCCAGTCGGGCGAGCTGCCCGTGCTGATGCTGACCGCGCGCGACGAGGACGTCGACAAGATCATCGGCCTCGAGGTCGGCGCCGACGACTACATGACCAAGCCGTTCAACCCGCGCGAGCTCGTCGCGCGGGTGCGGGCGATCCTGCGCCGCGCCGCGCCCGACCGCGCCCGCCGCGAGAGCGCCGTGCTCCGCCACGGCGACCTGACCGTCGACGCCGGCCGCCGCGAGTGCAAGGTCGGCGACCAGGAGATCCAGCTGGCGCCGAAGGAGTTCGACCTGCTGTGGGAGCTGCTCGACCACCGCGGCCTCGTGCTCACGCGCGACCAGCTGCTCGAGCGGGTCTGGGGCTACACGTTCGCGGGCGACACCCGCACCGTCGACGTCCACGTGCGGCAGCTGCGGCGAAAGCTCGGCGACGCCTCGCCGATCGTCACCGTCTGGGGCGTCGGCTACAAGGTCGGCCCGGCCCGCGAGCAGACGCCCGCGTAGCGTTCCGGGCCGAGGAGTACGCTCGGCGCCATGCTGAGGTCGCTCCGCTTCCGGCTGCCGGCGCTGTTCCTGCTCGGCGTCCTCTTCGCCGGGATCGTGGCGACCCTGATCGCGATCCGGTTCTTCCAGAGCTACACGCACAACCGCGCGATCGGCGAGCTGCGGGCGGAGTCGGTCGGGATCGTCAGCCTCTACGCGCGCCAGGCCGGCGTCGAGCGGGTGCCGCTCGACAACCTGCAGAAGGCGATCGGCGGCGACCGCATCTTCTACGTGCCGGTCGTGCGCGGCGCGTCCCTGATCGTGGGAAAGCTGCCGCCGCTCCCGCTCGACACGGTCGACATCGACCAGCTGGACAAGGTCGAGACGCAGACGATCGACCTCCACTACGAGAACGTCCACTACCTCGGCGTCGCCCAGGTCGTGCGGCTGGCGAACATCCCGGTCGGCGCGCTCGTCGTCGCGAAGCCGTACTCGAAGCTGCGCAGCCGGCTGCTGACGCTCGTCTGGCAGCTCGCGATCGCGTTCGGCGGCGGCGTCCTCGTCGCCGGCCTGCTCGGCGCCTACCTGACGCGGCGCATCACCCGGCCGCTGCTGCAGCTCTCGCGCGCCGCGGACGAGGTCGCGGCGGGCAACTACGCGGTCGTGCTGCCGCAGCGGCACGGCGGCGACGAGATCTCGCAGCTCTCGACGCGGTTCGGCGACATGGCGGCGAAGCTCGCCGAGTCGGAGGAGCTGTCGCGCCACTTCCTGATGACGGTCACGCACGAGCTGCGCACGCCGCTGACCGCGATCCGCGGCCACGTCTCGGCGCTGCGGGAGGGCGTGTTCGAGGACCCGGAGGCGCAGTCGCTGTCGCTCGGCGTGATCGGCGAGGAGGCGCTGCGGCTCGAGCGGCTCGTCGGCGACGTCCTCGACCTCGCGAAGCTCGACGCGAAGCGGTTCGCCGTCCTCCGCGAGGAGGTCGACATGCGCCGGCTCTGCGAGCGCGCGTACGCGGCGTTCGCCGAGGAGGCGCGCCGGCGCTCGATCGACTACCGGCAGCGGCTCGAGGCGGAGCCGGTCGTGGTCACGGACGGCGACCGCGTGCTGCAGATCATCTCGAACCTGCTCTCGAACGCGTTCCGCTGGACGCCCGAGGGCGGCACGATCGAGCTGACGCTCGGGACGCGGGACGGCGACGTCGTCGTCGGCGTCGCGGACACCGGCCCGGGGATCACGCCGGAGGAGCGGCAGCGGATCTTCCGGCCGTTCTGGTCGCGGGACGGCGGCGGCACCGGGCTCGGGCTGACGATCGCCCGCGAGCTCGCGGTCGCGCTCGGCGGCCGGATCGAGCTCGACAGCCGTCCCGGCCGGGGCAGCCGCTTCCGGCTCGTGCTGCCGCGCGAGGCGCCTCTGCGCTAGAGCGGGACCGCGCCGGTCAGCCGGCCTGGCGGTCTTCGAGGTGGTAGACCGTCGCGCCTTCGCGGCGGAGGCCGTCCTCGAGCGTCGCGAGGCGCTGCTCGACGCCGCGCCAGCCGGAGCTGACGAGGTCGACGAGGAGGGCGAGGTCGTCGACGCGCGCGTGCCGCTCGGCGAGGAGGTCGCCCTCGATCCGCTCGAGCCGGCGGATCACCTGATTCATCAGGCCGCGCACCTCGGCGAGGTGGCGGGCGCTCGGGCGGAAGTGCTCGCGGAGGCCGTCCTGCATCGCCTCCGGGAGACCCGCCTGGAGCTCGGCCGTCGTCAGCGCGAGCGCCTCGACCGCGGCACGGGCCCGCTCGAGCGCGGCGTCCATCGCCGCGGGGTCGGTGCGTCCCGCGGCGGCCGCCTCGATCCGCTCCTGCGCTCTCGCGATCGCGTCGCCGTCCACGGAAGCGACGATACAACTGTCTCCGGATGGACGTCTTCGAGCTCGACTACGACCTGCCGCCGGAGCTGATCGCGCAGCATCCGGCCGAGCGGCGCGATGCCTCGCGGCTGCTTGTCTACGAGCGGGCGACCGGCGCGGTCCGCCACCGGCGCTTCCCCGAGCTGCCGGAGGAGCTGCGCGGCGAGCTCGTCGTCGTCAACGACACGAAGGTCGTCCCCGCGCGGATCCCGATCGAGTCGCCGAGGGGCGAGGTGCTCCTGCTCGAGCGCGTCGGCGGCGACCTCTGGGAGGGCCTCGCGCGGCCGACGCGCAAGCTCCGGGCCGGACGCCGCTACGGCCCGGTCGAGCTCGTCGAGCACCTCGGCGAGGGCCGCTGGCGGTTGCGGCTCGACGGCGAGCCGGCGGGGGAGACGCCGCTGCCGCCGTACATCACGGCGCCGCTCGCCGACCCGGCCCGCTACCAGACCGTCTACGCGCGCGAGGTCGGCTCCGCCGCCGCCCCGACCGCGGGTCTCCATTTCACGCCCGAGCTCCTCGCCGCACTCGACCCGGCGCGCGTCACGCTCCACGTCGGGCTCGACACCTTCCGGCCGGTAAACGAGGAGCGGCTCGAGGAGCACGCGATCCACGGCGAGCGCTACGAGGTCGCGGCCGCGGAGTGGGAGCGGATCCGGGCGGCCGGCCGCGTGCTCGCCGTCGGCACGACGACCGTCCGCGTCCTCGAGACGCTCGCGCGCGGGGCGCCGCTCGCCGGCCGCACCGAGCTCTTCGTCACGCCCGGCTTCGAGTTCCGCCGCGTCGACGCGCTGCTGACGAACTTCCACCTGCCGCGCTCGACCCTGCTCGCGCTCGTGATGGCCTTCGCCGGCGTGGAGGAGACGCGCCGGCTCTACGAGCTCGCCGTCGGAGAGCGCTACCGCTTCTACTCGTTCGGCGATGCGATGCTGATCCTGTGAGGCCGCGGAGCGCGAACGAGTGGCGGGACTTCTGGCGCGACGGCGGCGAGCGCGCGCTCGCCGCTCAGCTCGAGGAGTTCGAGCCGCACAGCGTCCGCATCGCGACCCTGCTCGGCTCGAACGCTCCGCTCCGCGCCCTCGTCGCCGAGCTCGGCCGGATCCGCGAGCACGAGCTGGGCGCGCCGGCCGACCCGGGTCGCGACGCGGAGCTCGCCGAGCGCGTCTACGCGTGGTTCCACGCCTCGTGAGCGTCTTCGAGCTGACCGCCACGGACGGCGCCGCCCGGGCGGGCCTGCTCCGCACCGCGCACGGCGACGTCCGCACGCCGGTGTTCATGCCGGTCGGGACGAAGGCGACGGTCAAGTCGGTCGACCCGGACGAGCTGCGCGCGCTCGGGGCGCAGATGGTGCTCGGCAACACGTACCACCTGCACTTCCGGCCGGGCGAGGAGACGATCGCAGAGCTCGGCGGCCTGCACGCGTTCATGGGCTGGGACGGGCCGATCCTCACCGACTCGGGCGGCTTCCAGGTCTTCTCGCTGCGCGACACGCTGATCGAGAGCGACGACGACGGCGTCACCTTCCGCTCGGTCTACGACGGCCGCGCCGAGCGCTTCACGCCCGAGCTCGCGGCGGCGATCCAGGAGCGGCTCGGCTCGGACGTCGCGATGTGCCTCGACATCTGCCCGCCCGCAGGCGTGCCGCGCGCCGAGCTCGAGCAGGCGGTGCGGCGGACGACGCTCTGGGCCGAGCGCCAGCGAGACCTGCCGCGCGCGCCGGGCCAGCTGCGCTTCGCGATCACGCAGGGCGGCCTCGACGAGGCGCTCCGCCGGCGCTCCTCGGAGGAGCTCGTCCCGCTCGACTTCGACGGCTACGCGATCGGCGGGCTGAGCGTGGGGGAGCACCGCGCGCCGATGTTCGAGGCGACGACCGCCGCCGCCTCGTTCCTCCCCTCGGAGAAGCCGCGCTACTTCATGGGGATCGGCGACCCGGAGGGGATCCTCGAGGTGATCGACCGCGGCGTCGACATGTTCGACTGCGTCCTGCCGACCCGCACCGCGCGCACCGGCAGCGCGCTCACCTGGGAGGGCCGGCTCAACCTCCGGAACGCCCGCTTCGCCCGCGACCCGGGCCCGCTCGACGAGGGCTGCGGCTGTCCCGCGTGCACGCGCTTCAGCCGCGCGTACGTGCGCCATCTCGTCAACCAGCAGGAGATCCTCGGACTGCGGCTGCTCAGCCTGCATAATCTGCGCTTCCTGAGCGATCTCGTCGGCGCGGCACGGCAGGCGATCGAGAGCGGCGGCTTCTCCTCCTGGAAGAGCGACGCGCTCGCGCGCCTGGCGGCGGGCCCGAACCTGGAGAGCGAATGAGTGCAGCCGGCTTCCTGATCATCATCGTCGCGTTCGCCTTCCTGTGGCTCGTCGTCGTGCGGCCGCAGAAGCGTCGCCAGGTCGAGCAGCAGCGGATGATCTCCGAGCTGCGCGTCGGCGACGAGGTGCTGACCGCCGGCGGGATCTACGGCCAGGTGACCGCGATCGAGGACGACGTCGTCTCGGTCGAGGTGGCGCCGCAGCTCGAGCTGCGGGTGGCGCGGCGCGCGATCGCGGGCGTCGTCCGCGACGAGGCCGCGGCTCCCGCCGAGCCGGATCCGGAGCCCGCCGAGGTCGGCGCGGAGTCCCCGGCGGACGAGAACCCCGGCTAACCTGTTCCTCGGCCTGTGAGCGACCGCCGCAAGTACCTGATCCTGATGGGCGCGATCGTGGCCGCGGTCGTCGGCGCGGTCCTGCTCGCCGTGCCGCACTCGCCGATCTACAAGAAGCCGGTGCTCGGGCTCGACCTGCGCGGCGGCCTCGAGGTCGTGCTGAAGGCGGTGCCGCCGAAGGGCCACAAGTTGACCGCCGAGGACCTCGACCGCTCGGTCTCGATCATGCAGAGCCGGATCAACAAGCTCGGCGTCTCCGAGCCCGAGATCCGCAAGCAGGGCACGAACCAGATCGTGATCCAGCTCGCCGGCGTCCACGACCCGGCCGCCGCCGCGAAGCTGATCGGCAAGACCGCCACGCTCGACCTGTTCGACTTCGAGTCGGACGTCGTCGCGCCCTCGGTCGACGCGAACGGCAACCCGGTCGCCCTGCCGTCGCTCTACTCGCTGCTCTCGCAGGTGCAGACGCAGGCGAAGAAGGGGTCTCCCGAGGCGTACTACCTGTTCAAGATCACGAAGGTCACCACGACGACGAAGGCGACCTCCGGCAAGAACAAGGGCAAGCCGGTCACGAAGACGACCGAGAAGCACAAGCTGCTGCAGGGGCCGGCGCAGACGATGCAGCAGCTCCTGAAGCCGTACGGCGGCAACCGGCCGGCGGACACGAAGGTGCTCGAGGTGCCGGCGAACCGGACCGTCGTCAACTGCAACATCAAGACGGACGGCTGCCTCGGGGCCGGCGGCGCGGGCGTCTCGCCCACCGGCACCTACTGGTACCTGCTCAAGTGGTTCCCGAACCGGAAGGACAACCCGGTCCCGGAGATGACCGGCGGCGACCTCGTCCTCTCGGGCACGCGCGCCGACTTCGGCCAGCAGAACCAGCCGGTCGTGCTCCTCCAGTTCACGAACCACGGCTCGAACGTCTTCCAGAAGATCACGAAGGCCGAGTGGGAGCGCGGCAAGCAGCGCTTCACCTTCGCCGGCAGCCCGTCCGGCCAGGAGCAGAACTACGTCCAGCACTTCGCGATCGTCCTCGACGGCGAGCTGAAGTCGACCCCGTACATCGACTTCACGAAGAACGACCTCCAGAACGGGATCGCCGGCAGCGCCGAGATCGACATGGGCGGCTCGAGCTTCCAGGACGCGAAGAACCTCGCGCTCGTGCTCCAGACCGGCGCCCTGCCGGTCAGCTTCCAGCAGATCGAGCGCACCGACGTGTCTGCGACCCTCGGCAAGGAGTCGCTCACGCAGGCGTGGCACGCGGCGCTCGTCGGCCTCGCGATCGTCGCGATCTTCCTGCTCGTCCTCTACCGCTTCCTCGGCCTCGTCGCCGTCTTCGGACTCGCCATCTACGCGGCCCTCTACTACGCGGCGATCCTGCTCTTCAACGTCACGCTGACGCTGCCGGGCTTCGCCGGCCTGATCCTGACGATCGGCGTCGCCGCAGACGCGAACGTCGTCGTCTTCGAACGCATCAAGGAAGAGGTGCGCGCCGGCAAGTCCGTGCGCGCCGCCGTCGCCGCCGGCTACGGCAAGGGCTTCCACACGATCCTCGACGCGAACGTCGTCACCGCGATCACGGCGCTCGTCCTGTTCCTGATCGCGGTCGCGTCGGTGAAGGGCTTCGCGCTGATGCTGCTGATCGGCACCGTCATCTCGCTGCTGACCGCGGTGGCGGCGACGCGGGCGATGCTCGGCCTGCTCAGCGGCTTCACGTGGTTCTCGAACCCGCGCCTGATGGGCGCGCAGGGACAGCAGACGGCGCGCTGGCTGCAGATCGACTTCATGCGCCGCCGCTACGTCTGGTTCGCGCTCTCCGGGATCGTGATCGTCGCCGGCGCCGCCTCGCTCGGCGTCCGCGGCCTCAACCTCGGGATCGACTTCAAGGGCGGCACGCAGGTCACGTTCCAGACCCACGTGGAGCGCCAGCAGGGCGACGTCGCCGACGCGATGCGCACCGCCGGCTACGGCGACGCGATCGTCCAGGGCCGCGGCGCGACGTCGAACGGCGGCTACAAGCAGTGGCAGATCCGGACGAAGTCGCTGAGCGGACCGAAGCAGTCGGCGCTGACGCAGGACCTCGAGCGCTCGGTCGGCGCGTACGCGGTCGGCGTCAAGAACGTCTCCGCGAGCTTCGGGCACCAGATCGCGACCGACGCGATCTGGGGGATCCTCGTCTCGCTCGCGCTGATCGTCGTCTACATCACGCTGCGGTTCGACCTCAAGTTCGCGATCCCGGTGATCCTGGCGATGCTGCACGACATCCTGATCACGATCGGGATCTACTCGCTCGTGCACAAGGAGGTCTCGGTCGCCACCGTCGCCGCGGTGCTCACCGTGCTCGGCTACTCGATCTACGACACGATCATCATCTTCGACCGCATCCGCGAGAACGTGCCGCTGATGCGCAGGCAGCCGTTCGCCACGATCGCGAACGTCTCGCTGTGGGAGACGATCCGCCGCTCGCTGGCGACGACGTTCATCACGCTGCTGCCGATCGTCGCGCTCGAGATCCTCGGCGGCGCGACCCTGAAGGACTTCGCGTTCGCGCTCATCGTCGGCGTCGTCTCGGGCGCCTACTCCTCGATCTTCGTCGCGGCGCCGCTGCTCACGATCTGGAAGGAGCGCGAGCCGGAGTACGCGAAGCGCAAGCAGTTCGCCGGCGAGGACGAGACCGAGCTCGGGAAGCGGTTCCTCCGCGGCAAGCAGCAGGACCGGGCCCTGGCCGAGTCGGAGGCCGCGCTCTCCGAGGAGCCGACGCCGGAGCTGGTGGACGTGGTCACGGCGACGCCGTCCGAGCCGTCCGCGCAGGCGCGTCGCGAGAAGCGGCGGCAGCGGCGGCGCTCGAGGCCGCATGGCCGCGCGCGGTAACGGCGGCCGCCTCCTCGACGCGGTCGAGGAGCTGCTCGCGGAGCTGCCCGGCCGCGTCCGCGGCAGCCGCGAGCGACTCTCCGACGGCGCCGTCTCGGTGCTGCGCGCGCTCGTCGACGAGCTCGACCTCGTCACGCGCGAGGAGTACGAGGAGCTGGAGCTGCGGGTCGCGCAGCTGGAGCACCGGCTGCGGCTGCTCGAAGGGCCGCGCGAGCCGCCGCGCGTCTAGCCCGGCCGGCGCAGTCGTCTGACGGTCGCGCGCAGGAACGCCTCCTCGTTCAGCACGATGAAGACGCAGACCGCGGCGAGCGGCAGCTCGGCGAGGACCGCCTCGGCGACCGCCTCCCACATCTCGCCGCCGCTCTGCGAGGTGACGACGTCGAACCAGGCGTCGCAGACGAGCATCGTCCCGGTCGCGGCGGCGAGCGGGACGAGCCAGCGGGAGGTCCGCAGCACGGCCCAGGCGGTCGCGGCGAACGCCGCGGTCAGGCCGACGTCGAAGCCGACCCACGCGAGGTCGTAGTGCCTCGTGACGTGCCGGGTGGGGAGCGTGAACGTCAGGTAGAGCGTCCAGGGGACGAGCGCGACCGCCACGACGACGAAGAGCGCGGCGAGCGGCCGCGGCAGGCGCCGGGCGAGAGCGGGTTCGACGGGCTCCGCCATGCACACGTTGTACCCTGGCCGCGTGACGCACCGGATCCCGTCGGCGGAATCGCTGCTCGCGGGGGCGGCGGCGGCGGTCGGCGCGATCGGGATCGTCTCGGCGCTGACGCCGGAGATGGCCAACCGCGTCGACCTCGTGCGGGGAGTGCTGCCGCCGGGCTGGCCGCACGCGGCGCGGATCCTCACGCTCGTGTTCGGGATCGCCCTCGTCTGGCTCTCGCGGTCGCTGCTGCGCCGCCGCCGGCGCGCGTGGCAGCTCGCGGTCGCGATCGTGCTCGCGTCCGCCGCCGCGCATCTGGCGAAGGGGCTCGACTTCGAGGAGGCGGCGATCTCGCTCGCGCTCCTCGTCGCGCTCGTCCGCTACCGGCGGCGGTTCGACGTCCCCGGCGACCCGGCGACGGTGCGGCCGCTGCTCGTGCTCGCCACGGCCGCGGCCGCGATCGCGGCGGTCGCCGTGGCGGAGGAGCTGCGCGGCGGCGAGCTGCCCGACCGCGCCTCGGACTTCCTCACCGCGAGCGGCGTCGTCCTCGCCGGGCTCGCCCTCTATCTCTGGCTGCGGCCGCTGGGGCACGCGGTCGCGCAGACCGTCGGCGAGCAGCGCGTGGCGCGGGCGCTCGTCGACGCGTACGGAACGGACAGCCTCTCCTTCTTCGCGCTCCGCCGCGACAAGAGCTACCTCTTCTCGCCGTCCCGCGGCGCGTTCCTCGCCTACCGCGTCGTCGCCGGCACCGCCCTCGTCAGCGGCGACCCGGTCGGGAACGAGAGCGAGCTCGACGCACTGCTCGCCGAGCTGCGCCGCGTCGCGCGCGCCCACGGCTGGCGGCTCGCGGTCGTCGGCGCCTCCGAGCGGCACCTCGAGCGCTACCGCCGGCTCGGCCTGCGCGCGATCGCGATGGGGGAGGAGGCGGTGCTGCGGCCGGCGGAGTTCTCGCTCGACGGGCGCGCGATCCGGAAGGTGCGCCAGTCGGTGTCCCGGCTCGAGAAGGCGGGCTACCGGCTGCGGGTCGTCGCCGCCGAGGAGGCCGACCCGCTCCTGCGCGCGCAGCTCGACGAGGTCTCGGACGAGTGGCGCGGCGACCAGCCGGAGCGAGGCTTCTCGATGGCGATGGACGAGCTCGACACCGCCGGCACCGTGTTCGCGGTCGCCGAGGACGACGAGGGCCGCGTCGGCGGCTTCCTCCACCTCGCGCCTTCGCCGGCCGGCGGCGGCTGGTCGCTCTCGACGATGCGCCGCCGCCACGACGCGCCGAACGGGCTGACCGAGTTCCTGATCGTCGAGTCGCTCGCGTGGGCGAAGGAGGCCGGGGCGAGCGAGCTGTCGCTCAACTTCTGCGCGTTCACGGACTTCCTCTCGCGCGAGAAGGCGACGACGCCGGTCCGCCGGCTCGTCCGCCGCGGCCTGCTCGCAGCCGACAACGTCTTCCAGCTCGAGCGGCTCTACGCCTTCAACCGCAAGTTCTTCCCGGAGTGGCGGCGCCGCTACATCTGCGTCGAGCGCCTCAGCGACCTGCCGGCGGTCGGCCTCGCGTACCTGCACGTCGAGTCCCTGCTCGTCCCGCCCGGCCCGTGGTCGAAGAAGCGCGACCGCGACGCCTCGTCCGTCTGACCGCACCGCGCTAGTAACAGACTGTTACTAGCCGTTCCGGCGCTGGGAAACGCCCGTCTCATGCGCTTCCGGCGCCTGGTCCGAGCTAGTAACAGACTGTTACTAGCGCCCGAGAGGCGTGGCGGCCCGGGGATGCGGCTCGGCGCGTGCCACACTTCGAGACATGGCCCCGCCCGCCACCCGCAGCCTCGGCCGGCTCTCCGAGATCGCACAGGTGATGGTGCGGCACGGCTTCGGCTACTTCCTCGAGGCGCACCGACTGAACGACCTGCTGCCCGGCCGCTCCGCCGAGGCGCGGATCGCGGCCGCAGCCCAGAACGAGGGGGCCGGCTCCGCGCGCGGCCAGCACCTGCGCGAGCTGCTCGACGAGCTCGGCCCGACCTTCGTCAAGTTCGGACAGCTCCTCTCGACGCGCCCGGACGTCGTGCCGCCGGACATCATCGTCGAGCTGCGCGCGCTCCAGGACGACGTCCGGCCGTTCCCGTTCGAGCAGGCGGAGCGCGTGATCGAGGACGACCTCGGCAACACGCTCGAGCGGCTCTTCCTCGAGTTCGACGCGACGCCGGTCGCCGCCGCCTCGATCGGCCAGGTGCACCGGGCGACGCTGCCGAACGGGAAGCAGGTCGCGGTCAAGGTGCAGCGGCCGGGCGCGCCGCGGCAGATCGAGGCCGACCTGGCGCTCCTCTACCAGGCGGCGCGGCTCGTGCGGGAGCGGATCCGGGCGCTCGACTTCGTCGACGCGCGCGCGCTCGTGGACGAGTTCGCGCGCTCGATGCGGCAGGAGCTCGACTACCGGCTCGAGGCGCGGAACGCGCAGGCGTTCCACCGCAACTTCGCCGGCGACCCGCACGTGCGCGTCCCGCGCGTCTACTGGCAGTACACGCGCGCCCGCGTGCTGACCCTCGAGTGGCTCGACGGCGTCCAGCTCGCCGACGTCGACACGCTCGGACTCACGCTCGAGGAGCGGCGGGAGCTCGCCTACCGCGTCACCGAGACGTGGATGACGATGATCTTCCGGCACGGCTTCTTCCACGGCGACCCGCACCCGGCGAACATCCTGCTGCCGGGCGAGCGCGGCACGATCGGGCTCGTCGACTTCGGCGCCGTCGGCAAGCTCACCGACGACGACATGTCGAAGCTGACGCGGCTCTTCATCGACGCCGCGAACGAGAACGTCGAGCGCCTCCCGCGCCGGCTCGCCGATCTCGGCGTGCGCTACCCGAAGGAGCGCGAGGAGGAGCTGCTCGTCGAGCTGCGCGAGATCTACTACCGCTACTACGGCGCGAGCCTCTCCGAGATCGACCCGATCCAGGTGATCCGGGAGGCGTTCCAGCTGATCTACGCGATGAACCTGCGGCTGCCGACCCGCTTCCTCCTGCTCGACCGCGCGATCGCGACGCTCGGCTCGGTCGGCGTCGAGCTGTACCCCGACTTCAACGTCTTCGAGGTGGCGCGGCCGTACGCGCGCGACCTGATGCTCGAGCGGTTCACGCCGGAGCGGGTGGCGCGGCGAGCGCGGCGGGACGTCCTCCGCTACGCCCAGGTCTTCTCCGAGGCGCCGCTCCAGTTCCACGACTTCATGGAGGAGATCCGCGACGGCCAGATCGAGGTCGGCTTCGTCCACAAGGGGCTGGACGACTTCCTCGAGAACATGCAGAAGGTCTTCAACCGGCTCGTGATCGCGCTGATCGTCACCGGCGGGCTGATCGGCTCGAGCCTGATCGGGATCTTCGCGAAGGGCGGCCCGCACCTGCTCGGCGTCAACGTGATCTCGATCGGCGGCTTCGCCCTCTCGACCGTGCTCGGGCTCTGGCTGCTCTGGGGCGTCGTCCGCTCAGGACGGCTCTGAACGGGGGAAACCGTGTTTCCCCCGTTGGCCCCCTTCTTCGTCACGCGTGGCGGGCGGTCGCGAGCGGTGGGGAGAGCGCGGTCTCCCCACCGCCGGCAGTGTCTCTCCACCCGGGCGCCGCGGCCGACTCGACGGCTGTCCGCTCAGGACGCCTGTAGAGAAAACGTCACAGAATCGTCCGAAAGGACATCTGGCGCCGGCGGGCGGGCGCGCCTAGCCTCGGCGTCATGACCGCTCTCCTCCTCGCAGACGCCGAGCCCGCCTCCCGCTCGTTCCTCGAGCGGCAGCTGACGAGCGACGGCTTCGACGTGATCGCCTTCGAGCACCCCGAGCAGCTGCCCCGGGCGGCCGAGCCGGACGTGCTCCTGCTCTCCGACGCGGACGCGCTCGAGCGTCTCGTCGTCCCCGACTGTCCCGTGATCGTGATCGGCCGCGCCGACCCGTCCGAGCGCGTCCGCGCACTCGAGCGCTGCGACGACTACCTGTCGCGGCCGTTCGTCTACGAGGAGCTCGTCGCCCGCATCCACGCGGTGCTGCGCCGGCGCGCGCCGCGCGACGAACGGCTCGAGGTCGGGCCGCTCGCGATCGACCGCGCGACGCGGCGCGTCCTCGTCCACGGGCGCGACGTCGTCCTCGCGGCGAAGGAGTTCGCGCTGCTCGCGAAGCTCGCCTCCGACCCCGACCGCGTCTTCACGCGCGAGCAGCTCCTGCGCGACGTCTGGGGCTTCCGGACGTACTGCGCGACGAGGACGCTGGAGTCGCACGCGTCGCGGGTGCGCCGCAAGCTGGAGCAGGCGGGGCTGCCGGAGCACGTCGTCAACGTGTGGGGCGTCGGCTACAAGCTCCGCCACGTGGTGGAGCCGCTCGCCGCGGCGGCGTGACGTCCGGAGCGGGGGCGATCATCCCCCGCATGAACCTCCTCGCACTCACCGTGCACAACGGCATCCGGATCGCGGAGCTCGGCGAGGCGCTCGGTGCGGTCGGCGGCGTCATCCTGCTCCTCGGGGCGACGATGCCGTTCGGCCGCAAGGGCGGGACCTTCCTCGGCGGTCTCGCCATCGCCGCCGGCTTCGTGCTCCTGATCGTGGCCACGCACTGGGGCCACTTCGGCTAGAGGCTCGAGCCTCGGGCGCCGACGCCGCCCCGACAACCTAGAGGATCGCGCCCTCGAGCCGGAGCAGCCACTCCTTCCGGTCGAGGCCGCCGCCGTAGCCGGTGAGGCTGCCGTTCGCGCCGACGACGCGGTGGCAGGGGAGGACGATCGGCACCGGGTTCCGGTTCATCACCGTGCCGACGGCGCGGGCGGCGCGGGGGACGCCCGCCTCGGCCGCGAGGGCGCCGTAGGTCGTCGTGTGCCCGTACTCGACGCGGGCGAGCCGCTCGAGCACGCGGCGGTTGAACTCCGGCGCGGCGCGCAGGTCGAGCTCGAGGTCGAACGCGTGGCGGCGGCCCTCGAAGTACTCGTCGAGCTCGCGGCGGACGCGGTCGACCGGCCGGGCGCTGCGGAGGACGCGCGGGCCGTACAGCCGCGCGAGCCGCTCGAGCTCCCGCTCCGGCTCCGGGTCGAAGCCGATCCGGGCGAGGCCGCGGTCGGTGACGCCGACGAGCAGCCGGCCGACGGGCGTGTCGTCGAGCACGTCGTAGGCGGCGTCGAGGAGCCCGGCGGCGGCGGCCGCCGAGCGGAAGCGTTCGTCGAGGGCGGGGGAAACCGGGTTCATCGCTGCTCCTTTCGCAACCGCCGCACGCCCGAGGACGCGGCCTGCCGCGCCGCCTCCTCGTTCGAGCCGAGGGCGGCGCCGATCTCGTCGTAGCCCAGGTCGTAGCCATAGCGCAGGACGACCGCCGCACGCTCCTTCGGCGGCAGCCCGTCGGTCAGCGGCGCGAGCTCCTCGAACGCCGGCCGCCCGTCCTCGACGCCCGGCTCGACCGCGAGCTCGGCGGTCGGACGCTCCTTGCGCGCGCCGTCGATCAGGAGCCGCGACGCGATCGTCAGCACCCAGGCCCGCAGATGCTCGCCGTGCTCGAGCCGGTCGTACGCGCGCAGCGCCCGCAGGAACGTGTCCTGGAACAGGTCGTCGGCCCGCTGCCCGCCGGCGCGCTTGCGCAGGAAGGCGAGCACCTCGTCCTTGTGCGCCTCGTAGAAGCTCTCGAACGGAGGAACGGCGACGGCAGGCTCCGACATCGAGCACTGAAACGTACTCGCGCGAGAAGATGTGAGACGTGGAGCTGGCCGTCGTCGGGCACGTCGAGTGGGTCGAGTTCGCGCGCGTCGAGCGCGTGCCCAAGCCGGGCGAGATCGTGCACGCGCTCGAGACCTGGGACGAGCCGGCCGGCGGCGGCGCCGTCGCCGCCGTGCAGCTCGCGAACCTGAACGGCTCCTGCCACCTCTTCACCTCGCTCGGCGACGACGAGCTCGGCCGCGCGGCGCGCGAGCAGCTGACGGCGCGCGGCGTCACCGTCCACGCGACGACCGTCGCCCAGCCGCAGCGGCGCGCGCTCACCCACGTCGACGAGGACGGCGAGCGCACGATCACCGTCCTCGGCCGCAAGCTCCTCCCCTCGGGCGAGGACGGCTCGCTGCCCTGGGAGCTGCTCGGCCGCTGCGACGCCGCCTACTTCGTCAGCGGCGACGTCTCCGCACTCCGCGCCGCCCGCCGCGCGCGCGTCCTCGTCGCGACCGCCCGCGAGCTGCCGACGCTCGCGCGCGGCGCTGTGGAGATCGACCTGCTCGTCGGCAGCGGCGAGGACGACGGCGAGCGCTACGAGCCGGGCGCGCTCGAGCCGCCGCCGAAGATCGTCGTCACCACCGCCGGCTCGCTCGGCGGCTGGATCCAGCCCGGCGGCCCCTACCGCGCGGCGCTGCTGCCGGGCCCGGTCGAGGACGCCTACGGCTGCGGCGACTGCTTCGCGGCCGGGATCGTCCACGCGCTCGCGGAGGGCCGCGCCGTCGACGAGGCGGTCGCGCTCGGCGCCCGCTGCGGCGCGGCCGTCCTCACCGGCCGGGGAGCGTACGCCGGCCAGCTCCGCGATCCCGCCTGAGCAACCGTTTCGGCCGCTCGCTCGTTGCAGAAGCGACCATCCCGAAACGGAGGAGAAGCGAATGCCTGTCTGGGCCTGGATCCTGCTCATCGCGGCGCTGAGCGCGCTCGCGATCGCCTCGGTCGGTCTGATCGTCCGCGGCACCCACAAGCTGCCGCGGCGCGAGCCGCTGCACGGCGACCCGGAGGACTTCGCCGCGCCGGTGCCGCTCGACGTCGCCGAGCGAGACTCGGTCGTCGACCGCGACCGGGCCGCGGTCTAGCCGGGCGTTTGGCGGTCGGCGCGCGCGGAACCGGGAAGCCATGCTGCGCAAGCTCGCATGGGCGGGTCTCTTCTCGGCGTTCGGCGCCGTCGCGACGATGGCGTCGCAGCGCGCGTCGGCCGCCGTCTGGCGCCTCGCGACCGGCGAGGAGCCCCCGGAGCGCGGATGAGCGACACCGTCGCCGACCGCCTCGACCGGCTCGCCGACGAGGCCGCGACCCACGGCGGCCTCGGCGAGAAGGCCGCCGAGCCGCTGCACGAGGACGCGACGTTCGTCCGCACGCTGCACCCCGCCGGGCCGCGCGTCGCGGTGAAGCCGCTGCTGCCGTTCGCGGCGGCTGTCGGCGCGGCGTTCCTGCTCCAGCGGCTGCGCGGCGAGGACGCCGCCCGCGGTCCCGCCGACCGCGTGCGCGCAGTCGTCGCACGCGCCGGGGAGGAGCTCGCCGAGCGCGCGTGGACGGTCGGCCGGGACGCGCGAGCCGAGGCGCGCAAGCGCCGCGCCTGGAACGCGTTGCAGGGCGCCACGGGCGCGGTCTTCACGCTGCTCGCGCGGCGGGCGGCGACCGGTGTCTACGAGGCGCTCACCGGCGGCGACCCGCCGCGGCGCGGCTAGACGATCGGCCCGGCGCGGGCTCGCCGCGCTCGCCCGCAGCCCGGTCTAGGGGAGCTCGAACGGCGGCGGCACCATCGCCGCCACGCAGTGCGTGTCGAGCCCCTTCGTCGTCCCCCGGCCGACGAACGAGGCGACGAGGTCGGCGACGCAGCCGGCGAGCGGGAAGTCGTGCCCGAAGTACGGGATCGACACGGCGCGGCTGTCCGGGAAGCTCTGCCGCAGCCGCGGCAGGTTCGTCAGCGGATCCTGCGGGTCGGCGCCGCCCGCGATCGCGAGCACGGCCGTCCTCCCGTGCGGGAACGTCCACGCGGAGCGGGGCTCCGGCCGCGACGGGAAGCGCTCGCAGACGCCCGCGTGGTACTCGATCGAGACCCGGGCGTAGCTGTCGAAGGCGGTTCCCCACGGACCCTTCGCGTCGAGACCGACCCAGGGCTCCCGGCACCAGATCGACCAGTACATCAGCAGCTCGGCGGCGGGCTTGCCGTTGCCGCCCGAGGTGGCGTCGATCGCCCGGTTCAGGGGCGCGTAGTCGCCCTTCGCGGCCGCGTGGACGAGGAGCGGGATGGACACGGAGCGGGTGACGTCCAGCAGCATCCCCTGCACGACGCCCGCGAGCCCGGCGCCGGTCGTGCGCTCGCCCTTGCGGTTCTGGACGGCGCGCCGGTCCCAGGCGCGGACGAGCTCCGCGAACTGCCGCTTCCAGCCGGGGAACGACCGGCGGCAGTCGGAGTCGGCGGAGCAGAGCGCCGCGATCCGGTCGAGCGCGCGCTGCGAGTTCGTCGCGAACCGCCCGTAGAAGGAGACGTCGAGCGCGGTCGCGCCGGCGAGCGTCAGCGTGCGCACCGACCCGGGATGGCGCTTCAGGAAGACCTGGGCGGCCGTCGCCCCGTACGAGATCCCGTAGACGTCGAGCTGCGGGTAGCCGAGCGCGGCGCGGATCGCGTCCAGGTCGTCCATCGCCTGTCTCGTTCCGTACTGCGTCGGGTCGCCTCGGAAGGCGCGGAACTGCGCCTCGCTCGAGAAGGAGTACGCGTTCGAGCTGCCCGTGCCCCGCTGGTCGACGAGGAGCAGGTCGTGGTGCCGGTTGACCGCGGCGAGCGCGGAGGTGAGCCCGTACGTCTGCTCGGTCGCGGCGCCGCCGGGGCCGCCCGCGAGGAAGACGAAGGCGTCGCGCGCGACCGGCTTCGCCTGCGCGGGGACGACGACGACGCGAAGCGCGATCGTCCGCCCCTTCGGCTTCGCCCGGTTCTCGGGCACGCGGAACGTGCCGCAGCGCGCGCGGACCGTCTGGACGCTGCACGGCTTCAGCGTCAGCGCCGGGTGGGCGGGGGCGGCGAGCGCGGCGGCGGCGACGGCGGCGGCGAGGAGCACGAGGCGAGCGTCGGCCGAGGCGGAACGGCCGTCATCCGCAGAACCCCGTGTCGCGCCGAGAGCCGAAATCCCTCCCCGAGGGTGGACAAGTGGGCCATTGTGGTTTAAAGTGGGGCTCAGTGGTGGACAAGGGAGAGGGCCACGGATGCTTCTCGGCGAGTACGAGCACACCATCGACGACAAGAACCGCCTCACCCTCCCGGCGAAGTTCCGCGCGGAGTTCGCGGAGGGGATCGTCGTGACGCGCGGCATGGACGGCTGCCTCTACGCGTACACGGCCGACGGCTGGCGCGCGGTCGTCGAGTCGCGGCTCGCCGGACTGCACCCGCTGAGCAAGGAAGGCCGGCGCATGCAGCGCTTCTTCTTCGCCGGCGCGTCCGAGGGAGCGCTCGACAAGCAGGGCCGCGTCAGCCTGCCGGCCGCGCTGCTCCAGCACGCGAAGCTCGGCCGCGACGTCGTCGTCGCGGGCGTCAACGACCACCTCGAGATCTGGGATCGCGCCGCCTGGCAGCGCGAGCTCGCCGAAGTCGAAGGGAGTGCAGAGGATGTTGCCGAACGTCTTGCAGCCCAGGGCAACTGACCACGTTCCCGTTCTCGCGGACGAGGTCCGCGAGTCGCTCGCCGTCCGCCCGGGGGAGACCGTCGTCGACGCGACCTTCGGCGCCGGCGGCCACGCCGCGCTGCTCGCCGCCGACCTCCACGGCAGCGGCAAGCTGATCGCGGTCGACCGCGACCCGACGGCGCGCACGTACTTCGAGCAGTTCGAGAAGCGCTTCCGCGTCGGCGCGCGCCTGCTCCGAGGCGACTTCGGCGTCGTCCTGCCGCAGCTCGCGGAGAACGGCGTCCGCGCCGACGCGATCCTGCTCGACCTCGGCGTCTCGTCGATGCAGCTCGACCGGCCCGAGCGCGGCTTCTCCTACGCGGCCGACGCGCCGCTCGACATGCGCATGGACCCGACGCAGGAGCTGACCGCGCGCGAGGTCGTGAACGGCTGGGACGAGCGCGAGCTGCAGACGATCTTCCGCCGCTACGGCGAGGAGCGCTACGCGAAGCAGATCGCCCGCGCGATCGGCCGCCGGCGCCGCGAGCAGCCGTTCGAGCGCTCCGGCGAGCTCGTGGACACGATCAAGGCGGCGATCCCGGCACCCGCGCGCTTCGGCGACGGGCACCCGGCGAAGCGCGTCTTCCAGGCGCTCCGGATCGCGGTCAACGACGAGCTCGGCTCGCTCGAGGCGGCGCTGCCGGCGGCGCTCGAGATGCTCCGGCCGGGCGGCCGGCTGGCGGTGATCTCGTTCCACTCGCTCGAGGACCGGATCGTCAAGCAGTTCCTGCGCGACCGCGAGCGCGGCTGCACGTGCCCGCCGGACTTCCCCGTCTGCGTCTGCGGGCACGAGCCGGAGCTGCGGGCGATCCAGCGGCGGCCGGTCCGTCCCGGCGAGGCGGAGGTCGCGGCGAACCCGCGCTCCGCGTCGGCGCGGCTGCGGGCGGCCGTCAAGGCGCAGGGCCCGGAGGAGCGCTAGTGGCGACTGCGGACTGGTTCGCGCAGGCGGCGGTCGTCGAGCCGCTGCCCGCGCGGCGTCCGCGGCGGCGTCCGCGCGCGGTCGAGGCGCCCGTCCGCAGCGAGCGGCGTCCGCGCCGCGGCGGCTTCCGCGTCACCGGCGGGATCCTCTGGATGAGCCTGTTCGCGCTCCTGCTCGTCGGCGTCGTCGCCGTCAACGTCGCCGTGCTCCGCGCGAACATGGCCGTGCACCGGCTCGACCAGGAGCGGTCGCAGCTGCAGGCGCAGAACCAGGCGCTCTCGTCGCAGCTCTCGGCGGCGCTGTCGGCGCCGACGATCGAGGCGGCAGCGCACAGGCTCGGCCTCGTGCAGGCGCCCGCGGCCGACACGGGCTACCTCGACCTCGGCCGTCCGTGAGCAGCGTCGCCGCGACGCCCGCCAAGGTCGTCAACTCGCGGCTCCGCCTCCTGCTGCTGCTCGTGCTGCTCGCGTTCGCGGCGCTGTTCGTGCGCGCGGCCTACATCCAGACGGTGCGCGCGTCGTCGCTCGCGGCGAAGGCGCAGCAGCAGACGAAGGCCACGGTCGTCCTGCCGGCCGGTCGCGGCACGATCTTCGACCGGCTCGGGACGCCGCTCGCGCTCGGCGAGCAGGCGACGACGATCGTCGCCGACCCGATGCAGATCACGAACCCGCGCAAGGTCTCGCGGATCGTCGCGAAGACGCTCGGGCTGAAGGCGAGCACGCTCTATCCGCAGCTCGCGAACCGGAAGCTCGGCTTCGTCTACGTCGAGCGGAAGGCGCCGCCGGAGAAGGCGAACGCGCTCGCCGCGAAGAAGCTCGTCGGCTTCACGTTCGTGCCGGAGGAGCGGCGCGTCTACCCGCAGGGCACGGTCGCGGCGCCGGTGCTCGGCTACGCGGGCATCGACAACCAGGGGCTCGCCGGGCTCGAGCTCGAGCTCGACAAGCAGCTCTCCGGCACTCCCGGCAAGGAGACGGTCGTCCGGGACGCGCTCGGCGCCGTCGTCGACACGACCGCCGAGCAGCCGGCGCGGAACGGCAACGACGTCTTCCTCACGCTCGACAACAAGATCCAGGCGCAGGCCGAGCAGGTGCTCCAGCAGACGATGCGGCAGTGGCACGCGAAGGACGCCACCGCGCTCGTCCTCGACCCGAGGACGGGGGCCGTGCTCGCGATGGCGATGGAGCCGGGCTACAACGCGAACGCGTTCGCCCGCGCGCTCGCGAAGGGCATGCAGTCGAACCACGCGATCACGGACGTCTTCGAGCCCGGGTCGGTGTTCAAGGTGGTCACGATCGGCGGCGCCCTCTCCGAGGGGCTCGTCACGCCGCAGACGAAGTTCACGCTGCCGTACTCGATCCGGGTCGCCGACCGGGTGATCCACGACGCCGAGCCTCGGCCGACGGAGACGATGACCGTCGCGCAGATCCTCCAGCGGTCGTCGAACGTGGGCGCGGTGACGATCGCCGAGAAGCTGCTCGGCCAGAAGCGGCTGCAGCAGTGGATCTCGCGCTTCGGCTTCGGCGAGAAGACCGGGATCGACTTCCCGGGCGAGAGCGCCGGGCTGCTGCCGTCGTACTGGTCCGGCTCGACGATCGGCAACGTCCCGATCGGCCAGGGCATCTCGGTGACCGCGATCCAGCTCGCCTCGGTGTACGCGGCGATCGCGAACGGCGGCCTCTGGATCCAGCCGCACCTCGTCGACCACGTCCTCGGCGAGAAGCCGTCGGCGCCGACGAAGCGCCGGATCCTCTCGCCGCGCGTCGACGCGGAGCTGCTGAAGATGCTGAAGGGCGTCGTCTCCGAGCAGGGCACCGCCCAGCTCGCCGCGATCCCGGGCTATTCGGTCGCGGGCAAGACCGGCACCGCCCAGAAGCCCGGCCCGCACGGGTACATGCCCGGCAAGTACGTGGCGACGTTCGTCGGGATGGTTCCGGCCAAGAACCCGCGGCTCGTCGTCCTCGTCAGCGTCGACGAGCCGCACGGCTCGATCTTCGGCGGCCAGGTGGCCGCGCCCGCGTTCGCGCAGATCGCCTCGTTCGACCTGCAGTACCTCGAGGTGCCGCCCGACCTGCGAGTGCCGAACGGCTAGAGACGCCGCTAGCGGAACGCGGCCGGAGGGACGACGTACAGGTGGACGGCGAGGGGCGCGAAGCGGTCGGAGAAGGCGCCGCCGGCGGCGTGGACGCTCCGTCCCTCCTCGAAGACCTGCACCGGGCCGTCGCCCGCGCCGGCGAGCGCGAAGCTCGCGCGGACGGGCGTGCGGGAGACGTTCACCGCGAAGACGTAGAGCGCGCCGCCGAGCCGCCGCGCGACCGCGTCGACGCGGCCGCCGTCGGCGGCGACCGCGAGCCGCGCCGGCGGGGCGAGGAGCGCCGGGGCGAGCGTGGTGAGCTGACGCGCGGTCCGCTTCAGCTCCCGCTGCACGGCGCTCGAGACCCGGAACTGCGAGTAGTCGGGCGTCCAGCTGTGGGTGAACCAGCCGATCGCGGTCGCGCCGTTCACGAGCGTCATCCAGGTCTCGGCGCGGAGCTCCTGCGGCTGCACCCCGCGCCCCCGACACCACTGCGACGAGGTCGACGCGGCCTCGATCCAGGAGTAGACGGGCTCGCCGGGGCGCGCGAGCCGGACGAGCGCGCGGGGCGCGTCCGCCTGCCAGGCGATCAGGTCCGGCCGGCACCAGCCGTAGACGGGGTAGACGTCGAAGCCGACGACGTCCGCGGCGCGCGCGTAGCTGCGGTAGGGCGCGGGCGCGGCGTGCGCGGTCGGGCCGAAGAAGCCGGACGTGAGCGTGACGAAGGTGAGCCGGCGCGGCCGGGCGCGGTGGCCGCGCGCGGTCGCGGCCGCGATCGCGGCGGGTTTCGTCCCGTGCTGGTCGGGCTCGTCGTCGAAGCGCCAGGCGAGGAGCCCGGGCGCGCCGGCCACCGCGGAGTCGAAGGGGAGGATGCTGAACGCGCCGCGCCGGGCGGTCTGCGCGACCTCGTCAGCGTCGCCGTTGTCCGAGCAGCCGCGCCCCATGAAGACGTCGACGCCGAGCGCGCGCTCCCGGTCGAAGAGGCTCGGACACTGGAGCCACTGCAGCACGGGGACGAACGGGGCGCCGTCGAGGTAGAGGCCGCGGCGTGGCCCGATCGTCAGGCGGTGCGGCGTCGAGGGGAGCGGCGCCGTCCGGATCTCCACCTCGCGCCCGCCGGCGGGACGGACGCGGTAGCCGGTCGCGGCGGCGAGTCCGGTCAGCGTGAGCGTGTGGGCGACGCCGGCGCCGGGGGCGGCGCGGTAGAGGCCGTACGCGCCGCTCGTCCCGTACTCGACCGCGGTCGGCCGGGGGACGGCGGTCGTCCAGGTGAGGCGGACGGAGTGGGCGGTGACGCGGTCGGCGGTCGGGGCGCCGAGCGCGATCCCGGCGAGGACGGCGGCGAGCAGGTTCACGGGCGCGGCATGGTGCCCGAGAAGCGGCGGGGCGGGGGCGCGCGGCGGGATAGAGTCCGTCCGCGATGAACCTGGAGCGCCTCGTCGCCGCGCTCGGGCCGAGGGAGGTCGTCGGAGGAGGTCCGGTCGAGGTGCTCGACCTCGCCTACGACGCTCGCGCCGTCGACCCCGGAGCCCTCTTCTTCTGCGTGCCCGGGGCGCGCGCCGACGGGCACGACTTCGCGGCGGACGCGCTCGCGCGCGGCGCGGCGGCGCTCGTCGTCGAGCGCCGGCTGCCGCTCGACGCGCCGCAGCTCGTCGTCGCGGACGCGCGCGCCGCGATGGCGCCCGCCGCGCACGAGTTCTTCGGGCGGCCGACGGACGAGCTCGAGGTCGCGGGCGTGACCGGGACGAGCGGCAAGACGACGACCTCGTTCCTGCTCTTCGCGATCCTCGCCGCGGCCGGGCGGCGGCCGGGGCTCCTCGGCACGGTCGAGGCGCGGGTCGGCGGCGAGCGGCGCGGCGTCGTCCGCACGACGCCGGAGGCGATCGACCTGCAGCGGCTGTTCCGCGAGATGCTCGACGCGGGCGACCGCTCGTGCGCGATGGAGGCCTCATCGCACGCCTCCGTGCTGCACCGGCTCGACTGCGTCCGCTTCTCGGTGCTCGTGTTCACCAACCTGAGCCAGGACCACCTCGACTTCCACGGCGACATGGAGTCGTACTTCCTCGCGAAGCGGCGCCTCTTCGCCGAGGGCGCGCCGGCGGCCGTGAACGTCGGCAACGAGTGGGGGAGGCGCCTCGCCGCCGAGCTGCCGGACGCCCTCACCTTCGGCTTCGCCGACGACGCGGCGGTCGGCCCGTCCGAGCTGGCCGGGATCCGCCTGCGGCTGCGCGGGCGCTTCAACGAGGAGAACGCGCTCGGCGCGGTCGCCGCCGGCCGGCTGCTCGGCGTCGAGGACGACGCGATCCGTCGCGGCCTGGAGTCGGTGCGCGGCGTGCCGGGACGGTTCGAGTCGGTGGAGGAGGGGCAGCCGTTCCACGTGATCGTGGACTACGCGCACAAGCCCGGTGCGCTCGAGAACGTGCTGCGCGCGGCGCGCGACCTGGCGGACGGGTCGCGCGTGATCTGCGTCGTCGGCGCGGGCGGCGACCGCGACCGCGGCAAGCGGCCGCTGATGGGCCGGATCGCGTCGGAGCTCGCCGACGTCGTCCTCGTCACCTCCGACAACCCGCGCAGCGAGGATCCGGAGGCGATCGTCGCCGAGATCGTCGCCGGGGCGACCCGCGAGGTGACCGTCGAGCCGGACCGGGCCGCGGCGATCGCGCGGGCGGTCGGCCTCGCCGGCGCCGGCGACGTCGTCCTGATCGCCGGCAAGGGCGCCGAGCAGGGGCAGGAGTACGCCGACCGGACGATCCCGTTCGACGACCGCGAGGTCGCGCGCGACGCGCTGCGGCGGCTGGAGGCGGACACCTGATCCCGCTCGCGCTCGAGGAGCTGCGGTCGCTCGGGCTCGGCAGGATCGAGGGCGACGCGGCGGACGTGACCGGCGTCCAGGTCGACTCGCGCCGCGTCCGTCCCGGCGACCTGTTCGTCGCCGTCGCCGGCGGCGAGGCGTACCTCGACCAGGCGCGTGCGGGCGGCGCGGCGGCGACGCTCGTTCCGGACGACGCGCACGCGGCGCTCGCGGCGCTCGGGCATGCCGTCCGCGCGCGGAGCGATGCTCGCGTCGTGGGCATCACCGGCTCGGTCGGCAAGACCTCGACGAAGGACATCCTCGCCGCGCTGCTGCGGACGCGGCTGCGCACGGTCGCGGCGGAGGACGGGTTCAACAACGAGATCGGACTGCCGCTGACGCTCTGCCGGATCGAGCCGGAGACGGAGGTCGTCGTCGCCGAGATGGCGATGCGCGGGCCGGGGCAGATCCGGGCGCTTGCGCGGACGGCGCGTCCCGACCTGGGCGTGATCACCGCGATCGCGCCCGTCCACCTGGAGCTGCTCGGCTCGCTCGAGGCGATCGCGCGCGCGAAGGCGGAGCTGCTCGAGGAGCTGCCCCGAGGCGCGGTCGCCGTGCTCCCGGAGGATGCGCCGGTGCTGGAGCCGTTCGTCCCGGACGGACTCGACGTCCGCCGCTTCCGGCCGCCGGACGCGGAGATCCGCGACGGCCGGACGCACGTCTCGTGGCGCGGCCGCGAGGTCGTGTTCGGCTTCGCCGCGCGCCACCAGGCGACGAACGCGGCCGCCGCGCTCGAGGCCGCCGCGGCGCTCGGCGTCGAGCCGCCCGACGAGCCGGTGCGGGTCGAGTTCTCGCGGCTCCGCTCGCAGGAGCGCGAGCTCTCCGGCGGCGGGCTGCTGATCGACGACTCGTGGAACGCGAACCCGGTCGCGATGGCGGCCGCGCTCGCGAACCTGCGCGAGCGGGCGGCGGGGCGGAGGACGGTCGCCGTGCTCGGCGAGATGGCCGAGCTGGGCGCCGACGCGCCGCGCTTCCACGAGGAGGTCGACACGGCCGGGATCGACGTCGTCGTCGGCGTCGGCGGGCTGGCGACGCACTACCGGCCGGACGAGTGGGTCGCGACCGCCGGCGAGGCGGCGGCGCTCGTGCGGGAGCTCGTCCGTCCAGGCGACGCCGTGCTCGTCAAGGGCTCCCGCTCGGTCGGGCTGGAGGTCGTCGCGGAGGCGCTCGCATGACCCGAGTCCTGATCGCCGCCCTCGTCGCGCTCGTCGTCTCGATCGTCGCCGGCCCGAAGTTCATCGCCTTCCTGCGCCGCAACGAGTTCGGCCAGCACATCCGCGAGGAGGGCCCGCAGCACCACATCGTCAAGCAGGGGACGCCGACGATGGGCGGCCTGCTGATCCTGTTCGCCGCCACGATCGGCTTCCTGCCCGTCAGCCACTTCCGCCTGCAGTCGCTGACCGTGCTGTTCGCGACGCTCGCGTGCGGGGCGATCGGCTTCCTCGACGACTTCATCAAGCTGACGCACAAGCGCTCGCTCGGGCTGAACGGCCGCTGGAAGATGCTGCTGCTCGTCGCCGTCACCGCGGTCGTCGCCGGCGTCGCCTACCACCTGCGGCTGAGCACCGACGTCTACATCCCGGTCGCGGACGTGTCGATCCCGCTCTCGTACGCCTGGTACCCGTTCCTCTTCCTCGTGATCGCGGGCGCGTCGAACGGGACGAACCTCGCCGACGGCGTCGACGGCCTGCTCGGCGGGACGGGGATCATCGCGCTGTTCACGTTCACGGCGATGAACGTCGTCTCGTTCGTCCGCTCGAGCTCGAACCCGGCCCACCGCAACCTGACGAAGCTCGACCTCGCGATCGTCGGCGCGGCGCTGATCGGGGCCGTGGTCGGGTTCCTCTGGTACAACGCGTTCCCGGCCGAGGTGATCATGGGCGACACCGGCTCGATGGCGTTCGGCGGCGCGCTCGCGACCTTCGCGATCATGATGAAGGTCGAGGTGCTGCTCCTCCTGATCGGCGGCATCTTCGTGATCGAGGCGCTGTCGGTGATGATCCAGGTCTTCGCGTTCAAGCGCTTCGGGCGACGTGTCTTCCTGATGGCGCCGATCCACCACCACTTCGAGATGAAGGCGTGGTCGGAGACGAAGATCACGGTGCGCTTCTGGATCGTCGGCGGCCTGCTGTGCGCGGCCGGGTTCGCGCTCTTCTACCGGTACTACTTCGCGCAGTGAGCGGCGAGGTGCTCGACGGGGCGGGGCTCGGCGCGGACGACGACGTGCTCGTGCTGGGCGGGACGCCGCCGCTCGTCTTCGGCGCGCACGGCCGGATCGGCGACGGCTGGGTGTACGCGGTCGACGAGCACGTGGACGCGCTCGAGGGGCTGCTCGCGGAGGCGCACCGGCAGGGCGTCGCCGGGATCGCGTACCTCGTCGGCGACCCGGCGGTGCTGCCGCTGCCGGACGGCTCGGTCGCCGCCGCGGTCGGCGCGTCGCTCGCGGGCGGCCGCGACCCGGAGGTCGTCGCGCGCGAGCTGCACCGCGTCCTCCGGCCCGGCGGCCGGATCTCGGTCGAGGCGGGGGACGACGACGCGGCGGCCGCGCTCGCCGCGGCCGGCTTCGCCGAGGTGACGCGCCACGACGAGGGCGGAAGCGCTCGTCTGACCGCGCGAAGACCGTGAGGATGCGGCGCCTCCGCGCCGAACTCGTTACGCATCCTCCAGGAAGCCTCCACACTCCTGTCGCACCCGCCCGCGTACGCTGACTGCAGGGGCCCTCGCGCCCCCTCTGGGGGAGAACGTTCGCCGTGAGCGGGACCGGCCTCGACGAGTCATGGCTGCCGGGTCGCGCGCTCGTCGTCGGGCTCGGCTGGACCGGCCGTGCGGCGGCGCTCGCGCTCGCCCGGCGGGGGGTCGCGGTCGTCGCCGCCGATCGCTCCGCCGACGCCGACGGCGAGGCGGGGAGGCTCGCCGAGGCCGGCGTCGAACTCCGTCTCGGATCGGAGGAGGAGTCGTTGCTGGACGGGGTGGAGCTGCTCGTGAAGGCGCCGGGCGTCCCCGGGGAGTCACCGCTCCCCGCGGCCGCGCGCGCCCGCGGCGTCCCGATCTGGAGCGAGGTCGAGCTCGGCTACCGCCTCCTCCGCGACAACCCGGTCGTCGGGGTCACCGGCACCAAGGGGAAGACGACGACCGTCCGCCTGCTCGGCGCGATCTTCGACACCGCCGGCCGGCCCGCCGTCCTCGCCGGCAACGAGCACGTGCCGCTGAGCGAGGCGGCCGAGTCGGTCGAGCCGGGGACGTGGGTCGTCTGCGAGCTGTCGAGCTTCGCGCTCGAGGACGTCCAGACGCTCGCCTGCGAGGTCGCCGTCCTGCTCAACGTCGAGCCGGACCACCTCGACCGCTACGACTCGTTCGAGAGCTACCGCGCCGCGAAGCTCCGCATCTTCGAGCGCGCCCGCACCCGGGTCGTCCCGCGCGGCAGCGGCCTCGACGGGATCGAGTTCGGGGCCGACGACCCGCTCCCGGCCGAGCCGACGATGCCCGGCGCGCACAACCGCGAGAACGCCGCCGCCGCGACCGCCGCCGCACGCGCCGCCGGGATCCCCGACGAGGCGATCGCCGCCGGCCTGCGCACGTTCGCGGGCGTCCCGCACCGGCTCGAGACCGTCCGCGAGCTGCACGGCGTCCGCTGGGTCGACGACTCGAAGGCGACGAACACCGCCGCCGCCGCGCGCGGCGCGGCCGCGTTCGCCGAACCGCTCCGCCTCATCCTCGGCGGCTCGCTCAAGGGCGAGGACTTCGGCCCGTTCGCGCGCGACCTGCCGGCGAACGTCCGGGCCATCTACCTGGTCGGCGTCGCGAGCGACGAGCTCGCCGCCGCGCTCGACGCCGCCGGCCGCGACTACGTCCGCGCGGGCGACCTGCCGACCGCGGTCTCGCGCGCCGCAGCCGAGGCCGACCCCGGCGACGTCGTCCTGCTCTCGCCGGCGTGCGCGAGCTACGACCAGTACGACAACTTCGAGCGGCGCGGCGAGCACTTCCGCGCCCTCGTCGAGGCGCTGGCATGAGCAGGCCGAAGCAGTCGCAGCTCGAGTGGAACCTGCTCCTGCTCGTCACGGTCGCCCTCGTCCTCTTCGGGCTCGTCATGGTCTACAGCGCCACCTCCGCCTCCGCCGCGCTCGGCGGCCAGAGCCCGACCGGCTACCTCGAGCGGCAAGGGATCTACGCCGCGATCGGCGCGATCCTGCTCGTCGTCCTCTCCCGCACCGACTTCCGGCGCCTGCGCGCGGCCGCGCCGACCCTCGTCCTCGCCGCGCTCCTCGCCTGCCTCGCCGTGCTCGCGATCGGCTCGCGCATCAACGGCGCACGCCGCTGGATCAGCCTCGGGCCGGCCGCGTTCCAGCCGTCGGAGCTGGCGAAGCTCGCGCTCGTCGTCTGGACGTCCGCCTACCTGGCGCGGCGGCCGCCGCCGCGGACGCTGCGTGAGCTCGGGCGTCCGCTCGGCGTGCTCGTCGGCGCCTTCTGCGCGCTCGTCATCGTCGAGCCCGACCTCGGCACCGTGATCACGATCGTCGTCATGGTCGGGGCGATCCTGCTCGTCTCCGGCACGCGGCTGCCGCTGCTCGCGCAGGCGTACGGGATCGTCGTCGCGCTCGCCGCGATCGCCGCCTGGTCGTCGCCGTACCGCCGCGCCCGCCTGCTCACCTTCCTCGACCCGTGGAAAGACCCGCTCGGCGCCGGCCTCCAGAACGTCCAGGCGCTGATCAGCCTCGGCTCCGGCGGCGTCTTCGGCCGCGGCCTCGGCCAGGGGATCGAGAAGATCCACTACCTGCCGGAGGCGCACACGGACATGATCTTCGGCGTCATCGGCGAGGAGCTCGGCCTCGTCGGCGTCTCGGTGGTCGTCGCCGGCTACTGCGCGTTCGCCTACGCGGGCCTCCGCCTCGCGATCGGCTGCCGCGACCCGTTCGGGAAACGACTCGCCGCCGGGATCACGGCGCTCGTCTGCGGGCAGGCCGCGATCAACCTCGCGGCCGTGCTCGGGCTCGCGCCGCTGACCGGGATTCCGCTCCCGTTCGTCTCCTACGGGGGCTCGAGCCTCGTTGTCATGCTCGCGTCGGTGGGCATCCTCCTTAACATCGCCCGTGGTGAGCGAGGAAGAGCGGCAGCTGCGGTGCCTGATCGCGGCCGGCGGGACGGTCGGCCACGTGGCGCCGGCGCTCGCGGTGGCGGAGGCGCTGCGCGCGCGGGGAGTGGCGGTGACGTTCGCCGGGTCGCGGGATCGCGTCGAGGCGCGGCTCGTTCCTGAGCGCGGCTACGCGTTCGACGCCTTCGCCGTCTCCGGCTTCCCGCGGCGCCCGGGGCTCGGTCTCGTCCGCGCACTCGCGCTCGCGGCGGCGGCGCCCGCGGCCTGCGCGCGGATCCTCGCGCGGCGGCGGCCGGACGTCGTGCTCGGCGCCGGCGGCTACGTCGCCGGGCCGATGGTGCTCGCCGCACGGCTGCGCGGGATTCCCGCGGCGCTGACCGAGGCGGACGCGCATCTCGGGCTCGCGAACCGCCTGGCGGCGCCGTTCGCGCGCCGCGTCTTCCTCGCGCTTCCGGTCGGACGCGAGCAGCGGAAGTTCCGGGTCGTCGGCCGGCCGATCCCGAGCCTCTCGCAGGCGGCGCCGCGGCCGGAGGCGCGCGAGCGGCTCGAGCTCCCCGCGGACGGGCCGGTCGTGCTCGTCTTCGGCGGCTCGCTCGGCTCGCAGGTGCTGAACGACGCGGCCGTCGAGGCGTGGGGGGAGGATGGCCCGGCCGTCCTGCATCTCTGCGGCGAGCGCGACTACGAGCGGCTGCGCGCCCGCGTGTCGCGGCCCGGCTACCGGCTGCTGCCGTTCATCGACGAGGTCGGGCTCGCGTACGGCGCCGCGGACGTGGCGATCGCGCGCGCCGGCGGGTCGGTCTGGGAGCTCGCCGCGGCCGGGCTGCCCGCCGTGCTCGTGCCGGGCGAGTTCGCGACCGGCGGCCATCAGGAGAAGAACGCGCGCTGGTTCGAGCGGGCGGGCGGCGCCGTCGTCGTTCCCGAGGCGGAGGCGGCGCGCGCGGCCGAGGTCGTCACGGAGCTGCTCGCCGACCCGGAGCGCCTCGCGGCGATGGCAGCCGCGATGCGCGCGGCGGCGCGGCCCGACGCTGCGGAGGTGATCGCGGATGAGCTCGTCTCCCTCGCGGCCGCTCGCCGGTAGGCGGATCTGGATCGTCGGCGTCGGCGGGGCCGGCATGAGCGCGTACGCGCTGCTCGCCCGCGCGTGGGGCGCCGAGGTCGCGGGCTGGGACCGCGCCGACACGCCGTACCTCGCGCACCTCGAGGGAGTCGCCGTGACGATCTCGCCGGAGCCGCCCGAGCCTCCCGCCGGCTGGGAGGTCTACGTCTCGACCGCGTTCGCCGGCCGCGTGCCGGGACGGCCGCGCGCCGACCTGCTCGCCGAGCTCGTGGCGCTGCGCCGGTCGATCGTCGTCGCCGGCGCGCACGGGAAGACGACGACGAGCGCGATGATCGCCTTCGTCCTCCGCGAGCTCGGCCTCGACCCGGCCTTCCTGATCGGCGGCGAGGTCGCGCAGCTCGGCGGCAACGCGGCGGCGGGCGAGGGCTGGCTCGTGGTCGAAGGCGACGAGTCGGACCGCTCGGTCGCCGCGCTCCGGCCGCAGATCGCGGTGCTCCTCAACGTCGACCTCGACCACCACACGACCTTCGGCTCGCGGGCGGAGGTCGAGGCGCTCTTCGAGGAGTGGCTCGCGCACGTGCCACACGTGGTCCGCGCCGAGCGGCTCGAGCCGGTGGAGCTCGAGCTGGCGGTGCCCGGCGAGCACAACCGCCGCAACGCCGCCGCCGCACTCGCGGCGCTCGAGCTCGCCGGGGTCGCGCGGGCGGACGCCGAGCGCGCGATCGTCGGCTTCCGCGGCGCCGGCCGGCGGCTCGAGCGCAAGGGCGACGCAGGCGGCGTGACCGTCCTCGACAGCTACGCGCACCATCCGGCCGAGCTCGCCGCCGACCTCCGCGCGGCGCGCGGGGACGGCCGGTTGCTCGCGCTCTTCCAGCCGCACCTCTACTCGCGGACGCGGTACCTCGCGCACGAGTTCGGTGTCGCGCTCGCCTCGGCGGACGGCGTCTGCGTCACGGACGTCTACGCCGCGCGCGAGGAGCCTCTCCCCGGCGTGAGCGGCCGCCTGATCGTGGACGCGGTCGCGCGTGCGCGGCCCGGGATGCGGCTCGGCTGGGCGCCGACGGTCGAGCAGGGGGCGGCGCTCGTCGCCGGCTGGGCCCGCGCCGGCGACACGGTGCTGACGCTCGGCGCGGGGGACGTCGACCGCGCCGCGGCGCTGATCCTGGAGGCGCTCGCGTGAGGATCGAGGAAGGCGTCGAGCTCTCCCGCTTCACGACGCTCGGCACGGGCGGCGCGGCACGCGCGTTCGCCCGCCCCGAGTCGGAGGCCGAGGTCGCGGAGCTGCTGCGGTGGTCGGCCGAGCGCGGGGTCGCGGTCGCGACGATCGGGCTCGGCTCGAACCTGCTCGTCGCCGACGACGGCGTGGACGGGCTTGTGCTCAAGCTCGCGGGCGGGCTGGCCGAGGCGGAGACGGACGGCGAGCTGCTGCGGGCCGGCGGCGGCGCCGCGAACGCGGTGTGTCTGCACCGGGCGCGCGCGGCCGGGCTCGGCGGCTTCGAGTTCGCGTGCGCGATCCCCGGCACCGTCGGCGGCGGCGTCTGGATGAACGGGGGCGCCTACGGCGGCGACTTCGCGGGCGTCCTCGAGCGGGCGCTCGTCGCGACCGCCGACGGGAGCGGCTGGCTGACGCCGGCGGAACTCGGGCTCTCGTACCGGCACTCGGGGCTCCGTCACGGCCAGGTCGTCCTCCGGGCCGAGCTGCGTCTGCACCCCCGGCCGAGCGACGAGATCAAGGCGGAGGTGCGGGAGCTGAACGCGAAGCGGAAGGCCGCGCAGCCGACGAACCGCCGCACGTTCGGGAGCGTCTTCAAGAACCCGGATCACGAGCTCGGCGCGGGGAGGATGCTCGAGGCCTGCGGGCTGAAAGGGCATCGGATCGGCGGCGCCCAGATCTCCCCGAAGCACGCGAACTTCATCGAGAACGCGGGCGACGCGACCACGGCGGACGCGCTCGCGCTGATGGCCGAGGCGCGCCGCCGCGCGCACGAGCAGTTCGGAGTCGTGCTCGAGCACGAGGTCGAGCTCCTCGGCGAGATCGAGCTCCCCGCGCTCTGACCCGGGCGCCGGGTCGCACGTCCGGCACGGAGTCGCGACCTCGCCGTCACGAAGCCGCCGCTACGGTCTCTGCAGGGGGTCCTCGCGCCCCCTGGGGGCACGTGGGGCGCCGGTCGGTAGGAGCGCCCGTCGCGGCGGCGAACGACACCGCAATGGCCGCGAAACGTGGAGGTCGGCAGGCGCGTCCGCGCGCCGACGCCGTCGCGCTTCCCCGCCGCGCGCCGGCGCGCAGGTCGGCGGCCCGGCGCCTCGCCGCGCACGTCATGCCGTCGTCGCGCTCGATCCTCGTCGGCTTCGCGATCCTCGCGACGGCGATCGGCGCGTACGCGCTCGCGCGCGAGACCTCGGCCTTCGCCGTGCGGCACGTCGACGTCTCCGGCGCTCCGCCGGACGTCGCCGCCCAGGTGCGCCGCTCGCTCGCGCCGCTTCTCGGCACGAGTCTCGTCGGCCTCGACGGCGCCCGGCTCGAGCGCACCGTCGAGGCGCTCCCGACCGTCGTCAGCGCGAGCTACGACCGCGCCTTTCCGCACACGCTCCGGATCGCCGTCGTCCCCGAGCGGGCCGTCGCCGTCGTCCGGCGAGGACGCGACGCGTGGCTCGTGTCAGCGCGCGCCCGCCTGATCCGTCGACTCCCGCGCACGGCCGTCCCCGCCCTCCCGCGGATCTGGCTGCCCGCCGCGACACAGCTGTCGGCCGGCGCGTTCCTCGAGCCTGGGCGGGGCGGCGAGGTCGCCCACGCGCTCGCCTTCGCCGACCGCTTCCCCGAGCGGATCGACTCCGCGAGGCGCTCCGCCGTCGGTCTCGTCTTCCACCTCCGCTCCGGGCTCGAGCTCCGGCTCGGCGACCCCGGCGACATGCGCCTGAAGCTCGCGGTCGCCCGCCGCGCGATCCGCCAGCTCCCCTCCGGAGCGACGTACCTCGACGTCGCCCTGCCCGGCCGGCCCGTCGCCGGCAGCGACGCGGCCGCGGCGACCGGCAACGCTCAACTCTCAACTGGAGGTTGATAGTGTGGAGGGTCGACCTCCGATTGACAGCGAGAATCGGGGCGCGTACCCTGCGGCGCGAAGCGGTTCTCGCGCCCCAATCCTCCACTGAAGGTTCAGGTTCGGTCTCATGAGCATGCGCGACCAGTCCGGGAACTACCTCGCGGTCATCAAGGTCGTCGGCGTCGGCGGCGGCGGCACGAACGCCGTCAACCGCATGGTCGACGCGGGGCTCGGCGGCGTCGAGTTCATCGCCGTCAACACCGACGCGCAGGCGCTGATGATGTGCGACGCCGACGTGAAGATCCACATCGGCTCGAAGGCGACGCGCGGACTCGGCGCCGGCGCCGACCCGGCGATCGGCCAGGCCGCCGCGCAGGAGAGCCGCGACGAGCTGAAGGAGGCGCTGAAGGGCGCCGACATGATCTTCGTCACCGCCGGCGAGGGCGGCGGCACCGGCACGGGCGCCGCGCCGATCCTCGCCGAGCTCGGACGAGAGCTCGGAGCGCTCACCGTCGGCGTCGTCACGAAGCCGTTCGCGTTCGAGGGGCGCAGGCGGGCGCAGCAGGCCGAGCAGGGCATCGACAACCTGCGCGACCGCGTCGACACGCTGATCGTGATCGAGAACGACCGGCTGCTCCAGGTGGTCGAGAAGAACACGTCGGTCGTCGACGCGTTCCGGCGCGCCGACGACATCCTCCGCCAGGGCGTCCAGGGGATCACCGACCTGATCACCGTGCCCGGGCTCGTCAACCTCGACTTCGCGGACGTCCGGACGATCATGCGGGACGCCGGCTCGGCGCTGATGGGGATCGGGACGCACGGCGGCGAGAACCGCGCCACCGAGGCGGCCCGCGCGGCGGTGTCGTCGCCGCTGCTCGAAGCCTCGATCGAGGGCGCGACCGGCATCCTCCTCAACATCACGGGCGGCCCCGAGATCGGGCTCTTCGAGGTGAACGAGGCGGCGGAGGTCGTGACGAGCGCGGCCGACCAGAACGCGAACATCATCTTCGGCGCCGTCATCGACGACGCGCTCGGCGACGAGGTCCGCGTCACCGTCATCGCGACCGGCTTCGGCGCCCAGCGCCGTCGCCGTCGCCGCGAGTCGGGCGCCGAGGTCCCGGTTCCGGCCCCCGCAGCGAGCGGGTTCGAGCGCTCCGACGAGACGCTCGACGTCCCGTCGTTCCTGCGCGACGAATAGCCGCGCCGCGAAATCTCGCGCGTGATGTTTGGAACCGCCGGGCGCGGGCACACGGTGCATGCCCTCAAAGGGTTGACCGTTACGAGTCAACCCCACGACCCGGTCCGCCGCCCCGGCTCATTCAAGGATGAGCCGGGGCGGCCCCGTTCTGGGGACGTTTTTCGGTACGCGGTTTCCACTGAGCCTCGCGCTGCGGCGACGCACTAGGATCGGGCCCGAATGTCGCAGACCCTCCAGCGGACGCCGCTCTACGACCGCCACGTCGCGCTCGGCGCCCGGATGGTGCCCTTCGCCGGCTGGGAGATGCCCGTGCAGTACGAGGGCGTCATCCAGGAGCACCGCGCCGTGCGCACCGACGCCGGCGTCTTCGACGTCTCCCACATGGGCGAGATCGAGGTCGAGGGCCCGCGCGCGCACGAGCTGCTGCAGGGGCTCCTCTCGAACGACCTCGACCGGCTCTCGCCCGGCCAGGCCCAGTACACGCTGCTCACGAACGAGCGGGGCGGCATCGTCGACGACCTGATCGCCTACCGGCTCGACGAGTTCCGGTACCTGCTCGTCGTGAACGCCGGCAACCGCGACGCCGCCTTCGCCTGGCTCAAGGAGCGCGAGGTGAGCGGCTCGGACGTCCGCGACGTCTCCGACGAGTACGCGCTCCTCGCCGTCCAGGGGCCGAGCGCGATCGAGCGCCTCGGCCTGCCGGCGGCGCCGGCGTTCACGTTCGCGGAGGCGGAGATCGACGGCGTCGAGGTCATGGTCAACCGCACCGGCTACACGGGCGAGGACGGCTGCGAGCTGCTCTGCATGGCCGAGGACGCGGTGCGGCTCTGGGACGCGGTGCTCGCGCGTGGAGTCGCGCCCTGCGGGCTCGGCGCGCGGGACACGCTCCGGCTCGAGGTCTGCTACCCGCTGCACGGCAACGACATCGGCCCGGACACCGACCCGATCTCGGCCGGCCTCGGCTGGACGTGCGCACTCGACAAGGACTTCACCGGCGCCGAGCTGCTGCGCCGGGTCAAGGAGGAGGGGCCGGAGCGGCGCCTCGTCGCCTTCGTCATGGAGGAGAAGGCGATCCCGCGACACGGGATGCCGATCGACGGAGGCGGCGAGGTGACCTCCGGGTCGCACTCGCCGATGCTCGACGTCGGCATCGGCATGGGCTACGTCCCGGCCGCCCAGGCGCAGACGGGAACGGAGCTGACGATCGACGTTCGTGGCAAGCCGCGCCGGGCGCGGGTCGTGAAGAAGCCGATCTACCGGAGGGAGGACTGAATGGCCGCCGAGAGCTATCCCGACGACCTCAAGTACCACCCCGAGCACGACTGGGCCCGCATCGAGGGCGACGAGGCCGTGCTCGGGATCACCTGGTTCGCCGCCGACTCGCTCGGCGAGCTCGTCCACTTCGAGCCACCCGCGGTCGGCTCGAGCGTCGCCAAGGACGGCTCCTACGGGGAGGTCGAGTCGGTCAAGGCCGTCTCCGACCTCGTCGCGCCGCTCTCCGGCGAGGTGCTGGAGGTCAACCAGCAGGTCGTGGACGCCCCGGAGACCGTCAACGAGGATCCCTACGGCAACGGCTGGCTGATCCGGATCCGCCTCGGCGACGCCGGCGAGGTCGAGTCGCTGCTCGACGTCGACGCCTACAAGCAGCTCCTCGCCGACCAGTGACCCATCCGTATCTGGCTCTGACCGACGCCGACCGCGACGCGATGCTCGCGGCCGTCGGCGTCTCCTCGATCGAGGAGCTGTTCCGCGACATCCCGTCGGGCATGCGGTTCGGGCGCGACCTCGACCTCGAGCCGGCGCTCTCCGAGGAGGAGCTGTTCGACCACATGGCCGCGCTCGCGGCGCGCAACGTCGACTCGACCCGCGAGCTCTCGTTCCTCGGCGCCGGCATCTACGACCACTACGTGCCGGCGGTCGTCGACGCCGTGCTCCAGCGCGGCGAGCTGCTCACCGCGTACACGCCGTACCAGCCGGAGATGAGCCAGGGCGTCCTGCAGGCGATCTTCGAGTACCAGACCGCGATCTGCGAGCTGACCGGGATGGACGTCTCGAACGCGTCCGGCTACGACGGCGCGACCGTGACCGCGGACGCCTGCTTCGTCGCGAAGCACGCGACCGGACGCTCGAAGATCGTCGTCACCGAGGCGACGAGCCCGCAGGTGCGGCAGGTCGTGAAGACCTACGCGCCCGGCTTCGGCCTCGAGGTGGTCGAGGTCGCCTCGCACGGCGGCACGACCGATCCCGAGGAGCTGCGCGCCGCCGCCGAGGACGCCGCCGCCGTGATCTTCCAGCAGCCGAACTTCTTCGGCTGCCTCGAGCCGGCGCCGGAGCTGGCGGCCGCCGCGAACGACGCGGGCGCGCTGCCGGTCGTCCACTGCGACCCGCTCTCGCTCGGCGTGCTCGAGGCGCCCGGACGCTACGGCGCCGCGATCGCGCTCGGCGAGGGACAGGCGGCGGGGAACTTCCCGTCCTTCGGCGGCCCGCACTACGGCTTCCTCGCGGCACGCCAGGACTACATCCGGCGGATGCCCGGGAGGATCGTCGGCGAGACGGTGGACGCCGCGGGCGAGCGCGGCTATGTCCTCACCCTGCAGACCCGCGAGCAGCACATCCGGCGGGAGAAGGCCACCTCGAACATCACCACGAACCAGACGCTGCTCGCGCTCGGCGGCCTCGTCTACCTCACGTGGCTGGGCCCGCAGGGACTGCGCGAGCTGGGGGAGACCTGCCTGTCGCTGGCCGCGTACGCGAAGCAGCGCCTCCAGGAGCAGGCCGGGCTCGAGCTGCTGTTTCCAGAACGGGCAACGTTCAAGGAGTTTGCGGTGCGCGTCGGACGGAACGCGCGCGAGGTCGTCGCCGCGGCGCGCGAGCGCGGCGTCCATCCCGGCTACGCGCTCGGGCGCGACTACGAGGGCATGGACGACGTGCTGCTCGTCGCCGTCACCGAGCGGCGGACGCCGGCCGAGATCGACCGCCTGGTCGAGGTGCTCGCGGAGGTGGCGCGGTGAAGCTGATCTACGAGCGCTCGCAGCCGGGCCGCCGGGCGTCCGCGATCCCGCGCCCGCAGGGCCTGCCCGAGCCGGAGGTGCCGGCCGAGCTGCGGCGCAGCGAGCCGCCGCGGCTGCCGGAGGTCGCCGAGTTCGAGCTCATGCGCCACTTCACCGAGCTCTCGACGCGGAACTTCGGCGTCGACACGGGCTTCTACCCGCTCGGCTCCTGCACGATGAAGTACAACCCGCGGATCAACGAGCGCCTCGTCGGGCTCCCCGGGTTCGCGAACCTCCACCCGCTGCAGGACGAGGACGGCGCGCAGGGCGCGCTCGAGCTGATGTGGCGGCTGCAGGAGATCCTCGCCGAGGTGACCGGCCTCGACGCCGTCTCGCTCCAGCCTGCCGCCGGCTCGCAGGGGGAGCTGACCGGACTGATGCTGATCCGCGCCTACCACGCCGACCGCGGCGAGGGCGAGCAGCGGCGCAAGGTCGTCATCCCGGACACCGCGCACGGGACGAACCCGGCCTCGGTGACGATGGCCGGCTACGAGCTCGTCGGCGTCAAGACCGACCCGCGCGGCAACATCGACGTCGAGGACCTACGCGGCAAGGTCGACGGGACGACCGCGGCGCTGATGCTGACGAACCCCTCGACGCTCGGCCTCTTCGACGAGAACATCGAGGAGATCGAGCGGATCTTCCACGGCGCCGGCGCGCTCATGTACTACGACGGCGCGAACCTGAACGCGGTCTGCGGGATCTCGCGGCCGGGCGACATGGGCTTCGACGTCGTCCACATCAACCTGCACAAGACGTTCTCGCAGCCGCACGGCGGCGGCGGGCCGGGCGGCGGGCCGATCGCGGTCAGGGACGTCCTCGAGCCGTTCCTGCCGGTGCCGGCCGTGGTCCGCCGCGACGGCGACGGGTTCGGGCTCGACTTCGACCGGCCGAAGACGATCGGCAAGGTGCGCGCCTTCACCGGCCCGTTCGGCGTCTTCGTGCGCTCGTACGCGTTCATGCGCATGTACGGGCCGCGGCTGCGCGAGATGTCCGAGGTCGCCGTGCTGAACGCGAACTACGTCCTCGCGCGGCTCAAGGACGCGTACGACCTGCCGTTCGACCGGCTCTGCATGCACGAGTTCGTCCTCTCCGCCCGCACGCTCAAGCGCGAGCACGGGATCACCGCGCTCGACGTCGCGAAGCGGCTGATGGACTACGGCTTCCACCCGCCGACGATCTACTTCCCGCTGATCGTCCCGGAGGCGCTGATGGTCGAGCCGACCGAGACGGAGGCGAAGGAGACGCTCGACGCGTTCTGCGAGGCGATGCTCGCGATCGCGCGCGAGGGCGCCGAGAGCCCGGAGCTGCTGAAGGAGGCGCCGCACGCGCGGCCGGTGCGCAGGCTCGACGAGGTGCGCGCGGCGAAGCAGCCGGTCGTGAAGTACGCGTTCGAGGAGCACCCGGAGCTCGAGGGCGCGGCGGCCGCCGGGGCCGAGGCGCCGAAGGGCGTCTAGCCGAGCCGCCGCAGCTCGAGCGACGCGCCGACCGGGCGGCCGCCGAGGCCCTCGAGGAGCGCGCGCGAGGCGACGTTCTCCTCGTCGACCTCGGTCGTCAGCCGCTCGACGCCGCGCTCGCGGAGGACGGCGAGCACCTCGACGACGAGCGCCTTCGCGACACCGCGCCGCCGCTGCGCCCGGCCGACGCCGACGAAGCCCAGCCGCGCCCGGCCCGGACGGTTCCAGACGCGGGCGATGCCGATCCACCGCTCCGCGGCGTCGTCCCGGGCGACGAGGTAGAGCGCGGGGTCGAAGTCGGGCGAGTCGTAGGTCTCCTCGCGGAAGCCGGCGGCGTCCCAGCGCCAGCCGCCGGTGCCGGGGACGTCCTGGCGCAGCTCGTCGTCGAGGAGGCGGAGCTCGTCCTCCGGGACGGCGTCGGCCGGGACGAGCGAGACGCCGGGCGGCGGCGCGGCCGCCCCGACCTCCGTCGGCAGCTCGAGCACGAGCTCGCGCCGCTCCACGGCGAAGCCGAGCGCCTCGAGCGCCGCCCGCCGCTCCGCGTCCGCCTCGTCGACGCTCGCGTACAGCTCGCCCGCCGGCAGCTCCGCGTCGGGCTCGCCGACGACGAACGTCCTCCCGTCGGGGCGCGTCCAGCTCCGCATAGGCTCTGCATCGTGCCCGAGTGGTGGCGGAACGCGGTGATCTACCAGGTCTACCCCCGCTCGTGGGCCGACTCGAACGGCGACGGGATCGGCGACCTGCAGGGGATCTGCTCCCGGCTCGACCACCTCGAGTGGCTCGGCGTCGACGCGCTCTGGCTCAGCCCGACCTTTCCGTCCCCGAACGCCGACTGGGGCTACGACGTCGCCGACTACCTCGGCGTCCATCCCGACCTCGGCACGCCGGCCGACCTCGAGCGGCTGCTCTCGGAGGCGCGCCGCCGCCGCATCCGCGTGCTCCTCGACCTCGTCCCGAACCACACGAGCGACCGGCACGCGTGGTTCGGCGACGACACGAAGCGCGACTGGTACGTCTGGCGGGACGGCAAGCCGGACGGGCGGCCGCCGAACAACTGGCTCGCCGCGTTCGGGGGGCCGACCTGGACGTTCGCGCCGGAGCGCGGCCAGTGGTACCTGCACAACTTCCTGCCGCAGCAGCCCGATCTCGACTGGTGGAACGAGGACGTCCGCGCCGAGTTCGACCGGATCATCCGCCACTGGCTCGACCGAGGCGTCGCCGGCTTCCGGATCGACGTCGCGCACGCGCTCGTCAAGGACCCGGAGCTCCGTGACAACCCGCCGGCGCGTCTGGACGAGTCGCCGACCTGGGCGCGGATCGGCCAGTGGCCGAAGCACAACTTCGGGCTGCCGGAGGCGGTCGACGTGCACCGGCGCTGGCGGAGCGTGACCGACGAGTACGACTCCGACCCGCTCCTGCTCGGCGAGACGTACGTGATGGAGCTCGACGCCCTGATGCGGTACGTCGTCCCGGACGGGCTCCACCTCTGCATGAACTTCCCGTTCCTCCACACGCCGTTCGACGCGGCCGCGCTCGCCGACGTCGTCGCCGAGACGGAGCGCCGCTATCCGCCGGACGCGACGCCCGTCTGGCACGCCTCGAGCCACGACGACCCGCGCTTCACGAGCCGCTGGTGCGCGGCCGACGAGCCGCTGACGAAGTGCGCGCTCGTCGCGCTCCTGACGCTGCGCGGGGCGGCGATCCTCTACCAGGGCGACGAGATCGGGATGGAGCAGGTCGACGTGCCGCCGGAGCGGCGGCGCGACGTGGCCGGGCGCGACCCGTGCCGGACGCCGATGGTCTGGCGGGACGAGCCGGGCGCGGGCTTCACGACCCCGGGCGTCGAGCCGTGGCTGCCGATCGGCAAGACCGACCGCAACGTCGCCGGCCAGCGGGACGACCCGGACTCGATCCTGACCCTGACGCGCGACCTGATCGCGCTGCGCCGCCGCCGCGGCCTCCTCGCCGGCGGCTACGAGCCGCTCGACGCGCCGCCCGGCGTCTGGGCGTTCCTGCGCGAGGGCGGGGCGCTCGTCGCGCTCAACCTCGGCGACGAGCCGGCGCGGCTGGACGACGTCGAGGGCGCCATCGTCCTCTGCACCGACCGCGCCCGCGACGGCGAGGTCGTCACCGGCGGGCTCGACCTGGGGCCGCGCCAGGCGGTCGTCGCCTCGGCCGCATAGCTTCGCGGGCCGCGCGCGCGTACGATCCGCGCATGTTCCGCAGGGACGCGAAGATCGAGCTGCTGAAGCAGGTGCCGCTCTTCGCCGAGTGCTCGAAGCGCGAGCTGGCCGAGGTCGCCGCGCTCGCCGACGAGATGCACTTCCCCGCCGGGAAGACGCTGATCGAGGAGGGCAAGCGCGGCCGCGAGTTCTTCGTCGTCGTCGACGGCAGCGTCGAGGTGCGCCGCAAGGGCCGCCGGGCGGGCAAGCACGACGGCTGGTCGTTCTACGGCGAGGCGGCACTCCTGACCGGCAAGCCGCGGAACGCGACGGTGACGACGACGACGCCGGTGCGGGCGCTCGTGATCACCGACCGGGCGTTCGACCAGCTCCTGCGCGACTCGCCGTCGATCCAGCGGAAGCTGCTCGCGAGCCTCGCGGCGCGGCTCGCGGACTAGCCGGCGCAGCGTCCGCATCGACCCGGATGGGCGCGGCCGCCCGGCGTCCGAGGCTCGGCACGACACCGGAAAGGAGAGCGAGATGCACACCGCCCATGCGGTTGCCGCACATGCCGTCCTCGTCCCGCTCGTGCTCGCCGTCCTGGCCGCCGTGGTCGCGACGGCGCTCAGGCTGCGAGTCTCGGGACCGGGCCACCTCGGCGACCCGCTCGACCTCGACCTCGTCCGCCGCTGGGAGGCGCGCCGCTAGCCCGCCCGTGAAGCCGCGGCCGCCCGGGTTCGCGTCTTCGGCGCCGCCGCGAGCTGCCCGCAGGCGGCCTCGATGTCGCGGCCGCGCGTCAGCCGGACGGTCGCCGGGACGTGCGCCCGGTCGAGCTCGGCCTTGAACGCGGCGATCCGGTCGCGGCTCGAGCCGTCGTAGGTCCCTGCCCCGGCAGCCCCTCCGGCGATCGGGTTGTACGGGATCAGGTTGACCTTGAACTCGTCACGGCCGAGCAGCTTCGCGAGCGAGCGCGCCTGCTCCGGCGAGTCGTTCACGCCGGCGAGCAGCACGTACTCGACGAAGACGCGCCGGTTCGTCGCGCGCGCGTGGCGGCGGCACTCGGCGAGGACGTCCGCGAGGGGGTAGCGGTCGTTCACGGGCATGATCCGCGAGCGCAGCGCGTCGTCCGGCGCGTGCAGGGAGAGCGCGAGCCGGATCGGCTCGTCGACCTCGTCCACGAAACGCGTCAGTCCGGGCAGCCAGCCGACCGTGGAGATCGTCGTCCGCCGGTGCGTGATCCCGACGTCCGGCAGCCGCCGCGCCGCGGCGAGCACCTCGTCGAGGTTGAGCATCGGCTCGCCCATCCCCATGAAGACGGCGTGGTCGACCTCGGTGCGGCGGCGGAAGTGGAGCGCCTGGTCGAGGATCTCGGACGCGGTCAGGTTGCGGCCGAACGCCATCGCTCCCGTGGCGCAGAAGGTGCAGGTGAGCGGGCAGCCGGACTGCGAGGAGAGGCAGAGCGAGCGGCGGCCGTCGCGGTAGCGCATCAGCACCGCCTCGACGGGGTGCCCGTCGGCGGTGCGGAAGAGCGTCTTGACCGTGCCGTCCTTCGACTCGCGCTCGGTCTCGACCTGGAGCGTCGAGAACGGCACCGCCTCGGCGAGCGTCTCGCGGAGCGCGCGCGGCAGGTTCGTCATCGCGTCGTAGCCCGCCGCGCCGCGCGCCGTCCACTCCCACACCTGGCCGGCGCGGAAGCCCGGCTCGCCGCGCTCGCGCAGCGTCGTCTCGAGAAGGCTCAGGTCCACCCGGCTACGGTAGCGTCCGCCCCGTGATCGACCTCCGCTCCGACACCGTCACGAAGCCGTCCGCCGAGATGCTCGCCGCGATGGCCGCCGCCGAGGTCGGGGACGAGCAGTACCTCGAGGACCCGACCACGCTCGAGCTGGAGCGGCGGATGGCGGGGCTGCTCGGCCACGAGGCCGCGCTCTTCCTGCCGACCGCGACGATGGCGAACCAGGCGGCGCTGCGCGCGCAGACGCGGCCGGGCGGCGTCCTGCTCGCCGAGGAGCGCACGCACGTGCTCGTCTACGAGTGGGCCGGGCCGGCGATCCACTCGGGGCTGATCATGCGCGGCGTCCCCGCCGAGCACGGTCGCGTCACCCCGGCCCACGTCTGGGCCGAGAACGACCCCGACCTCGGCCCGGGCGGGATCGTCGTCCTCGAGAACACGCACCGCAGCTCCGGCGGGACGATCTGGCCGCTCGACGCGTTCCGCGCGACCGCAGAGGCCGCCCGCGAGCGCGGCGCGGCCGTCCACCTCGACGGCGCGCGGCTCTTCAACGCCGCCGTCGCCGCGGGCGAGCCGCCGGCCGCGTGGGCGTCGCTCGCCGACTCGGTCACGATCTGCTTCTCGAAGGGGCTCGGCTGCCCACTCGGCGCGATCCTCGCCGGCTCCGCCGCCATGATCGAGCGCGCCTGGGAGAGCAAGTACCTGTTCGGCGGGGCGCTGCGGCAGTCCGGCGTCGTCGCCGCGGCGATGCTCTACGCCCTCGACCACAACGTCGAGCGGCTCGCCGACGACCACGCCCGCGCCCGCCGGCTCGCCGAGGGCATCGGCGCCGAGCCTCCCGAGACGAACTTCGTCCAGTTCCCCGACGAGCCCGGCCTCGAGGAGCGCCTGCGCGAGCGCGGCGTCCTCGTCGGCAACCTGCGCCCGGGCCGGCTGCGCGCGGTCGTCCACCTCGGGATCGACGACGCGCAGGTCGACGCGGCGGTCGAGCGGCTGCGCGAGGCGCTCCCCCTTCATGTCCGACACCGTCACGCCTGAGCCGCTCGCGGCGAAGCTCGCGCGGCTCGTCCGCGCCGAGCAGCGGGAGAAGCGGCTGCCGAGCCTGGCCGCCGCCGTCTTCCGGGACGGCGAGCGGGTCTGGGAGACGGCGGTCGGCGCCGCGGACGTCGCGGGCGGGGTGGAGGCGACCCCGGACACGCAGTACCGGCTCGGCTCGATCACGAAGACGTTCACCGCCGCGGCGATCATGCAGCTCCGCGACGCGGGCGAGCTCGACCTCGAGGACACGCTCGACCGCTTCGTGCCGGGCGCCCCGCACACGCCGTCGCTGCGCCGGCTGCTCTCGCACGCCTCCGGCCTCCAGCGCGAGACGCACGACGACTCCTGGCTCACGCTCCGCTTCGCGCCGCCGGACGAGCTCGTCGAGACGCTCGCCCGCGCCGAGCAGGTGCTCGCCCCGGGCGCGCGCTTCCACTACTCGAACCTCGCCTACGCGCTGCTCGGCGTCGTCGTCGAGCGCGTCTCCGGGATGCGCCACGAGGACTACGTCCGCGAGCGGCTGTTCGCGCCGCTCGGCCTCGAGCGCACGACCTTCGAGCCGCAGGCGCCGGCCGCGCGCGGCTACCTCGTGCAGCCGTACTCCGACGACGTCTGGGACACCGTGCCGGTCGAGACCGGCGCCTGGGCGGCGGCGGGGCAGCTCTGGGGGACGGTGCGCGACCTCTGCCGCTGGGGCGCGTTCCTCGGCGACCCGGACGAGGCGGTGCTCGCGCGGAAGACGGTCGAGGAGATGCGCACCGTCCAGGTGATCGACGACCACGAGCGCTGGACCGCCGGCTACGGGCTCGGGCTCGGCCTCCGCCGCGACCGCGAGCGGATCCTCGCCGGGCACAGCGGCTCGATGCCCGGCTTCATCGCGCGCCTGTACGTCTCGCCGGCGGAGAAGATCGGCGCCGCGACCCTGACGAACGAGAGCGAGGCGACGCTCGACGAGCTGACGCTGAAGCTCGTCGCCGCGACCGTCGAGGAGTGGCCGGTCGCGCCGGAGCCGTGGCGCTCCTCGGGGCCGCCTCCGGACGACGTCGCGCCGCTGCTCGGGATCTGGTTCCTGGAGGCGAGCGCGATCGTCTTCCGCTGGCGCGACGGCCGCCTCGAGGGCCGCTACGAGGGGATGCCGGACTGGCGGCCGTCGTCGGTCTTCGAGCGCGAGGGAGACGACCGCTGGCGCACCGTGTCCGGCCCCGAGCACGGCGAGGCGCTGCGGGTCGAGCGCGGGCCGGACGGCTCGGTCGTGCGGATGGTCTGGGCCGGGTACCCGGTCACGCGCGAGCCGGGGCCCTGGCGTGCGCCGGACGACGCCTGAGCGCGCGCGGCGAGAGGCCCACGGTCGGGGCCCCTCGCCGCGCCGCCTGCGCGTCAGGCCCCGACCGCGACCTCGCTCGCCGGGCCCGAGCGCGACGCGCGCGCCGCCGGCTCGCCCGGCGCCTCCCACTGCTCGTCGTCGAGGCGGAGCATCGCGAGCGCGATCGCCCCGAAGGTCACGACGCCGACGAGCGACTGGACCGCCTCGGCGCCCGGGATCGGGAGGCTGTCGCTGATCGCGAACAGGAACGCCCCGGCGACGACCCAGCGGCGCACGAGCCCGGCGCGGGCGGCGGCGCCGCCGAGCGCGAGCCAGGCGAGCGGCCCGGCGATCATCAGCGGCATGGCGATCGCTCCTCCGTGGTTGTCGAGGCGCTCGAGCACCCGCAGCGCCGACGCCGGCGAGGTGGCCGTGAGCCCGTAGACGAACAGGTGCCGCAGCGCGATCGCGGTCATCCCGAGCGTGCCGAGGCCGCCGAGGAGGCCGCCCAGGTGGGCGAGCGCGGCGCCGCGGCGGCGGACGAGGTGGACGATCCCCGCGGTCGCGAGCGGGAAGAGCGCCGCCGTCAGCAGCTCGAGCAGCGCCGCGGCCTGCCAGCGGCCGGCGTGCGCGGCCGCGGCCCGGAGCTGGACGGCGTCGCTCGTGGAGTCGGTCGGGGAGACGAGCGAGGCGGCGAGCAGGGCGAGCGGGATGCCCGGCAGCGCGAGCGCGCAGGCGCGGCGGCGCAGGGCGGGGGCGTTGGAGATGGGCGACAAAGCGGCTCCTTCCGTGTCGGGTCGAGACGACGTCGACGCTACGGCCGCGGGCCCGCCGCGTCGTCGGGCCGGGGAGCGATCCGGATCCGCCGCGCGGAGGATCGTGGGGCGGACGCGATCAGCCTCCGGGTGGATGCGCGGCGGCCGGCTTCCCGCTAGCGTCGGCACGATGCGGACGACGCCGTTCGGACTGCCGCGCCTCGACGTCGCGATCGCGGTCGCGCTCCTCGCGGTGAAGCTCGCCGGGATGGCGACCGGCGTCCAGACCGGGGGCGGGGCCGTGAGCTGGGCGCTTGCGCCGCTCTGGACGCTGCCGCTCGCCTGGCGCAGCCGGTCGCCGCTCGCGGTCGCGCTCGTCGTCGCGGCCGCGAACGCGGTCGAGGTCGGACTCGCGGGCGTCCACGACTCGATCGTCTTCCTCGCGGTGTTCCTGCTGATCCCGTACTCGCTCGCCGCGCACGGCCGCGGCACGGCGCGGATCGCCGCCGGCCTCTGCGCGCTCGTCGCGTCGGGCGGCGTCTCGCAGGCGGCGCAGCCGTCGCCCGGCTCGGCGCGCGCCTGGGCGACGACCGTCGCGGGCGACCTGGCGCTCGTGGTCGTCCCGTTCCTCGTCGGGCTCGCGTTGCGGCAGCAGCGGCTGCGCGCCGAGGCGCTGGAGCAGCTCGCGGTGCAGCTCGAGCGCGAGCGGGAGGAGCGGGCGCGGGCGGCGGTCGCCGAGGAGCGGACGCGGATCGCGCGCGAGCTCCACGACGAGCTCGCGCACGCGATGAGCGTGATCGCCGTCCAGGCCGACGCGGCCGAGGGAGCGCTCGAGCGCGACCCGGCGCTCGTCCAGCGGCCCCTGCTCGCGATCCGCTCGACGGCGCGGGACGCGCTCGCGGACATGCGGCGCGTCCTCGGCGGGCTCCGCTCCGGCGAGCAGGCGCAGCTCGCGCCGGAGCCGGGGCTCGCCCGTCTCGGCGGCCTGCTCGAGCAGACGCGCGCGGCGGGGATCGAGGTCGAGCTGCGGGTCGAGGGCGAGCCGGCGCCGCTGCCGCCGTCGCTCGACCTGGCCGCGTACCGGGTCGTGCAGGAGGGGCTGACGAACGTCCGCAAGCATGCGGACGCGCGGCGGGTCGAGGTGCTGCTCCGCTACGGCCGCGACGCGGTTGCGGTCGAGGTCGCGGACGACGGCGCCGGCGCCGGCGCCGGCGCGGGCGGCGGCAGCGGCCGCGGCCTCGCAGGGATCCGGGAGCGCGTCGCCCTGCTCGGCGGCGAGTTCGTCGCCGGCCCGCGCGCCCGAGGGTTCGCGCTCCGCGTCACGCTGCCGCTCGCATGATCCGCGTCCTGCTCGCCGACGACCAGGAGCTCGTCCGCTCCGGCTTCCGCCTGATCCTCGAGCTCGCCGACGGGATCGAGGTCGTCGGCGAGGCCGCCGACGGGCGCGAAGCCCTCCGGCTCGCGAAGGAGCTGCAGCCGGACGTCGTGCTGATGGACGTGCGCATGCCGGAGCTGGACGGGATCGAGGCGACGCGGCTGCTCCGGCAGGCGGGGCTCGACGCGGCCGTCCTCGTGCTCACGACGTTCGACCTCGACGAGTACGTCTACGCGGCGATGCGCGCCGGGGCGGGCGGCTTCCTGCTCAAGGACGCGCCCCGGGAGCAGCTCGTGACCGCGGTCCGCACGGTCGCCCGCGGCGAGGCGCTGCTCGCGCCGGCCGTGACGAAGCGGCTGATCGAGCGCTTCGTCGAGCGGCCGGCGCCCGCCGAGGCGGCGCCCGAGCTCGCCGAGCTGAGCGCGCGCGAGCTCGAGGTGCTCCGGCTCGTCGCCCGCGGCCTCTCGAACGCGGAGATCGCGGCGACGCTCGTGATCGGCGAGGCGACCGTGAAGACGCACGTGGCCCGCGTCCTGCGCAAGCTCGGGGTGCGCGACCGCGTGCAGGCGGTCGTCCTCGCCTACGAGAGCGGCGTCGTCGAGCCGGGCCGCTCCTAGCCGCTACTCGTACTGGAGCGCCTCGAGCACGTTCAGCTTCGCCGCGCGCCGCGCCGGGAAGATCGCCGCGAGCAGCCCCGCGACGATCGCCGCGATCACGAACACGACGAGCGTCGCCCACGGGATCGTGAACGCCGGGTACTTGATCGCATCGCCGACCATCAGCGCGAGCACGATCCCGAGCGGGATCGCGAGCGACGCGCCGATCAGCGCGGTCACGATCGCCTCGTGCCGGATCATCCGGCGCAGCTGCCGCCGCGTCATCCCGACCGCGCGCAGCATCCCGAGCTCGCGCGTCCGCTCGAACACCGTCAGCACGAGCGTGTTCACGATCCCGAACAGGCTGACGACGATCGAGAGCGAGAGCAGGACGTAGAGCAGGTTGAGGAGCGTCGTGATCCCCTGCTCCTGGCTCTTCTTGAACTCGGACTCGGTCTGCACCTTCGCCTCCGGGAACGGCTTCAGCGCGGCGGCCAGCCTCGCCGTGTTCGCCGCCGTCACCCCGCGCGCGACGTCGACGAACGCGTAGACGTTCTGCGGGTTCTCGTACTCGGCGTCGAAGCGCTGCGTCGAGATCGTCACGTCGCCGAACGGGGCGCCGCCCTTCGGCGGGGCGTAGATGCCGCGGACGTCGAGGTTCATCGTGCGGCCGCGGGGCGTCTCGACGGCGACGCTCGAGCCGACGAGCAGGTGGTGGCTCTTCGCGTAGTCCTTCGAGACGAAGGCGCCGCTCCGCTTCAGCTCGGCGGGAACCCGGGTCGAGCCGGCCGCCCAGTCGACGTCGATCACCTTGCTCACCTGCGGGTCGACCGCCGTGACGGAGATCCGGTCGCCGAACGCGCGCCCCTGGCCGGCGCGGACGCCCGAGACGACGCTCACGCCCTGGACGCGGCGGAGCGCGTCCGCGGACTGGATCGAGATCGGCGAGAAGTTGTCGGTCGCCGTCAGCGCGTAGTCGGCGCTGAAGAGCTGGTTGACGGAGCTCTCGAAGCGCGTCTTCAGGCCGGCCGCGAGCACCGAGACGAGCGTCACGAGCGCGAGGCCGATCATCAGCGCGGACGCGGTCGACGCGGTCCGCTGCGGGTTCCGCATCGCGTTGCCGCGGGCGAGCGTGCCCGCCGCGCCGCCGATCTTGACCGCCGGCCAGCCGAGCACCCTGGCGAGCGGCGGCACGAGCGTCTTCGCGAGCATCGCCACGCCGAGGAAGACGGCCGCGGCGCCGATCCCGATCGCGAGCAGCCGGTTCGTCGTCGAGAGGCCGCCGACGAAGAGGCCGATCAGCATCAGCGCGACCGCGCCGCCGACGGTCAGGAGCGCGGCATGGAGGCCGAAGCGCGCGAACCGCGACGGCGCGAGCACCGCGCCCTCGCGCACGGCCGAGATCGGCGGCACGCGGGTCGCGCGGATCGCCGGCCGCAGCGCGGCGAGGACGGTGATCACGATCCCGACCGCGAGCGCGACGACGATCGTGCGGGTCGCGAAGACGGTCCCCGCCTGCGGCAGGTCGATCCCGAACGAGACGAAGAGCTGGTTCAGGAGCTTCGCGAGCCCGAGCCCGGCGAAGAGGCCGGTCACCGAGGCGAGCGCGCCGATCACGAACGCCTCGACGAGCACGGAGCCGAGCACCTGGCGGCGGGTCGCGCCGAGCGTCCGCAGCGTCGCGAGCTCGCGCGTCCGCTGCGCGATCGTGATCGAGAGCGTGTTCGCGATCACGAAGATGCCGACGAAGAGCGCGACCCCCGCGAAGGCGAGCAGGAAGTCCTGGATGATCGAGAGGAAGCCGTTCGTGTCCTTCGTCGCCTGCTGCGCCTCGCCCTGGCCGGTGCGCACCTGCGCCGTCGGCGGCAGCAGCGGCTGGATCTCCTGCACGAGCTGCTGCGGCGTCGTCCCCTGCTTCGCCGCCACCGAGATCGAGTCGAGCTTGCCCTGCTTGTGGAAGATCGTCTGGGCGGTCGGGAAGTCGAAGATCGCCATCGTCGCGCCGCCGAGCGAGGCGACGTTCGCGAACTTGACGATCCCGGCGATCCGGAACTGGCGGACCGGGCCGCGCGCGATCACGCCGATCGTGTCGCCCGGCTTGTAGTCCGACTTCGAGGCGGTGTTCGCGTCGATGTCCACCTCGTTCGGGCCGTGGGGCCACGCGCCGGCGGTGAGGACGAGCGGGTTGAAGCGCTGGTCGCCGTCCGGGTGGACGCCGAACGCGAGCGGCGGCGCGCCGTGGCCGGAGATCACCTTGTCGTCGCGGCCGACGAGGTACGCGAAGTCGGAGATGCTCCCCTCGGCGACGGCGACGCCCGGCAGCTGCTGCACCTTCGGCAGCAGCGACTCGGGGAACGACGGCGGCAGCCCGCCGTTGTTGTCCTTGCCGATCGCGCTCTTGCCCGTCACGACCGCGTCCGTGTGCTGGTAGACGGTCGTGAAGACGGTGCCGAACGCGGACTTGATCGTGTCCGTCAGCACGTAGGTGCCGCTGATCATCGCGACGCCGAGGACGATCGCGATCGCGGTCAGCGCGGCGCGCAGCTTGCGCCCGGCGAGTCCCTTCAGCGCGACCAGGATCACGACTGCAGCTCGCTCATCACCTGGACGACCTCGGCCGCGCTCGTGCTGTGCAGCTCCTTGACGATCAGGCCGTCCGCGAGGAAGAGGATCCGGTCGGCGATCGACGCCGCCCGAGGCTCGTGCGTGACCATGACGGTCGTCTGGCCGTACGAGTCGACGGAGTCGCGCATCAGCTCGAGGATCTCGCCGCCGGTCTTCGAGTCGAGGTTGCCGGTCGGCTCGTCCGCGAACAGGATCGTCGGCCGGGTCACGAGCGAGCGCGCGATCGCGACGCGCTGCTGCTGGCCGCCGGAGAGCTCGGCGGGGCGGTGGCTGCGCCGCTGGTCGAGCCCCATCTTCCCGAGCAGCTCGGCGAGCCACTCCTTGTCCGGTTTCTCGCCGGCGATCGAGAGCGGCAGGACGACGTTCTCCTCGGCGTCGAGCATCGGCAGCAGGTTGAAGAACTGGAAGACGAAGCCGATGTGCTCGCGGCGCAGGCGCGTGAGCTTCGCGTCGTTCAGCGTCGTGATCTCGGTGCCGGCGATCGTCACCGTTCCCGAGGTCGGCTTGTCGAGCCCGGCGAGGATGTGCATCAGCGTCGACTTGCCGGACCCGGACGGGCCCATGACGGCGACGAGCTCGCCCGACTTCACGTCGATGTCGACGCCGCGGAGAGCGTCGACGGCGGTGGCGCCTTCCCCGTAGCGCCTGGTGAGGCTCCGAGCCTCGACGGCGACCCCGGAGGCCGCAGCGGGAGCGGGATGTTCGGTCGTTGACATGTGGGCCACGCTAGTCGAAACGTGCGGCCCGAGGCATGCGGGATCTCCCGGAGCGACCCCGGAACGTCACCGGACCGCTACGTGCCGCCGAAGGCGTAGAAGAGGCCGACCGCGGCGGCGTACGCGAGCACGCCGGCGGCGCCCTCCCACTTGCGCGAGGTGCCGTCCCGGACGGTCGCGCCGACGACGAGGACCGCGCCCGCCATCACCGCCAGCTCGACCGGCCGGAAGGCGAGCGTGAGCGGGTGGGCGAAGAGGAGCGAGAGCAGCGCGACGACGGAGACGACGAGCAGCCCCACCTGCGCGCTCGACGAGATCGCGATCTCGGTGGCGAGCTTCATCTTGCCGCTGCGCGCGATCACGATCGCGCCGCCGTGCTCGGCCGCGTTGCCGACGATCGCGACGATGACGACGGCGATGAAGAACTCGCTCAGCCCGACCGCGCGGCCGAACGCGCCGAGCGAGTGGACGAGGATCTCGCTCACCCACGCGGTCGCGCCGGTGGCGACGCCGAGGGTCGCGAGCGCCGCCGGCAGCGACCACGCGCCGGCCGTCGGCTCGTGGCGCTCGCTGCGCCGGTGCCGGCGCAGGTTGCGGCCGACGACCGCGAGATAGACGAGCAGGAGCACGACCGCGACCGGCACCGAGGCGACGAGCGCGCCGTGGCTGTCGCGGCCGCCGTGCGCGCCGATCGCGACCGGCGCGACGAAGAGCAGGACGGCGAGGCCGACGAGCCCGACCTGGCTGAGCAGCGAGCGGCGGTCGATCCGCTCCCCGTCCGGTCCGGCGATCTGGGTGACGCCGTAGACGAGCAGCAGGTTCGAGATCACCGAGCCGGAGAGCGACCCGCGCACGACCTCGGGCAGATTGTCCGCGACGGCGAAGAGGGCGATGATCAGCTCGGGCGCGTTGCCGAAGCTCGCGTTCAGGAAGCCGCCGATCCCGGGGCCGGTGTGCTCGGCCGCGTGCTCGGTCGACTCGCCGATCAGCCAGGCCAGCGGGATCAGCGAGCAGGCGGCGAGGACGAAGAGCGCGACGTCCCCCGGATGGAAGGCGAACTTGACCGCCACCGTGACGGGGGCGAGAGCGAGCGACCCCCAGAGGATCCTGCGGCCCACGGCCGGGGTAGCCTACCCGGCCGTGCTGGAGACGATCCTCTTCGACTGGGGCAACACGCTCGCCGAGTGGACGTGGAGCGACGAGCTGATGGCCGCCGGCCACGCCGCCGGTCTCGCCGCGATCGGGCGCGAGCCGTCGGCGGAGCTCTCGAGCCGCTACGTCGCCGACGTCCTCCCGTACGCCGAGGAGTCCGACTACCGCGAGCTGCTGCGGGCGTGGCTCGCGCCGGTCGGCGACGGCGAGCTCGACCGCTACGTCGCGGCGGAATACGACGCCTGGCGGCCGGCGCACCGCCTCGCCGCGACGACGCACGCGCTGCTCGAGACGCTCCGCGACCGCGGGCTCCGGCTCGGGCTCGTCACGAACGCCTTCGACCCGCCCGAGCTCGCCCGCGCGGAGCTCGCGCGGCTCGGCGTCGCGGAACGCCTCGACGCGGTGGTCTTCTCGTCGGAGGTCGGCGCGCGGAAGCCGGCCCCGGCGATCTTCGAGCGCGCGCTCGAGCTGCTCGGCGCCGAGCCGGCGACGACGCTGATGGTCGGCGACCGGCTCGTCGAGGACGTCGGCGGCGCGGCCGCGCTCGGCATGCGCACCTGCCAGGCGCTCTGGTTCCGCGCCGAGGAGGACGACGACGCTCCCCGGCCGGACTTCCGCGCCTTCACGCAGATGGACGTCCTGACCGCGCTCAGACGGCTCGGCTGACCTCGCAACCCGTTTTCGCAAGCGGAAAACGCGGCAGAAGTCAAGTCTTGCGAAGCTCGAAACAGGTCACACACAATGGCCGGGATGAGTGACTCGGAGCAGCGGCGTGAGGGCCTCGTGCTCCCGCTGCGCCCCCAGGACGAGGTCGAGTGCCGACAGTGCGAGGTGCACTGCGACAAGGTCGTGTATCCGTCCGCCTGCCTCGAGCGCTCGTGCCCGTTCGTCTACGCGTACGAGGAGCACGGGCACACGTACATGGGCTGCATGCAGAAGATCTTCGAGGCGGAGATCGACCTGCGGATGCTGCGCGCGGCCGAGCGGCGCAGCGAGGGGTTCGGGGCGGTGCGGGCGCTGCGCGGGCCGCTGCCGATGTGCCGCTCCGAGGTGCAGCCGACCTTCGGCCATCGCATGCCCGAGCTCGGGTGCGTCAACCCCGAGTTCAACGAGCTGCCGGCGGGATCGCCGACCTTCCGCGTCATCGCGCGGCTCGAGGACGCCTAGCTCCCGGCTCCGGCACCGGCCGGAGCAGGGCGACCCCGAGCAGCGGCCCCGCCGCGGCGACGGCGAACGCGAGCCGCCACGACACGCCGGCGACGAACGCGAACGCCGGCGGGAACGCGGCGACCGTCACGCCGAGCACCGTCTGCTGGAAGCCGAGGGCGGCGCCCGTGCGCGCGGCGCCGACGACCTCGGCGGCGGCGGCGTAGCCGAGCGCGTTCCACGACATGCTGATCACGCCGGCGACGACGAAGAGCGCCGCGAGCAGCCACAGCGGCCCGTCCGTGAGCGCCGTCACCGCCACGGTCGCGGCCGCGGTGGCGAGCCCGATCGCGCGGAGCGGCCGCAGGCGCGTCCCGAGCAGGTCGGAGAGGCGGCCGGAGCCGATGCGCGCGCCGATCGCGAGGACGTTGACCCCGGCGAGGAGCGCCGCGGCCGCGTGCGCCGAGACGTGGCGGTGCTCGTTGAGGAAGAGGACGACGAAGCTCGTCAGCCCGATCTGCGCGGTCAGGTAGAGCGCCGTCCCGGCGGCGAGCAGCCAGAGCGCCGGCTCGCGCAGAGGCCGTCGCAGGTCGCCGAGCTCCGGCTCGCCGGCCGGCGCCGAGCGCATGAGCGCCGCCGCGACGACCGCGCCGGCGGCGCACGCGGCGCCGAGCGCGAAGAAGGCGAGGCGCGTCCCGCCGGCGGAGGCGAGCACCGGGAGCATGGCCGCGCCGACCGCGCCGCCGATCGGGATCGCCGTCTGGCGGACGCCGAGCGCGAGCCCGAGCTCGCCGCGGGGGAACCAGCCCATGATCGCGCGTCCGCTCGCGGCGTTGACGCTCGCGCCGAGCGCACCCGAGACGACGAGCATCCCGGTCAGCGCGGCGAACGAGCCGGTCGCGGCGGTGCCCGCGAGCGCGGCCGCCGCGCCGAGCAGCCCGGCGGGGATCACCCAGCGCTCGTCGACGCGGTCGGCGACGAGCCCCCACGGCAGGAGCGTGAACAGCATCCCGATCCCGGTGCCGGCGAGGACGACCCCGGTCTCGCCGATCGTCAGCCCGTAGTGGGAGCGGAGCGCGGGGGCGAGCGCCGGCAGCCCGATCGTGGTGCAGGAGAAGCTCGCCTGGGCGAGCGTCCCGGCGGCGAGCACGACCCAGCGATAGCGACTGTCTCTTTCAGACATGTCCTGGTGCCAGGTACCAGGACATGGCGGATCCGGTCACGTCCGTTTCCGCTTCCGCTTCGTCCAGCGGGCGTGCAGCTCCTTCGCCTTGCGGATCTCGTTCGCGTCGGGGCCGCGGTTCTCCGGGCCTGCGACCTCGAGGATCGCGGGCAGCCCCTGCAGGCGCGGGTTGCCGAGGAAGACGCCGAGCCGCTCGCCGAGCAGCCCCTCGAGGATGTTCGCGTGCCGGTCTCGGTTCGAGCCGAGCGGCGCCGCCGAGTCGTTCACGTGCAGCGCGCGGAGGCGGTCGAGCCCGACCGCCGAGTCCAGCTCGTCGAGGCAGGCGTCGAGCGCGGCCGGATCGGTCACGTCGACGCCGGACACGTAGAGGTGGCAGGAGTCGAGGCAGACGCCGAGCCGCGGGTGCCGGTCGAGCCGCTCGTGGAGGGCCGCCAGCTCCTCGAGCGAGCGCCCGATCGTGCCGCCCGCCCCGGCCGAGTTCTCCATCAGCAGCCACGTCTCGTCGGAGCACAGCTCCAGCACCTGCTCCATCGCCGGCAGGACGCGCTCGAGTCCCGCCTCGAAGCCGCTGCCGAGGTGGGAGCCGACGTGGAAGACGACGCCGCCGATCCCCGCCTCGGCGCGCCGCTCCCGGAAGCGCTCGAACGTCGCCGGATCGTGGTTCGTCGGCCGCCAGGCGCGCGGGCTCTGCGTGAAGACCTGGATCGAGTCGGCGCCGATCGCGACGGCCCGGTCGATCGCCGTGTGGATGCCTCCCGAGGAGGAGACGTGCGCGCCGATCTGCACGCCCGCGACGCTACCGATCCTTGCCTGCGTCCGGCGCGGGTGGCACGCTTCGCCGGCCGATGCGCGGGGTCAGGACATCGCTCGTGCTGGTCGCGCTGCTCGCGCTCACCGGCGCCTCGGCGGGACACACGTCCGCGCGCCGTCCGCCTGCGCTCGTCCGCATCACCTCGACGCCGGCGCTCTGGCCGCGCTTCTCGCCGTCGGTGCGCGACTACGTCGTCCGCTGCACGAGCGGCACGAGCACCCGCTTCACGGCGGTCGCCGCAGCCGGCAGCGCGCCGCTGATCGACGGCGTCGCGCGCCGCGCCGCGACCCTGCCGCTCGCGGCCGGGCAGGGCGTGACGATCGAGGCGAGGAACGCGCGCGGCGTCTCCGACTACCACGTCCGCTGCCTGCCCGCCGACTTCCCGGGCTTCACCGAGACCCGCACCGCGTCGACGCGCGAGTGGTACGTCGCGACGCCGTCGCTCTCGCTCGGCGACAAGCGCTCGCACTACATCGCGATCTTCGACGGCAACGGCGTTCCCGTCTGGTGGTACAAGACCCGCCGCGTCCCGATCGACGCGAAGCTGCTCCCGGACGGCAACCTCGCCTTCGCGTCGTTCCCGGCCGACACGCCCGAGTACCAGGTGCGGACGCTCGCCGGGCGCTTCGTCAGGAAGGTCGTCTCGCCCGACGGCCGCATCGACGACCACGACCTGCAGGTGGCCGGCAACGGCGACTTCTTCTACATCCTCTACCAGCCGAAGCGGGGCGTCGACCTGACGCCGTACGGCGGGCCGGCGGACGCCACCGTGCTCGAGGCCGCGATCGAAGAGATCACCCCCGACGGGAAGCTCGTCTGGTCGTGGACGACCGACGGGCGCGTCGACGTCTCCGCGACCGGCGACCGCTGGATCCCCGGGCTGATCAAGACGCCGGTCGTGATCCCGGGGCCGGACAACGCGCCGGAGCAGACCTACGACTTCTTCCACCCGAACGCCGTCTCGCTCGACGGCGGCACCGTGCTCTTCTCGGTGCGCCACACGGACGCGGTCTACGCGATCGACAAGGCGACCGGGAACATCCTCTGGCAGCTCGGCGGCAAGCCGGGCCCGCAGAGCCTGACCGTCGTCGACGACCCGTACGGCCAGGTCCCGCTCGGGGGCCAGCACGACGTCCGCCTGCTGCCGGACGGCACGATCAGCGTCTTCGACGACGGCACCTTCCTGAACCGGCCGCCGCGCGCCGTCCGCTACCGGATCGACGCCGCCGCGCACACGGCCACGCTCGTCCAGTCGATCTCCGACCCGACCGTGACCACCTCGATCTGCTGCGGCTCCGCGCGCATGCTCCGGAACGGCGACTGGGTGATCTCCTGGGGCGGCGACCCCGTCTTCGGCGAGTACCGGCCGGACGGGACGCCCGTCTTCCGGATCCAGTTCGACGGGCTCTTCTCGTACCGCGTCGTGCCCGTCTCGTACGCGAAGCTCGGCGCCGCGAAGCTGCGCGCCGCCATGGACGCGCTCGCGAAGCGCTGACCCCTACGATGGCTGACATGAGCGTAGGCTCGACGGAGCTCGACGAGGAGCGGAGGCGCCGGCTTCGCCGGCGCCGTGAGCGGGCATGAGCGTCCGCGTCCGCATGGCCCCGAGCCCGACCGGGTTCCTGCACATCGGCGGCGTCCGCACGTTCCTCTTCAACTTCCTGTTCGCCCGCCAGAGCGGCGGCGAGAACCGGCTGCGGATCGAGAACACGGACACGAGCCGCGAGGTGGCGGAGGCGACCGGCCACATCCAGGAGTCGCTGCGCTGGCTCGGGATCGAGTGGGACGGGCCGGTCACGTTCCAGCTCGACCGGATGGACGACTGCCGCCGCGTCGCGCAGGAGCTCGTCGCGGCGGGGCAGGCGTACGAGGACGAGGGCGCGATCCGCTTCCGGATGCCCGACGAGGGCGCGACCGCCTGGGACGACGTCGTCCGCGGCCGCGTCGAGGTGCCGAACGAGACGATCGAGGATCTCGTGCTCGTCCGCTCGGACGGTCGGCCGACCTACAACTTCGCGTCGCCGATGGAGGACGTCTGGGACGGGATCACGCACGTCGTCCGCGGCGACGACCACATCTCGAACACGCCGAAGCAGATCAACATCATCCGCGCCGTCGGCGGCGAGATCCCCGTCTACGCGCACGTCCCGAGCATCTTCGGCGAGGACGGCAAGAAGCTCTCGAAGCGCCACGGCGCGGTCGGGATCGAGGAGTTCCGCGACGCCGGCTACCTGCCCGAGGCGCTGCTCAACTTCCTCGCCCTCCTCGGCTGGGCGCCCGACGGCGAGACGACGATCATGAGCCGCGACGAGCTCGTCGCCCGCTTCGACCTCGCCCGCGTGACGCCGAGCCCGGCCCGCTTCGACTACGCGAAGCTCGACTGGATGAACGGCGTCTACCTGCGCGCGCTGCCGCCGGAGGAGTTCGCGCACCGGCTCGTGGTCTGGCTCGGCGAGCACGGCTACGAGTGGGACTCGCAGCTCGTCGCGGCCGCGGCGCCGCTCGTGCAGGAGAAGATCTCGCGGCTGGGCGAGTTCCCGGGGTTCGCCGGCTTCCTCTTCGAGGACGTCGAGCCGGACCCGGCGGAGCTGGACGGCGGCGGGCCGATGCTCGCGGCGGCGATCGAGGCGCTCGAGGGGCTGGAGCCGTTCGCTGCCGAGGCGATCGAGGCGGCGTTGCGGGCGGCGGCGGAGCGGCTGGAGCTGAAGCCGCGGCAGGCGTTCCAGCCGGTCCGGGTCGCGGTGACGGGATCGCGCGTCTCGCCCGGGCTCTTCGAGAGCATCGACCTGCTCGGCCGCGAGACGGCGCTCAGCCGTCTGCGTCGCGCCGCCGCTTCGTAGGCAGCGGCCGCGGCGGGCCCAGGGGGTCGAGGGCGCGCTGGAACACGAGCCAGGCACGCCGGCGGAACGCCGCCGTCGGCCGTGGCAGCTCGTGTTGCCTGGTGGACGCCCCCGATCCGTCCCGGTGACCCGCGTGGTCTCTGTCGCCCGCGGGATGTGCCATTTTCAAGGAATAAACGCCTGCGCTCGCGGCTCGGTTACGGCGCGGCTAGACTCCGCCGCATGACCGGGGGGTCGTGCGGAACGGTGCTCGTGGTGGACGACGAGCCGGCGATCCGGCTCCTCTGCCGCGTCAACCTGCAGCTGGACGGCTACGCCGTGCTCGAGGCGGCGACGCTCGCGGCCGCACGCGAGGCGCTCGCGGCCGGCGGCGTCGACGTCGTGCTGCTCGACCTGCACCTCGGCAACGAGCGGAGCGAGGCGCTGATCGCCGAGTGCGCGGCCGCCGAGCCGCGCGTGCCGGTCGTGCTCGTGACCGGGTCGGCGGAGGTCGCCGCCGCGCGCCGCGTCGGCGCGGACGCCGTCCTCCCGAAGCCGTTCGAGATCGAGGCGCTCGCCGCCACGGTGAGCCGGCTCGTATCTGCGCCCGCCGCGGCTTCGACCCGCTAGGGTCGAACGATGTCCACGACTTCCGCGCTCTCCACGGCCGAGTACGAGGCCGCCCTCCGCCGCTTCTCCTTCGAGGTCGGAGAGGAGGTGCGCGCCGTCCGCGTCGGCGAGAAGCCGACGTCCGAGCTGGCGGCGATCTACGAGCGTCACGCAGACCTCTTCACGCGCCCGCAGCTCGATGCGCTCCGCGCCGAGCGCGAGTCCGCGGCGGGCGAGGAGCGCGAGCGGCTCTACCGGCTCGCGAAGTCGTGCGAGGAGGGAGTCGCCGAGCGCGAGCTCGCCGCTCGCTACGACGAGCTCCAGAACGCGCTGCTCGCCGCGCGCGTCGTCTTCCACGGCGAGGAGATGCCGTTGCGCGCCGCCGAGGCGCGGCTCGCCGTCGAGCCCGCCTACCGCGACCGCGACGAGCTGGGCGAGCTCGAGCGCGACGCCTCGGCCGAGTTCAACCCGCTGCGGGTCGAGCTGCTCCGCGCCGGCGAGGACCTCGCCGCCGAGCTCTCCGGCCAGCCCGACCCGGTGCGCCGCAACGAGGACGAGAAGCAGATCTCGCTGGCCGAGCTCGAGTCGGCGCTCGCCGCCGCCGCCGAGGCGACCGCCGGCTCGTACGCGCGCCTCGGCGACGTCTGGTTCGAGCGGATCCTCGGCCCGGACCGCGACCCGCAGCCGTCCTCGGCGCACCTGCGCTGGATCCGCCGGCTCTCGCCGCTCGAGTCGACCTACACGAAGGAGCGCTCGGTCGAGGTCTGCGTCGCGACCGTCGCCGCGCTCGGCTTCGACCTCGAGGCGATGCCGAACATCCGGCTCGACCTCGACGACCGGGAGCAGAAGAACCCGCGCGCCTGCGTGATCCCGAGCGACCCGCCCGAGGTCGTGCACCTGATCACGCGCGCGCAGGGCGGCCTCTCCGACTACGACGCGTTCCTCCACGAGGCCGGCCACGCGCTCCACTACGGCGGCTGCGACCCGGCGCTCCCGTACACGTTCCGCGCGATCGCCCGCGACCACGCCCTGACCGAGATCTACTCGTTCCTCGTCGAGTCGGTGACGCGCGAGCCCGGCTGGCACGCGCTCCACTTCGGCCTCTCCGACGCGCAGGCGGCCGAGAACGCGCAGGCGACCCAGTTCGTCGAGTCGCTGATGTACCGGCGCTACGCGGCGAAGCTCCGCTACGAGCTCGGCTTCTGGGCCGCGTTCGCCGAGGAGCGCGGCTCGTCGCCGCGCGACTACGCCGAGCGGCTGACCGGGGCGACCGGTCTCCGCTACGACCCGCGCGGCTACGTGTCCGACATGGACGCGGGCTTCTACTCGGCCGACTACCTGCGGGCATGGATCCGCGCCGCGCAGGTGCGGGCGCACCTCCGGCGCGAGGTGGGCGAGGACTGGTGGCGGAGCGAGGCGACGGGCGAGATCCTGCGCGGCCTGTTCGCCGAGGGCACGCGCCCGTCGAGCGAGGAGGTGGCGGCCCGGCTCGGCTTCGACCCGCTCGACACCGGCCCGCTCGTCGCCGAGCTCGACGCCGCCTGACGCCGTGCCGTCCGTCCCGTTCGACCGGTTCCTCACGTACGACGAGCTGAGCGAGCTGCTCGCGGGCTGGGCGCGCGAGCGGCCGGAGCTCGTCGCGGTCGAGAGCATCGGGCAGTCGTGGGAGCGCCGCGAGATCTGGCTCGTCACGGTCACGAACACGGCGACCGGCGCGGCGACCGAGAAGCCCGCCTTCCTCGTCGAGGCGAACATCCACTCGATCGAGTGGACCGGCTCGGCGGCCGCGCTCCACCTCGTCCAGCGGCTCGTCGACGGCCACGGCTCCGACGAGCGGGTCACGCGGCTGCTCGACACGCGCGCGGTCTACGTCGTCCCCCGGCTCAACCCGGACGGGGCCGAGCACGCGCTGCGCGAGGGCCGGATGATCCGCTCGAGCGTGCGCCCGTGGCCGTTCGCGGAGCAGCCGGACGGCCTGCAGCTGCGCGACGTCGACGGCGACGGCCGCGTCCTGCACATGCGCGTCCGCGACGACAACGGCGCCTGGAAGCCGCACCCGGACGACCCGCGCATGCTGATCCGGCGCGAGCCGGACGAGGTGGGTGGCGAGTACTACCGGCTCTTCCCGGAGGGCGAGGTCGCGGGCCACGACGGCGTCACGGTGAAGGTGGCGCCGCCGCTCGAGGGGCTCGACCTGAACCGGAACTTCCCGTACCGCTGGGAGCCGGAGTCGGTCCAGCGGGGCGCCGGGCCGTACCCGGTCTCGGAGCCGGAGATCCGCGCCTACGTGCAGGCGATCTCCGACCGCCCGAACATCTGCGGCCACGTCGCCTACCACACCCACAGCGGCGTCCACCTGCGCCCGTACGCGGGCGAGCCGGACGACCGCTTCCCGACCGCCGACCTGCAGACGTTCCTCGAGATCGGCGCGAAGGGGACGGAGCTGACCGGCTATCCGGCGGTGTCGATCTTCCACGGCTTCGCCTACGACCCGAAGCAGGGGATCACCGGCGACATCCACGACTGGCTCTACGACCAGCTCGGGCTGATCACGTGGACGACCGAGTTCTGGAGCCCGCAGCGCCAGGCGGGCCTCGACGTGAAGCCGATCGAGTGGCTGCAGGGGCATCCGCCCGAGGACGACCTGACGATGCTCCGGTGGGCGGACGAGCACTACCCGGGCCGCGCCTACGTCGACTGGTACCCGTTCGACCACCCGCAGCTCGGGCCGGTCGAGCTCGGCGGCTGGGACCGGATCAACTACTGGTCGAACGTCCCGTTCGACCGGCTCGAGCAGGAGGTCGCGCCGCACAGCGAGTGGGCGATCTGGCAGGCGCTCGGCTCGCCGCTGCTCGAGGTGCGCTCGTTCGACGCGGCGCCGCTCGGCGGCGACGCGTGGCGGGTGCGGCTCGTGCTCCAGAACTCCGGCTGGCTCTCGACCTCGGTCACGGACCGGGCGGTCGAGCGGAAGGCGGTGCGGCCGGTCGAGGTCGAGCTCGAGCTGCCCGAGGGCGCGACGCTCGCGGCGGGCGAGGCGAAGGTCGAGGCCGGGCAGCTCGCCGGCCGAAGCAAGCTCCGCTCGACGCACTGGTGGGGGAACGACTGGTCGACCGGCGACCTGGCGAAGCTCGAGTGGGTGGTCGCCGCGCCGGCCGGGGGCGAGGTGCGCGTCGTCGCGCGGCACCAGCGGGCGGGCACGGCCCGCGCCTCGGTCCGGCTTCCCTGAGCGTCACGTGCCCCGGATGACGCCGGCCGCGAGCGCGAGGATGCCGCGGCCCTTGACGTGTCCCTCGACTTCGCGGCGGACGAGCTCGTCCAGCTCGATCGCGACGAGCAGGATGATCGCGGCCACGTAGAGGTAGCTCGACAGGACGATGAAGACGGAGAGGCTGCCGACCGCGGTCTTGAAGTCGGCGGCGGCGGTGACGTACCAGCGGAAGATCAGCGTCTCGACGATCCAGGCGACGACGACGAGGATCGAGCCGCCGCTGACCCAGCGCCCCGGCCGCGGCCTCGCGGGCGCGAGGCGGACGATCAGGGCGAACGCGAGCGCGATCAGCCCGATCGCGGCGAGCCAGCGGCCGAGCAGGAGCGGCCAGTGCCACGCGCCCGGGACGTCGACCCAGGAGACGAGCGCGATCGCGCCCAGGAGCGCCGCGATCAGGCCGGCGGCGAGCGCGAACGAGAGCGGGAAGCGCCGCCACCACGGCCGCGGCTCCTCCGCCTCGTAGACGCGGTTGAGCGCGCCCATCGCGGCGCGGACGACGCCCGAGACCTCCCAGACCGCCAGGCAGACCGCGAACGCGATCAAACCGGCGGACGAGGTCGCGAAGACCTTGTGGACGACCTGGTCGATGCCGCGGTAGACGTCCGGGAGCACGCGCGCCCGGATCGCCGGGCCGACCGTCCGCTCCCACAGGCCGGTGTCGTGGGCGGCGCCGAGGATGCCGAGCGCGAGCAGGACGAACGCGACGACCGCGATGAACGTCTGGAAGGCGATCGCGCTCGCGTACGTGAGCAGGTTGTGCTTCGCGAAGAGGTCGACCCAGAGCTCGACGATCGCCTTGAAGCTACGCCAGCGGGATCGCACCCGTCCGTGTTCTCCGGCCGGGCAAGACGGGAAACGACGTCAGGGCCGCGGGCCGAACGTGCAGACCGTCTGGCTCGCGCCCTCGCGTCGCACCGGGCCGCTGCTGAACGTGAGCGTCGCCGTGTTTCCGGACGCGCTGCACGTGACCGTCCTCCCGAGCGGCGCGTACCCGGTCCAGCCGATCGGCCAGTGCCGTCCGCCGTTCGCGGTGGCGAGGAGGACGGAGAGCCCGGCGAGGGCGGCGAGGAGCGCGAGCGCCCGCATGTACGAATTCTGTCAGGAGCGTTGACCGCCGTCCGCACCGATTCCACACTGGCGTCGTGAGGGCTCTCGGGGTCGTTCTCGCGTCGGCGCTCGTCGCCGCCGTCTCGGCGGCGTCCGCGTCCGCGCCGCGGCAGCTCGTCATCTCGGCGAGCGACGCGCCGACCGCGAGCGGCGACGTCTACCGCGTCACGCTCGCCGGGAGGCGGACGAACCTGACCCACAGCCCGTTCGCCGACCGGCAGCCGGTCGCGACCCCGGACGGCTCGAGGATCGCGTTCCTCTCCGACCGCGACGGCTCGAACCAGATCTGGTCGGTGAACGCGGACGGCACGCACCTGACGCAGCTCTCGCGCGGGATCGGCGACGTCGACCAGGTGACGCCGATCGCGTGGTCGCCGGACGGGACGCGCTTCCTCGCCTCCGGCGGCGGCGCGAAGGGCGCCGCGCTCTGGGTGCTGCAGCCCGGGCGCGCGCAGAAGCGGGTCAGCGGCTTCTGGGCCGACGGCGGCGTCGCGGACGCGGCCTGGTCGGCGGACGGGAGGGAGATCGCGTACGTGGCCTTCGGGCTGCTCCGGGTCACGACGCCGTCCGGCCGCGAGGTGTTCGCGCTCGCCGGCCTGCCGGGCGTGGACCGGCTCGCCTGGTCGGCCCGCGGGCCGCTCGCCGTCCACGCGCACGGGAGCGGCCGGATGCTCGACGCGCGCGGGCGCACGCTCGCCGCCTTCGAGTCGAACGCGCTCGCCTGGTCGCCCGACGGGAGGCTGCTCGCGAGCGTGCACGGCGGCGTCCTCGAGGTGCGCGACACCGCCGGGAAGCTCGTCCTGCGCACGCGGATCTTCGCCGCGAGCCTCGTCGCGAAGTTCGCGGCCGCGTCGATCGGCTTCAACCCGCAGCTCCTCTGGACCGGGAACGCCCGCGTGCTCGTCGGCAACGTCTTCCTCCACGACCAGTGCGGCGGCCGGCCGGGCGTGCCGTGCCCGTACGGGAGGCCGAACGTCGCCGTCGCCGTGCCGAGCGGGAGGACGTCGAAGCCGTCGCAGCGCGCCTGGTTCGCCGGCGCGTGCGGCTGCCGCTCCGCCGACGGGAAGCTGCTCGTCGAGGCGGTCGGCAAGCAGGCGTTCTCGCTGCGCGTCTCGCGGGCGGCCGGCGGCGGCTCGCGGACGCTCGCGACGGTGCCGGGCTGCTGGAGCGACGGCGTCTGGACGGCGAGCGCGCAGAGCCCGCGCTTCGCCGGGAACGCGGTCGTCTACACGAGCGCGTGCGACCCGCCCGCGAACCTGTGGCTGGCGAACCCCGACGGCGGCGGGCTGCGGCGGCTGACGGACGAGCGCGCGAACCAGACCCAGCCCGCCTGGTCGCCGGACGGGAGCGAGTTCGCCTACGTCCAGGCGTTCGCGACCGGCTGCCGGGGCTGCTCCGAGTCGATCTGGGCGCGGAACGCGGACGGCTCGGGCGCGCGGCAGGTGACGACGCCGCCCGACGACTACGGCTGGTTCGACGAGCACCCGACCTTCTCGCCGGACGGGAAGACGATCCTCTTCACGCGCAGCCCGGTCGACGCCGAGCAGACACACCTCTGGACGGTGCCTGCGGCGGGCGGCGACCCGAAGGATCTCGGCGTCGCCGGCAGCGAGCCGGCGTGGGGGCCGAGCCGGATCGGCTACGTCGGGCCGCAGGGCGGCGTCTACACCGCGGCGCCGGACGGCAGCGGCGCGACGCGCGTGCTCGCGTCGAAGTGGCTCTCCTCGCCCGCCTGGTCGCGCGACGGCAGGCTCGCGGCGCTCGAGAACAAGGGCGGCACGACGTACACGGCCGTCGTTCTGGCCGACGGCAGGACGACGAGCGCGGTGCTGCCGTTCCGCTACGTCCGCAGCCTCGCGTGGAGCGCGGACGGCACGCGGCTCCTGGTCGCCGCCCGGACGCGCGCGGCGGGCCCGGTCGCCGTCTGGAGCGTGAAGCCCGACGGGACGGATCCGGCGCAGCTGACGACGAGCGTCGACGCGCAGGGCGTCGGCGCCGGCTGAGACGGAGAGGAGCCCCCGCCGAGGCGAGGGCTCCTCTCCACGTGCGGCTCCGGCTACTTCAGCTTCAGCCGGAGGAGGATCGAGCGGGCCTTGATCTGGCTCAGCAGCCCGTTCTCGTCCTTCGCCCGCAGGGTGACCCGGAAGCGGCCGTCGTGTCGGAAGCGCGGCAGCAGCTTCCATGACCGGGCGAACGTGCCGCAGCCGTTGTCCACCCGCAGCGTGAACGTCCGCAGGTACGGCAGCGCGCGCGTCTTCAGGTCCCGGGCGAAGATCTTGACCATGCCCGGCGAGTCGACGCAGGTCTGGAAGCGGACGTGGATCCGCATGCCGACCCGGTGCAGCGACAGGAACTTCACCACCGGCGCCTGCGCGGCCGGGGTGGTCACGGTCGTGGTCTCCGTCTGGGTCGGCGGCGGCGTCGCCGTCACCGTGTCGCTGACGACCGTCGCGGCCGTCGTCTGGTCGTGCGCGGCGGTGTGCGCCGTCACGAGCACGCGCAGCGTGTGGCCGACGTCGGCGCTGCGGACGCCGTAGCTCGCACCGGTCGCCCCCGCGATGTCGCGGCAGCCGACGCCGCTGATCGCGCAGCGCTGCCACTGGCGCGTGAACGTGAGGTCGATCGCGCTCCAGCGGCCCGTGGTGACGCGCAGCGTCGAGCCGACCACCGGCGTCCCGCTCAGCGTCGGGCGGCTGGTCACGGTCGGGCCGTCCTTCGAGGCGACGGGGAGGGTCGTCGCGTCGGACCAGGCCCCGCTCGTGCCGTCGGCGTTGACGGCGGTGACGCCGACGCGGATCGCGTGACCGACGTCGGCGCTCGTGAGCAGGTACGTCTTCGCCGTCGCGCCCGCGATGTCGAGGCAGCTCGTGCCGTCGTTGCGACAGCGCTGCCACTGGTACTCGAACGTGGTCGGCGAGCCCGACCACTGGCCCTCGACGGCCGTCATCGTCGAGCCCTCGCGGACGGTGCCGGTCAGCGACGGCTGTGCGGTGTTCTGCGGCACTGCCGCCGCCGACGAGGTCGCGAGGATCAGGCTCGCCGCGGCGAGCGCGAGGGCAGAGCAGGAGAAGAGGAGGCGTCTCGGCCGCCTCGATGTCGAAGTCATCGGTTCCAACCCCCTTGGGTCGTTTACGACTTGCAACGCTTAAACATCGTTTTGGGGTTCGGGTCGCGCCGTGGCAGCGCAAAGCCGGACATCGCGCTTTACAAACTGAAGTAACGACGCGTAGGCTCGAGCGATGGCAGGGGAGCCGACCTGGGAGTCGGTCTACGAGCGCAACTCGGTCGAGCGGATCAAGCGCGACCGGCCGCCGCTCGGGATCCGCGACGAGCTGCCGGCGCTGATCGCGGCGGGCTACGAGCGCATGCCCGAGGAGGACGTCGTCCGCCTGCAGTGGTGGGGCCTCTACCACGACAAGCCGAAGATCGGGACGTTCATGCTGCGCGTGAAGCTCCCGTCCGGGATCCTCACGCCGGCGAAGCTGCGCGCGATCGGCGAGGTCGCGAACCGGCACGGCCGCGGCGACGCCGAGCTGACGACGCGGCAGTGCATCCAGCTGCACTGGCTCGAGCTGGCCGCGCTCCCGGACGTCTTCGCCGCGCTCGAGGCGGCGGGGATCACCTCCGCCGGCGGCTGCGGCGACACGGTCCGCAACGTCACCGGCTGCCCCGTCGCCGGCCTCGCGGCGGACGAGCTCTTCGACTCGACGCCGGTCGTCGACGCGGTGACCGCCGAGTTCTACGGCAACCCGGCCTGGGCGAACCTGCCGCGCAAGCACAAGTACTCGATCGCGAGCTGCGCCGACCGCTGCAACGCGCCGGAGATCAACTGCGTCTCGCTCGTCGGCGCCGTCCACGCCGGCCGCGAGGGCTACGGCGTCCTGGTCGGCGGCGGCCTCTCCTCGGTGCCGCGCCTCGCCCGCGAGCTCGGCGTCTTCGTGCCGAAGGAGGAGGCGGTCGAGATCCTCGGCGCCGTCACCTCGGTCTGGAGCGAGGACCTGCGCTACCGCATGTCGCGCGTGAAGGCGCGCCTGAAGTTCATGGTCGACGACCTCGGCCCGGAGGGCGTCCTCGAGCGCGTCGAGGCGAGGCTCGGGCGGACGCTCGAGCGGTTCGCGCTCCCGGCCACCGGGACGCCGCCGTCGGCGCACCTCGGCGTGCACCCCCAGAAGCAGGACGGGCGCTTCCTCGTCGGCGTCCCCGTCCCGCTCGGGCTCGTCACCGGCGACCAGCTCGTCGCGCTCGCCGGCCTCGCGGCGGAGGTCGGCGGCGACGTCCGCGTCACGCGCCAGCAGAACCTGATCCTCACCGGCGTCGCGGACGTCGACGCCGCGGTCGCCCACCTCGCGGAGATCGGCCTGCCGCTCGACCGCCACGAGCTCTGGGGGACGGCGGTCGCGTGCACCGGCGAGCCGCACTGCAACTTCTCGGTCGGCGAGACGAAGACGCGCCTCCGCGCGCTCGTGTCGCACCTGGAGGCGACCTTCGGCGGCGAGCTCGCGGGGCTCCGCCTCAACCTCGACGGCTGCCCGCACGCCTGCGCGCAGCACTGGGTCGGCGACCTCGGCTTCCAGGCGACGACCGGCAAGGACGCCGACGGCGGCCGCGTGGCCGCGTACGACGTCTTCGTCCGCGGCGGACTCGGACCGGGCGCGGCGGTCGGCACGTCGCTGTTCCGGCGCGTCCCGAGCGAGCTGCTCGAGCCGGCGGTCGCGGGACTCGTCCGCGGCTGGCTCGACGGCCGCGCCGAGGGCGAGAGCTTCGCCGCCTTCCAGCGGCGGCTCGGCGACGACGAGCTGGCCGCGCTCGCCGGGCTCGAGCCGGCGCGCAAGCGCGTCCGGGAGGCCGCGGCGTGAGCACCTACGAGCTGCTGGACGAGCTCGAGGCGGGCGAGCTGTCGATCCGCTTCGAGGGCGAGGAGCCGCAGGCGCTCGTCGAGTGGGCGCTCGCCGAGTTCTCGCCCCGGGTCGCGATCTCGACCGCGTTCCAGGTCGACGGCGTCGTGCTGCTCGACATGGCGTACGCGCTCGACCCCGAGGTCCGCGTCTTCTCGGTCGACACCGGCCGGCTGCCGCGCGAGACGCACGAGTTCGTCGCGACGCTCCGCGACCGCTATCCGGGGCTCCGGCTCGAGCTGCTCGCGCCGGAGGCCGGTCACGTCGAGCGCATGGTCGCGCGCAAGGGTCTCGACCTCTTCCGCGAGTCGGTGCCGGACCGCCTGCTCTGCTGCAACGTCCGCAAGGTGCAGCCGCTGACGCGCCACCTCGCCGGCCTCGACGCCTGGATCACCGGCCTGCGCCGGGACCAGTGGGCGACCCGGACGAACATCCGCAAGGTCGAGATCGACCACGACCACGGCGCGATCGCGAAGCTGAACCCGCTCGCCGAGTGGACGGCGCGCGACACCTGGGCGTACGTCCGCGAGCGCGAGCTGCCCGTCCATCCGCTCTACGAGCGCGGCTACACGACGATCGGCTGCGCGCCGTGCACGCGTCCGGTCCGGGACGGCGAAGCGGAGCGCGCCGGCCGCTGGTGGTGGGAGGAGAACGCGCCGAAGGAGTGCGGCATGCACTGCTCGATCGAGCACGGCGGCTTCGAGCACGAGCTGCACGCGATCCTCGGCGAGGAGGCGCACTGATGGCGTTCGCGCTCCGAGGCGAGGCGGCGGCGGTCGCGCTCGGCGAGGCGCAGGCCGTGCTCGCGCTCGTCCACGAGCCGGAGCGGCGCGGCCGGCTCGCCGACCTCGTCGCGGCCGTCCAGGAGGGCGAGCTGCCCGACGAGGAGGCCCAGGCGCTCGAGGAGCTGCTCGAGCTCGGGCTCGCCAGCGGGCGGATCCGGGGGCTCTACGGGCCGGAGGGCGAGCAGGCGGCGCTGAAGACGTACCGGCGGCTGCCGGGCGGGCGCGCGCTCGCGGACGGCGCGGCGGGCGTGAGCGAGGCGCTGTCGGCGCTCGAGGGGAAGACGCTCGAGCGCGTCCAGGTCTCGGCCGCCGGGCCGGGCTCGTATGTCGTCTCGCTCGTCGTCGACGGGCTCGAGCTGTCGGTGCGGCTCGACCGGGCCGGAGCGCGGATCCATGCCGTCGGCGTCTGAGCCCGGCCACTACGTCGCCTGCCTCGACCTGGCGGGGCGGCGCTGCCTCGTCGTCGGCTCCGGCCCGACCGCGGACGAGAAGGCGGACGCCCTGCGCGCGGCCGGGGGAGAGGTCGAGGTCGCGGCCGCGTTCGAGCCGGCGCTCCTCGACGGCGTCTGGCTCGTCGTCTGCGCCGACCCCGGCCTGGGCGAGCGCGTGTTCGCGGCCGCCGAGGAGCGCCACGTCTTCTGCAACGTCGCGGACGTGCCGCGGCTCTGCTCGTTCATCCTGCCGGCCCTGCACCGGCGCGGGCCGATCACGGTCGCGGTCTCGACGGCCGGCGCCTCGCCGGCGCTCGCGCAGCGGCTGCGCGACGAGTTCGCCGCGCGCATCGGCCCCGAGCACGAACGCCTCGCCGCCGAGCTGCGCGAGCTGCGGCCGTGGGCGCGGGCGAACCTCGCGAGCTACGCCGACCGGCGCGACTTCTTCCGGCGCAAGGTCGCGGAGGCGCTCGGATGACCGTCGCGCTCGTCGGCGCCGGCCCGGGCGACCCCGAGCTGATCACGGTGCGCGGGCTGCGCCTGCTGCGCGCGTGCGAGGTGCTCGTCCACGACCGGCTGGCCGGCGAGGAGCTCGCCGCCGAGGCGCCCGCGACCGCGCTCCGGATCGCGCGGGACGGGCTCGCACAGGAGGAGGTGAACCGGCTGCTCGTCGCGCACGGCCGCCGCCGGCGCGTCGTCCGGCTGAAGGGCGGCGACCCGTTCGTGTTCGGCCGGGGCGGCGAGGAGGCGCTCGCGCTGGCGCGCGCCGGGATCCCGTTCGAGGTCGTCCCGGGCGTCTCGTCGCTCGCCGCCGTGCCGGCGGCGGCCGGGATCCCGGTCACGCACCGGGGCGTCGCCTCGGCGGTGACCGCGTTCGCGGCGCACGACGTCGAGGCGCTCGACGCCGCCGCGCTCGCGCGGGCGCCGGGGACGCTCGTCGCGTTCATGGGGCTCGCCGGGCTGCCGCGGCTGGCCGAGCGGCTCGTCGCCGCCGGCAAGCCCGCCTCGACTCCGGCCGCCGTCGTCTCGTGCGGGGCGACCGCGAGGCAGCGGACGGTCGCCGCGCCGCTCGGCGCGCTCGCCGAGGCGGCGTCGCGGCTGCCGAGTCCCGCGCTCGTCGTCGTCGGCGAGGTCGTCGCCGTCGCGGCCGAGCTCGGGGTGGAGACGGCGTTCGGCCGGGCCGCCGGGGCCCAACCGAACGCCGCGTAGAGGCGCATACGGGATTCGAACCCGTGCCGCCGCCGTGAGAGGGCGGTGTCCTAGGCCACTAGACGAATGCGCCCGGGAACGCCGGTTAGTGTAGCGGGCTTCCGGGAACGCTCGAAGCATGTTCAACTGGCTCCGGCAGCTGACCGCCCGCAACACGCAGGGCGACGACCCGACCGAGCTCGACCGGCGCGACGACCCGCGCGGCGGCGTCCAGACCGACGAGTACCGGCACGCCGGACCCGACGACGTCGTCGAGGAGGGCGGCACCGTCATGGCCGGCCCCGGCGGCGCGCCGCAGGAGGACACGACCCCGGACGAGCGCCGCGCGCAGGACCGCTAGGCGCGCTCGGCCCGGCGCAGCAGCGCGACCGCCGTCCCGACCACGGCGACCACGGCCGCCGCGCCGAGCGTCGTCCATGCGAGCCCGCGGCCGGCCCCGGCGCCCGCGGCCGCGACGACGGCCGCCGCCGCCGCGAGCCCTGCGAGCAGGAGCACGGCGAGCGCGAGCAGGCGGCCGCGGAGGACGCCGACCTCGGCGTGGATCCGCCAGCGCCCCTCGAGCGACAACGCCGCCAGCTCGCCGCAGAGGAGCAGCCCCGCCCCGAGCAGCGGCGCGCCCTCGTCCACGCGCGCCGTGTTGACGAACAGCGTCGCCGCGTAGGCGCCGCCGAGCGTCGCGAGCGACCACGAGAGCAGCTCCGTCCAGCTCTTCCAGAGCACGACGACGAGCAGCAGCGCGCCGATCCCGCCGAGCGTCGCCACGAGCCCGCCGAGCCCGCGCGAGCGCCAGAGCGCGTACGCGAGCACGCCCGCGTAGACGAGCACGGACGCGCACGCGAGCGCTATCCGCGCACGGGCCTCGCGAAGCGCCTGAATGCCGTCACCTCCTCCAGCGGCACGTTCAGCGGCTGCCCCTCGCGCCACGTCACGACGGGCACGCCCGCCTGCTCGTAGCGAGCCCGCACCGCCTCCCGCGACAGCCGCCAGACGCGGAAGGAGAGGTCGGACATCGCGTCGGCGGCCGGCTTGACGAACTCGACCGGGGAGACCTCGACGACGACGAGGTCGAAGCCGCGCGCCCGCAGGTCGAGCAGCGCCCCAGCCGAGCGCTGGTCGAGCAGCGGCGTCAGCGCCAGCACGAGCGCCTTCGGCGGCAGCGTCCGCGGCGGCAGCACGTCGACGCCGCGCGCCGCGTACGACATGACGATGTCCGTCTGCAGCAGCGAGTCGACGATCTTGTACAGCTGCAGCGTCCCGGAGGTCGGCAGCAGCCAGGAGAGGAAGCCGCCGAAGCTGACGAGCCCGACCCGGTCCTTGCGCTGCAGGTAGCGGTGCGCGAGCGAGGTCGCCGCGCGGACGGCGAGGTCGTGCGTGCCGCGGCCGCCGACCCGCACCTCGGCGAAGGTGTCGAGGAAGAGGACGACGTCCGTATTCCGCTCCGGGTGCTGCTCGTTCACCCACAGCTCGCCTCGGCGGGCGCTCGCGCGCCAGTTGATCCGCCGCACGCGGTCGCCGGGGTGCCATTCGCGCACGTCCGCGAACTCGATCCCGTCGCCGACCGCGCGCGAGACCTGGTTGCCGACGAACACCTGCGTCTCGAGCGGCGGCAGCAACGTCCGGAGCGTCTCGACGCTCGGGTAGACGCGGAGCGGCAGCGGCTCGCCGGCGCTGCCCTCCCAGGAATGGAAGCCGAGCAGGTCGCGGGCGCGGAAGAGCAGCGGGCCGAGCGCGAACGCGCCCCAGCGCTCGCAGCGGACCCGGAACTCGAGCTCGCGCGGCTCGCCGGCCGCGACCGAGACCGCGCGCGGGTCGTGCTCGGCGGCCAGCTCGGGCGGCAGCGGCAGCAGCACCTCGAGCCGGTCGACCGGCGTCTCCGCGTGCACCGTCACGGTCGCGAGCGCCTCGTCGCCCTCGAGCGCGCGCTCCCGGTCGAGCGCGAACCGAACCCGCAGCGCCGGCCCGCGCGCGAGCGCCGCGCCGGCGACGGCGGCGAGCGCGAACGGCGCCGCGAGCGCGATCAGCTCGACCCGCCCGGACGCGAGGCCGGCCATCAGCCCGGCCGCGGCGAGGCCCGCGTAGCCCGGCAACCGCGCCGAGGTGAAGCGCGTCATCCCGCCGGGCGGAGCGCGTCCTCGGCGGGCGGCGTCGGCACCGTCTCGAGCGCCTCCTGGACGACGTCCTCGCCGCGCACCCGCTGCACCCACAGCTCCGGCCGCAGCGTCAGCCGGTGCGCGAGCGCCGGCACCGCGACCGCCTTCACGTCCTCGGGGACGACGAAGTCGCGCCCGGCGAGCGCCGCCTTCGCGCGCGACAGCTTCAGCAGCGCGATCGAGCCGCGCGGGCTCGCGCCGACGGCGAGCCGCCGCGAGCTCCGCGTCGCCGCGACGACGTCCACGATGTAGCCCTCGATCGACTCCGAGACGTGCACCAGCTCGAGCGCCTGCTGCATCGCGACGAGCGTCGCCGCGTCGACGACCGGCTCGAGCGTCACCTCGTCCTCGCCGCGCGCGAGCCGCCGCCGCAGCATCTCGACCTCGTCGCTCCGCTCCGGGTAGCCGACCGAGATCCGGACGAGGAAGCGGTCGAGCTGCGCCTCCGGCAGCGGGTA
>DASSNM010000028.1:0-3257 GCA_035688025.1 Gaiellaceae bacterium | reverse complement strand
CCAGATCGGCGCCGTCTCGACCGCGCTCGAGAGCCTCGGCTTCCAGATCCTCGACGACCACGTCCGCCACTGCGTCGCGGGCGCGCTCGCGTCCGGCGACGAGGCGGAGGCGCAGGCGAAGTCGGAGGAGCTGCTCCAGGCTGTGCACCGCTTCGCGAAGACGCGGTAGAGGCTCGATCTGGAATAGCCGGGTCGCCCGGATGCCGCCCCCGGCGCGGCCCCGAACGGGCGTCTATCCCACACCAAGCCTCTAGTCGATCGCCGTCACGCGGCGGGGCAGGAGCAGCTGCGCCGCGACGCCGAGCACGGCGACGGCGACGGCGACGAGCGCCCAGAAGACGCCGTGGACGGCGTGGTAGATCGCGGCCGGCGTGTGCCGCCGGTGCGCGAGCCGGCCGTTCGCGATGCTGCCGAAGACGGCGACGCCGACCGCGCTCCCGAGCGTGCGGATGAACATGTTGCTGCCGGTGACGACGCCGCGGCGGTCCCAGCCGACGACCGACTGCACGGCGACGACGGTCGACGTCGACGCGAAGCCGAGGCCGGCGCCGAGGACGAAGCTCGCGACGGCGACCCGCCAGACGCCGGCGTCGCGGCCGGCGAAGAGGGCGAGCAGCAGGCAGCCGGCGACCGAGATCGCGCCGCCGAGGAGCGCCGTCGGCCGGAAGTCGATCCGCATGTAGACGCGCGGCGCGAACGTCGCTGCGATCGGCCACCCGATCGTCATCGCCGCCATCGCGAACCCGGCGGCGACCGCCCCGACGCCGACGACGCGCTGGGCGTACGTGGGCACGTACGACGACTGCCCGATCAGGATGCCGCCGATCGCGAGGCCGGCGAGGTTCCCGGCGACGAGCGTCCGGCGGCCGAAGATCCAGAGCGGCAGGATCGGCTCCGGCACCCTCCGCTCGATCTGCACGAACGCGGCGAGCAGGACGGCCGCGAGGCCGAGCAGCGCCACGCTGGCCGGCGAGCTCCACGCCCAGCGGACGCCGCCCTCGAGGAGGGCGAGGATCAGGAGCGTGCAGGCGAGGCCGAGGGCGAGCGCGCCGGCGTAGTCGATCCGGTGGGCGCGGCGCTCGACGCGCTCGTGCAGGTGGCGGCGGATCAGCCAGGCGGCGCCGAGCCCCACCGGCAGGTTGAGCCAGAAGATGCCGCGCCACGTCCAGTACTGGGCGAAGAAGCCGCCGAGCGCGGGCCCGACGATCGCCGACACGCCCCAGACGCTCGAGATCCAGCCGGAGATGCGGCCGCGCTCGGCGGGCGGGTAGAGGTCGCCGACGATCGTGGCCGTCGTCGGCAGGATCGCGCCGGCGGCGAGGCCCTGCAGCCCGCGGAAGACGATCAGGGCGACCATGTTCCAGGCGAACCCGCAGAGGATCGAGCCCGCGACGAAGCCGGCGATGCCGACGAGCAGCACCGGCTTGCGGCCGAAGATGTCCGAGAGGCGGCCGTAGATCGGGACGGTGACCGCCTGCGTCAGCAGGTAGATCGAGAAGATCCACGGGAAGAGCGAGAAGCCGCCGAGGTCGGCGACGATCTGCGGGATCGCGGTCGCGACGATCGTGCTGTCGATCGCGGCGAGCCCGACCGTGAGCATCAGCGCCGCGACGACCGCGCCGCGGTTGTCCGCCTCGGTCGCCCCGTGAGGCGCGGGCTCGACGGTGAGCTCGCGCTCCACCATGCCGCCGGTCACGGTACCGCGCGCGGCGCCGCGCCTCGGTAGTTCCCCCCGGACGACCGCGGTGTGAACCCCGACGGGGCGCCGCCGCCTCCGGCCCTATGCCGGGCACGACGAAGGGGAGTATCCCTCCGGCGCGTCTCCGTCAGCACGGCCACGGCCCGGAGTCGCGCGACCGGCAGGTCGGGAGAGACCTTCGGCAGGCACGACGAGCCGAAGGAGGCGCATGCTCACCGCGAGCGCACCGACGAGACAGCCGGCGTCCGACCCGGAACCGGGCCCGGGAGCGTGGCATCGCCGGGACGTCGAGACCGTCGAGCGCGAGCTCGCCGGTTCGACGAGCCGGGGCCTGTCCGCCGCCGAGGCGGAGAGGCGCCTGCTGGCGTCCGGGCCGAACCAGATCGAGGCCAGGCAGCAGACGCGCGCCTGGCGGCTCCTGCTGGCGCAGCTGGAGAACGTCCTGATCCTGATCCTGCTCGCCGGCGCCGGGCTCTCGGCCGGCCTCGGACATCGGACCGAGGCGATCGTCATCTCCGTGATCGTCGTCTTCGCCGCCCTGCTGGGATTCGTGCAGGAGTACCGCGCCGAGCGCGCGCTCGAGGCGCTGCGCGAGCTCGCAGCGCCGACCGCGACCGTGATCCGCGACGGCGTCGAGCGCGACGTGCCGGCGCGCGAGCTCGTCCCCGGCGACCTCGTCGCCCTCTCGCCCGGCGACAGGGTCCCGGCCGACGGTCGCGTCTGCTCCGCCGTGGCGCTCACGGCCGAGGAGGCGGCCCTCACCGGCGAGTCGGTTCCGGTGGAGAAGGTCGTCGAGTCGCTCGACGGCGACGCGCACGCGCTCGGCGACCGGCGGAACATGGTCTACGCCGGGACGACGATCGCCCACGGACGAGGCCGCGCGCTCGTGGTCGCGACGGGGGATCGGACCGAGTTCGGGGCGATCGCTCACATGCTCGAGGCGATCGAGAGCCGGCGCACGCCCCTGCAGCTCAGCCTCGACCGGGTCGGGGTCGCGCTCGCCCGCGTCGCGCTCGCCGTCGTCCTCCTCGTCGTCGCCCTCGGCCTCCTCCGCGGCGAGCCGTTCCTCGAGATGCTCGTCTTCGGGGTCGCGGTCGCCGTCGCGGTCGTTCCGGAGGCGCTGCCTGCGGTCGTGACGATCTCGCTGTCGCTCGCCGCCCAGCGGATGGCGCGAAGGAACGCGCTCGCCCGCCGCCTCGCGGCCGTGGAGACGCTCGGCAGCGTCTCCGTGATCGGCAGCGACAAGACCGGCACCCTGACCGCCGACCAGATGACGGTGCGGACGATCTGGTGCGCCGGCGAGACGCTGGACGTCTCCGGTGTCGGCTACGGCCCCGAGGGCGGCTTCACACGCAACGGTCTCCGGGCTCCCGTCTCGGCCGGCGCCCTCGAGCTGCTCCGGGCCGCGGTGCTCGCGTCGGACGCCCGGATCGTCCACGTCGAGGAGGAGGCGCGCTGGGCGGCGCACGGCGATCCGACGGAGGCCGCGCTCGTCGCCGCCGCCGGGAAGGCGGGCATCGACCCGTCCACGCTCGCGGCGGCGTACCCGCGCGTCGGC
>DASSNM010000019.1:0-6064 GCA_035688025.1 Gaiellaceae bacterium | reverse complement strand
GCCGACGTACGCCCAGGTGCGGCCGCTCGTCAGCGGGTCGTAGGCGACGGCGAGCGGCCTGACCCGCTCCGGCTTCGCCCGCCGCACGAGCAGCGTCGCGCCGCGCCGCAGCGGCTGCAGCGAGCCGTCCGGCGACGCGCGCCCCTCCGGGCTGACGAGCAGGGTCCCGCCGCCGCGGACGAGGTCGACGAAGTGCTGGAGGTCGGCGCGCGCCTCGCCCGCGCGCCGCCCGAACAGCTCCTGCGCGAGCGGCGAGGGAGCGTCGTCGGCCCGGACGACCCACCAGAGCAGGTCGGCGTAGTCGCCCGCGTCGGCGTCGCGGCCGAGCCGCGGGCGCGGCCGGCCGAGCCGCTCGGCGCGCTCGCGCAGCCGGGCGACGTCGTCGGGCGGCAGCAGCTCCTCGAGCGGCGCGTCCGGCGCCGCGCGCACGAGGTCGGCGACGAGCATCGTGGTCGCGGTGCGGATCCGGGCGCACGGCAGGAGGCCGTCGAGGATCGGCCCGATCCCGAGCGGGAAGAGCAGTCGCCGCGCCCAGAGCGGCAGCGCGCGCGGCATCCCGGCGAAGAAGCCGCGCTCGTGCAGGTCGGCGCGGAGCATGAAGTGGACGAGCGGGTGCGGCCGGAACGGGCGCGGGTGGACGGTCGAGAAGAGCGCGCCGGCGAGCACGGCCGGGTCGCTCTCGCGCGGATGGTTCGCGACGAGCAGCGTCGAGCGCTCGAGCCGCAGCTCGTCTCCGACCGTCCGCAGCCGGAACGCGAGCCGCGCGTAGAGCGTCAGCCCGAGCCCGACGAGGTCGTAGACGAGCGCCCGCCGCTCCGGGACTGCGGTCGCCGCGTCCCGTCCGGACGGCGCGTCGGCGACGGCCGCCATCAGCTCACGCGGTGGAGCGGCTTCCGGCCCGGCTCGAGCGGCGGCGTCGGCGCGCCCGCCTCGGCGGCGATGCCCTCGAGCAGCTCCAGGATCGCCTCGACAGAGGTCCGCTGCGGCTCCCAGCCGAGCTCGGCGCGGGCCCGGCTCGTGTCCATCAGCGGCACCGACAGCCCCATGTCGAGCCAGCCCTCCGGCGTCGGCTGCAGCCGCAGCCGCCAGCTCGCCGCGAGCGCGGCCCGCGCGACGCGCGGATCGAGCCGGAACGGCCGCGCGCCGAGCGAGGTCGCGAGCTCCTGCGGCCCCAGCACCGGCTCGGCCGCGACGTTGAACGCGCCGCGCGCGTCGCCGGCGACCGCGAGCCGGTACGCCTCGCCGACGTCGTCCGCGTGGACGGCCTGGAAGCGGAGCCCCGGGATGTCCGGCACGAGCGGGATCGCCTCGCGCCGCGCCAGCAGCCGCGGGAAGAACGGCCCGAGGAAGTAGCGGCGCTGCTCCTCCGCCGACTGGCGCTTGAAGATCAGCGCCGGCCGCAACCGGACGACGCGCGTCTCCGGCTGCTCCTGCTCGAAGCGGTCGAGCAGCCGCTCGACCTCCGCCTTGTGCCGCGCGTAGAAGCTCGTGCGCGTCCCCTCGGTCGGCCAGCTCTCGTCGACACGGCGCTCCTTCGGCCCCGGCGAGTAGGCGCCGACCGACGACGCGTGGACGAGCGCGGGCACGCCCGCGTCGGCGACGGCGCGGAAGACCCGCATGCTGCCGCCGACGTTCGTGCGGCGCAGCGCCTCGAGGTCGTGCGACGGCTGGATCCGCCACGCGAGATGGACGACGCAGTCGGCGCCGCGGAAGAGCGGGACGAGGTCGTCGTGCTCGACGTCGGCGACCCGCCACTCGGTCTTCTCGACCGCGAGCGACGGCAGCCGCCGCGCGATCCCGACCACCTCGGTCACGTCGCCGTCCCCGGCGAGGGCGTTCAGCAGGCTCGTGCCGACGTTGCCGGAGGCGCCGGTGACGACGACGCGGGTCACGGCCGCAGGACGACCTTGAAGAAGCCGTCCTCCTTCTTCTGGAACTTCTCGTACGCCTCCGGCGCCTCGTCGAGCGAGACGTGGTGGCTCGCGAACGACTCCGCGCCGAGCGGGTCGCCGTCCATCAGCAGCGGCATGATCTCGGGCACCCAGCGGAGGACGTTCGCCTGGCCCATCCGCAGCTGGATCTGCTTGTCGAACAGGGTCATCATCGGCATCGGGTCGGCCATGCCGCCGTAGACGCCGGAGAGCGAGATCGTGCCGCCGCGGCGGACGAGGTCGATCGCGAGGTAGAGGGCGTGCAGCCGGTCCACGCCCGCGGTCTCCATCAGCTTCTCCTGCAGCGACTTCGGCAGGAAGCTCGACATCGACTGCATCAGCTTCGAGACGGGCGCGCCGTGCGCCTCCATCCCGACCGCGTCGATCACGGAGTCCGGGCCGCGGCCGTCGGTCGTCCCGCGCACGACCTCGGCGAGGTCGTCCTCGTGCTCGTTCAGGTCGAGCACCTCGACGCCGTGCGAGCGCGCCCGCTCGATCCTGTCGGGGACGAGGTCGACGGCGAGGACGCGGTGGCCGCGGTGCTGCGCGACGCGCGTGCACATCTCGCCGATCGGTCCGAGGCCGAGCACGAGCACGGTGCCGCCGTCCGGCACGGCCGCGTACTCGACGCCCTGCCACGCGGTCGGGAGCACGTCCGAGAGGAAGAGGAAGCGGTCGTCCGGGTAGCCGTTCTCCGGCACCCTGACCGGCAGCGCGTTCCCGAACGGGACGCGCAGGTACTCGGCCTGGCCGCCGGGGACGGCGCCGTAGAGCTTCGTGTAGCCGAAGAGCGCCGCGCCGGTGCCCTCCTCGCGCTGCTGCGTCGTCTCGCACTGCGAGTGGAGGCCCTGCGAGCACATCCAGCAGCCGCCGCACGCGATGTTGAACGGGACGACGACGCGGTCGCCCTGCCGCACCGCCGTCACCTCGGGGCCGACCTCCTCGACGATCCCCATCGCCTCGTGGCCGAGGATGTCGCCCTCCTCCATGAACGCGCCCATCACCTCGTACAGGTGGAGGTCGGAGCCGCAGACGCCCGAGGAGGTGACGCGAACGATCACGTCGTCGGGCTCGCGGATGCCCGGGTCGGGCACCTGCTCGACCCGGACATCGCGCTTGCCGTGCCACGTGAGGGCTTTCACGCGGCGCCTTCTCCCGCACGCTCGTTGACGCCTGCGGCGAACATGCCGCCGGTCGCGATCTTCGTCAGCAGCGTGTCGGCCTGGCTCTCCTCGTCGAGGGTCTGGTCCATCAGCTCCTCGATGTCCTTGCGGTCGAGCTGCTTCGCGAGCGTGCGGACGGTGCCGTAGGCGGCGATCTCGTAGTGCTCGACCCGCTGCGCGGCCGCGATCAGCGCCGCGTCCTTCGCCATCGGGTCGCCCTCCATCTCGATGATCTCCTCGCCCTCGGCGATCAGGCCCTTCATCGCCTTGCACTCCTCGGGCTCGCCGGAGTGTCCGAGCTCGCCGCGCGCCTCCTTGACGCGCTCGAGGTGGCCCTTCGTCTCCTCGAGGTGGTGCTCGAACGCCTCCTTCAGCTCGTCGGCGGAGGCCGCGCGGGCCATCTTCGGGAGCGCCTCGACGAGCTGCTGCTCGGCGCTCTGCAGGTCCTCGAGCTGCTCCTGGAGCACGTCCTGGAGGTTGTTCAGCTTCATCTCGACCCCTTTCGTTCGCGTTGGTCCGGTCGCTCGTTCCGCGACCGCTGCGCGGCAAACGCGAGAATCGTCCGATGAGTGACGCGCAGGCGGCTCCGTTCGCCGCCCGCACGGCGTGGGCGCGGAGCATCGAGACGCCGTTGCGGTCGTTCCTGCGCACGGAGACGGGCGGCGCGGCGATCCTGCTCGCGGCGACCGTCGCCGCGCTCGTCTGGACGAACGTCGACGCGCACTCCTACGAGCGGGTCTGGGCGACCCAGCTCGACGTCCGGCTCGGCGGCCACGGGATCGCGCAGGACCTGCGCGCCTGGGTCGACGGCGGGCTGATGGCGCTCTTCTTCCTCGTCGTCGGGCTCGAGGCGCGGCGCGAGTTCGACCTCGGCGAGCTCCGCGACCGGCGCCGGCTCGCGCTGCCCGTCGCGGCGGGGGTCGGCGGCATGGTCGTGCCGGTCGCGATCTACCTCGCCGCGAACGCGGGCGGCGGCGCCGCGCACGGCTGGGGGACGGCGATGTCGACCGACACCGCGTTCGCGCTCGGGATGCTCGCGCTCGTCGGGCCGCGCTTCCCCGACCGGCTGCGCGCCTTCCTGCTCACGGTCGCCGTCGTCGACGACCTCGCCGCGCTCTGCGTGATCGCGGTCGCGTACAGCTCGGGCGTCTCGGCCGGCTGGGTCGTGCTCGCCTCCGTCTTCCTCGCGGCGGCTGCGGCGCTCGCGCTCGCCGGGATCCGGGGCGGGCTCCCCTACGCGGCGCTCGGTCTCGCCACCTGGGTCGCGCTGCACGAGTCGGGCGTCGACCCGGTCGTCGCCGGGCTCGCGTTCGGGCTGCTGACGGTCGCCCGGCCGGCGGCGCGCGGCGACCTCGAGCGCGCGACCGACCTGTTCCGGCTCTTCCGCGAGCAGCCGACGCCCGACCTCGAGCGCGAGGCGCGGCAGGGGATCCGGTCCGCGCTCTCGCCGAACGACCGGCTGCAGCGGCTCTGGCACCCGTGGACGAGCTACGCGATCGTGCCGCTGTTCGCGCTCGCGAACGCGGGCGTCCCGCTCGGCGGCGGCTTCCTCGGGCACGCGTACTCCTCGCCGCTGACGCTCGGGATCCTGTTCGGGTACCTCGCGGGCAAGCCGGCCGGGATCGTCGGCGCGGCCGCGCTCGTGACGCGCGCGAGCCGGGGCCGCGTCCGCGCGCCGGTCGGCTGGGCCGCGGTCGCGGGCGGCGGGACGATCGCCGGCATCGGCTTCACCGTCTCGCTCCTGATCGCGAGCCTCGCCTTCCACGGCACGCAGCTCGCTGAGGCGAAGGTCGGCGTCCTCAGCGCCGCGGCCTGCTCGGCGGCGCTGACCTGGCTCCTCTTCCGGGCGACCGCGCTCCTGCCGGCGCGCTTCCGGGTGCGGGCGCTGCTCGGGAGCGCGGAGGTGATCACGGATCTCGCCGTGCCGGTCGACCCGGAGCGCGACCACGTGCGCGGGCCGGCGGACGCGGTCGTGACGCTCGTCGAGTACGGCGACTTCGAGGGCCCGTACTGCGGCCAGGCGGAGCGGGTCGTCCGCGAGCTGCTCGCCGGCTCCGGGGACGTCCGCTACGTCTGGCGCCACCTGCCGCTCGCCGACGTCCACCCGCGCGCGCAGCTCGCCGCCGAGGCGGCGGAGGCGGCAGCCGCGCAGGGGCGCTTCTGGGACTACTACGACGTGCTGATCGAGAACGACGCCGCGCTCGGGGTGCGCGACCTGCTCGCCCACGCGGAGCGGATCGGGCTCGACGTGGAGCGGTTCGCCGCCGACCTGCGCTCGCACGCGGGCGCGGCGCGGGTGGCGGAGGACGTGGACAGCGCCGACCTCTCGGGCGTCACCGGCACGCCGACGTTCTTCGTCAACGACGTCCGCCACTACGGCGCCTACGACGTCGCGACCCTGACCCGCGAGGTGCGGCTCGCCCGCGCGCGGGCGCTGGCCGCGAGCTAGGGTCCGTTGCCATGGCCGACGAGACGCTGACGATCCGGGACAACCGGGACGGCCGCGAGATCGAGGTGCCGATCGTCGACGGCACGATCCGGGCGAACGACCTGCGCCAGCTCGGGCTGACCGCCTACGACCCGGCGTTCCTCAACACCGCCTCCTGCCGCAGCGCGATCACGTACATCGACGGCGACGCAGGGATCCTCCGCTACCGGGGCTACCCGATCGAGCAGGTCGCCGAGCGCGCGACCTTCCTCGAGACGGCGTGGCTGCTGCTCGAGGGCGAGCTGCCGACCGAGGCGGAGCTGCGGGCGTGGGAGGACGAGGTGCGGACGCACACCTACGTCCACAAGAACCTGACCCGCTTCCTCGACGGGTTCCGCTACGACGCCCATCCCATGGGCACGCTGCTCGGCACCATCGGCGCCCTTTCCACCTTCTACCCCGACGCCAAGAATATCCACGACCCCGCCAACCGCTACCTCCAGCGGGTGCGGCTGATTGCCAAGCTCCCGACGATCGCGGCG